>VEPG01000006.1 GCA_012026975.1 Desulfuromonas sp. | reverse complement strand
CAGCATCCTCGACAGTATGGAGGGGACGCCTTATCTGGTGGCGGGGTTGCTCTACGGGGCGGGGCTGCGTCTGCTCGACGGCTTGCGATTGCGGGTGCAGGACATTGACTTCGCTGCCGGGGAGTTGTTGATTCGCGACGGCAAAGGGGGGAAGGACCGCCGCACCATGCTGCCGCAGGCGCTGGTTGCCGATCTGCGCCGGCATCTGGTGCAGGTGCGCCAGCAGCATGTCAACGATCTCGCCCAAGGGTTTGGCAACGTGTGGCTGCCGCAGGCGTTGGGGCGCAAGTATCCCAACGCCGGGCGTGACTGGCGCTGGCAGTACGTCTTCCCGGCGGCGACACGCGCGTTCGATGTGGAGGCGGGGGAGTGGCGCCGGCATCATCTGGACGAGTCGACGATCCAGAAGGCGGTAAAGGCGGCGGTACGTGAGGCAGGGATCCCCAGGAAGGTCGGTCCGCACACTTTTCGCCACTGCTTCGCCACCCATCTGTTGGAGGACGGCTACGACATCCGCACGGTGCAGGAGTTGCTGGGGCACGCGAACGTGAAGACGACGATGATCTACACGCATGTGCTGAACAAGGGCGGGCAGGGGGTGCGCAGTCCGCTCGACCGGGCGGTCTAGTCAGGTAGTTGCTTGGGGGGTTGTCAGCATATGGCTCAAGACGGAAGCGTGCAGGGGCGTGCTCTCGCTCTCACCCCACTCGAAATTTTCCCACTTCGCTGCTGAAATGACACGCGGCAAAGTGTCCTGGCTGCTGCTCTTTCAGTTCCGGGTAGTGGGTTTTGCAGATGACGCGGGCGTAGGGGCAGCGCGGGTGGAAGTGGCACCCCGCCGGCGGGTGGGCGGCGGAGGGGTCTTCGCCGCCGAGGAGCGGCCGATGGGCGGCGCGATGCGGGTCGGTAACCGGCACGGCGTGGAGCAGGGCCGCGGTGTAGGGATGGCGCGGCGCATGGTAGAGCGTTTCCGCCGGGGCCAGTTCGACGATGCGTCCCAGGTACATGACCGCCACCCGGTTGCAGATGTGTTCGATGATGCCGAGATCGTGGGAGATGAACAGGTAGGTGAGACCGAACTGCTCCTGCAGATCCTGGAGCAGATTGACGATCTGTGCCCGGATCGAGAGGTCGAGTGCGGAAACCGGTTCGTCGGCGATCACCAGCTTCGGCCGCACCGCCAGGGCGCGGGCGATGCCGATGCGCTGCCGCTGGCCCCCGGAAAATTCATGCGGGTAGCGGTCGGCATGGTCGGCGGAGAGGCCGACGGTCTGCAGCAGTTCGAGCATCCGTTCGCGCAGCTCGCCGCTGTGCGCCAGACCGTGTACGAGCAGCGGTTCGGCAACGATGTCGCCGACCTTCTGACGCGGGTTGAGCGACGAGAAGGGATCCTGGAAGATCATCTGCATCTCGCGGCGCAGGGGGAGCAGTTCCCGCTGCGGCAGCCCGACCAGTTCCCGCCCGGCAAAGGACACCGATCCCGAGTCCGGTTCGATCAGCCGCAGCAGCAGCTTGGCGATGGTCGATTTGCCGCACCCCGATTCCCCCACCAGGCCGAGCGTTTCTCCGGGGAGCAGGCCGAAGGAGACGCCGTCGACCGCGCGCACGGCCTGGCGCGGGGCTCCCGGCCGGGTCGCTTTCAGGGTAAAGGTCTTGTGCAGGTCGCGCACTTCCAGCAGAGGGGTCATGCCGACCTCCAGCAGCGGACCTTGTGTCCGGGGCTCACCTCGAGCAGCGGCGGCAGTTCGCCGCGGCATGGCGCAAATGCTTCCGGACAGCGCTCGAGAAACGGACACCCCTCGGGGCTCTGTCCCGGCGCGGGGATCGTCCCTTCGATCGGGGTCAGGCGCCGGCGCTTCTCTCCGAGTTTGGGCACGCAGGCGAGCAGGCCGCGAGTGTAGGGGTGGCGCGGATTGGCGAACAGCTCGAGGACCGGGGCGCTTTCCATGATGCGGCCGGCGTACATGATCGCCACCCGGTCGGCGTGTTGGGCGACCACGCCGAGATCGTGGGTGATCAGCAGGGTGGCCATGCCGCGCTCGGCTTTGGCCCTGGCCAGCAGGTCCATGATCTGTGCCTGGATGGTGACGTCCAGCGCGGTGGTCGGCTCGTCGGCGATCAGCAGTTGCGGGTTGCAGGCCAGCGCCATGGCGATCATCACCCGCTGGCGCATCCCGCCGGAGAGTTGATGAGGGTAGTCGCGCGCCCGATCGAAGGGGGCGGGGAGCCCGACCTGGTCGAGCAGTTTCACCGCTTCCTCGGCGGCGTGCGGCCGATCGTGTCCCTGGTGCAGGCGCAGCACCTCGGCGACCTGCTCGCCGATGCGCAGCACCGGGTTCAGCGAGGTCATCGGCTCTTGGAAGACCATGCCGATGCGGTTGCCGCGCACCCGCCGCATCTCCTCGATCGGCATGCGCAGCAGATCGCGGCCGTCGAAGCGGATCTCGCCGCCGACGATCTTGCCGGGTTCGGGGACCAGGCGCAGCAGGGAGAGGGCGGTCAGCGATTTGCCGCACCCCGATTCGCCCACCAGGGCCAGGGTCTCCCCGGCCCCGATGCGAAGGTCGACGCCGTTGATAGCCTTGACCAGCCCCTGTTTGGTGAAGAAGAAGGTCTGCAGGTTTTCGATGACCAGCAACTGTGGCATCAACGTCTCCGGGGGGAAATCGGTAGGGGCGGATTGCATCCGCCCTGGGCGCACCGCTGTGCGCCTCTATGCATTGAGTCGTAAGGGAACCATGCGACCGGTCCGTTGTCAATATCGCTTTCCGGTGACTCCGTCTGGCCGGGTGTGCTAACGTCAAGAGCATGAACACCATGAACCAACGACTTGCCGGCTGTGTCGACCTGCACCTGCACAGCACCTTTTCCGACGGGACGCTGACCCCCTCGGCGCTGGTGGCGGAGGCGAAGGCCATCGGCCTGCGTGCCATCGCCCTGGCCGATCATGACAACCTCGACGGCATCCCCGAGGCCCAGGCCGCCGGCACGCGGCATGGCATCGAGATCATTTCGGGCGTTGAGCTGTCCGTGGTGTGGGGGAAGCTGCGCGATGTGCACCTGCTCGGCTATGCCTTCGACCCGCGGCATCCCGGTCTGGTCGAGGCGCTGAAGGAATTCCGCGCCTTCCGCGCCAACCGCAGCCACCAGATTCTGGAGCGGGTCAATGAGAAACTGGCCGGCGAGGGGCGGGAAGCCATCCCCGTCGCGGCGGTTCTGGAGCGGGCCGGGGGGACTCTCGGCCGCCCGCATATTGGCCAGGCGCTCCTTGCCGCCGGCCATGCCCGCACCATGGAGGAAGCCTTCGAGCGCTACCTGGTGCCGTGCAATGTGCCGAAGCGCTTCTTCCCGATCGACGAGGCGATTGACCTGGTCCATGCCGCCGGCGGCTGCGCCGTGCTGGCCCATCCGATGTTCATCGAAGTCGACGCGAAGGAACTCCCCGCGCTCATCGATAACCTGACCGGCCTGGGCCTGGACGGGATGGAGTGCTGGTGCGGCGGGGCGACGAACGACACCGTCGACCAACTGCTGACCCTGGCGCGTCGCAAGGGGCTCATCGTCACCGGCGGTTCCGACTTCCACCAGCCCGGCATCGGCCCGTCATTGGGCAGCGGCCTCGGCAATCTGTGCATTCCGTATGCGTGCGTGGAGGAGCTGCAGGCGAGGGCGGGGAGCTACAAAGGCTAGTGCCAAGAGCTAAGAAAGGGCTTTTTCTTGAGTCTTTTATCTTGGCGCTGATTTTTCTATCCGGTCAAATGTTCCACCAGTATCTTCAAGCCGATCCCGATCAGAACCAGCCCACCGA
>VEPG01000020.1 GCA_012026975.1 Desulfuromonas sp. | reverse complement strand
CAATTGGTGGGCGGCGGCGGCTTCCGCCCGCCAGCCCGCCATGTGCTGCCAGGTGGTTTCGAGCCTCAGGCGGGTACTGCTTAGCCGGTATGCCGGGAAGAGGCCGCCGGGGGCTTCTTCCCCGGTCAGATTCAGGGACCGGAGTGAGCCGCCCCACTGCCAGCCCTCATCCTGGGCAGCAACCGGCAGCGGGGCCGCAAGCATGAGAGCAAGCAACAAGGGTGGAAAGATGCGGGACGCCATCGCCTGCTTCATCGATGTGCTGCGCTGTCGCTGGCCAGACGGCCGTCTTCCAGGCGCACGACGCGCCTGGCGCGGCCGATGACCCGGTCATCATGCGAGCTGAACAGGAAGGTCACCCCGCGCCGGGTGTTCAGGTCGCGCATCAGATCGAGCAATTCCTCGGCGGTGTGCGAATCGAGGTTTGCAGTCGGTTCGTCGGCAAGGACCACGCCGGGGAAGGCCGCCAGCGCCCGGGCGATCGCCACTCGCTGCTGCTGCCCGCCGGAGAGATCGCTCGGGCGGCGCTCCTCCAGGCCGGCAATCCCCAGTTCATGGAACAGCGCGACGACCCGCCGTCGGCGCTCCGGGCGCGGCACCTTCTGCAGCATCAGGGTGAATTCGGCGTTTTCGGCGGCGGTCAGCACCGGGATCAGGTTGTAGGACTGGAAGATGAAGCCGACCCGGCGCAGGCGGTAATCGGCCAGGATGCCGGCCGGGGCGCCGCCGACGTCGAGATTGTCGACGGTGACCGTGCCGGAGGTCGGCCGGTCAAGGCCGCCGACCAGGTTGAGCACGGTGGTCTTGCCGCTCCCCGACGGGCCGGCGAGTACGGTGAATTCGCCGCTGTCGATCACCAGGGAGAAGTCGACGAGAGCCGGCACTTCCAGGCTGCCGTGACGGTAGGTTTTGAAGACGTTGGCGAGAGTGATCAGGGTCATGAGTGTCGCATCGCTTCCACCGGGGTAATCCGCCCGGCCTTGACAGCGGGGTAAAAAGCGGCCAGCACGGTCAGGCCGGTGACGAACAGGGCGATCCTGACCATCCAGACCAGATCCCATGCGGCGCGCAGCACCGGGTCAAAGACCACTCCGCCGAATTCCATGTTTTCGGGGACAAAGTTTTTCAGGTCGATCCCCGTGTCGACCAGGTACCAGGTAAAGAGGGAGCCGAGCATGGAGCCGAGCGCCGCGGCCGCGAGGCCGAGCAGCAGGGCTTCGAGCAGCACCAGTCGACGCAGCCGGGCCGGGGAACTGCCGAGGGCGAGGATCACGCCGAACTCGCGCAGCCGTTCCATCACCGACATCAACAGGGTATTGACCACCCCGATCGTCACGATCAGCAGAATGATGACGAAGATGAATTTCTGGCCGGCATAGTCGAGTTTGATGGCGTTGGCCAGATTGGGCATGGCCTCCTTCCAGGAGACCGCCGCCACCTCCGGGCGGCTGCCGGTCAGTTCCGCCAGGGCCGGGAAGACCCGGCGATCGTCGTCGGCACGGTCGAGAATGATCGCCAGCTCGTGAATCTCCCCGCTCATCCCGGCCAACAGGGCGGCTCGCTGGCGGCCGACCATCAGCAGGGAACCGTCGACCTCGGCAATGCCGGTTTCCACCACCCCCCGCACCCGCAGCAGTTCGCTGTGCAGGGTGCCGTCGCGGTGCTGGGCGGTGACCACCAGTTTGCGGCCGACGGCCAGCTTGAGGTCGGTGAGCAGACGCTTGCCGATGACCGCGTCGCGGCCGTCGAGATCGCGCAGCATGCCGTCCTCCGGCAGTTTCTTGAGGAACGGGTTGACCGCCCGTTCGGCATCCGGTTCGACCCCGACCAGCAGGATGCCGCGGCTGTCGGAACTCGACTGGGCCAGGGCCGGCAGGTAGATGCGGGGGAGCACCCGACTCACGCCGGGAATGGCTCTCACCTGCTTGGCGAGGTCGCCAGGGAGAAAGCTCAGCCCCTCCTCGCGGCTCTCCAGGTAACCGTTACGGTAGACAGCCAGATGCCCGGAGCCGGCGCGCACCCCGTCATCGATCATCCGCGCATAGATGCCGATAGCCAGATTGTGGAAGGCCTGTACGATCATGATGCTCAGGGCGATGGCCGTCAGGGTGATCAGCGTGCGCCGGCGGTTGCGCCAGAGACTGCGCCAGGCGTAGGCAAGAGCGCTCATCCTTTTACTCCTCGCGCAACGCCGCCACCGGGTCGAGGCGGGCGGCGCGGTTGGCGGGGAGGAATCCGGCCACCAGGGCGACCACCACCAGCATCACCACCGGGAACAGGAAGTTGCCCGGGTCGAAGACGGCGCGCAGGCGCGGCAGGATGGTGCTGCCGGCGTAGGTGATCGGGGTGATGGTCCCGGAGAGATCGATTCCCACCGCCTGCATGTACCAGGTGAGCAGCAGCCCGCCGAGCAGGCCGACGGCGCTGCCGATCAGCCCCAGAAAAAGGGTCTCCAGCAGCACCAGTCGCCGGATTCCCCAGGGGCGCATGCCGGAGGCGAGGAGCAGGCCGAATTCGCGGGTGCGTTCCATCACCGACATGAAGCAGGTATTGAGAATCCCCAGGGCGGTGGCGAAATAGAGAATGCCGGCGATGATCACGCGCGAGACATCGAAGGAGACGATCGCTTCGCGCATCTCGGGGAGGAAGTCCCCCCAGTCGCGGGCCTCGATCCCGGCCGGCAGCACGGCGTTGAAGCGGTCGGCGTCGGCAAAGGCCTGCAGCGGGTTGGCGACGGCGATGACCACTTCGTGGATGCGCCCGTCGAGCACCAGCAACTGCTGCAGCCACGGCAGGGGAGTGACGACCAGGCGGCCGTCGTGGCGGCTGTCGCCGGTGGTGAAGATGCCGCGGACGGTCAGCAGGTCGTTGCCGATGGAGCCGTCGGCCGCCTGGGTGACCACCACCACCTCGCCGCCGACCGCGACGCCGAGTTTCTTCGCCAGGGTGCTGCCGATGACCGCAGCGCCCGCCTCGCCGGCCTGCAGATAGCGCCCGGCGACCAATTGCCGGTGGAGGGTCGTGACCGTCGGTTCGCGCACCGGATCGACGCCGAGAATTTCCACCGGCTGGCTGCCGGCGGCCGCGGAGAGGAGACCGAAAGCGCGCAGGCGCGGGGTGCGGCCGACCATGTCGGTGACCCCGGCGGGTGTCGGCAGGTCGGCGGCACTTTCCGGCAAGTGAGCATGCAAGGTGCGATGGGCGTGATAGTCGGGGGCCGCCAGCACCACATGCCCATGGTAGAGGCGGGTGGTCGTGGTGAGCATGTCGTCGATCATCCCCGCATAGACGCCGAGGCAGAGGATCAGCAGGGCGGCCGAGACCACCATGGCCGAGAGGGTCAGCAGGGTGCGGCGGCGATTGCGCCAGAGATTGCGAAAGGCCAGGGCGGTCAGCATCGCATCAATGCTTCTGCAGGGCGCGCAGGTTGAAATACCCCTGGTCGAGGCGGATATCGAAACTCAGCTCCCGGTAGTGCAGGATGGTCTGCTCGCCGGGCTTGTCGAGCGGGGTCACCGTCAGCTTGAGCGGCACGGTGCGGTCACCAACCCGCCGCACATCGTCGAAGCGCAGTTCCCGGATGCGCTGCTGCTCCTCGTCGTAGTAATCGACCTGTTCGGGAACGCGCGGCTGCTTGCTCAGGCGGTAGACGATCTTCCCCCAGACCACGGCGGCCTCCGGCTTGGGCAGGCATTCGATCAGCCAGTGATCGGCGGTTTCCTCAAGCAGGCGGAAAGTATAGTCCTCCTCGACATGGCTGGCCTTGACCAGGTCGTCGTTGGTGATGTGGCTCCCCATCCAGCTGCCGCCCATCATCGACGGCGGCACCTTGATGGTGCGGTCGACCTTCGGCAGGTAGTTCCACACCTCGCGGTCGCGCTTGAGGGTGGCCACGCCGCGCTCCTTGGCCGGCTCCAGGATGCGCACCAGGAAGTAGTCGCGCCCCAGCGACCAGGCTTCCATCTCCAGGGTGCGCTCCCAGTTGGCGGTACGCACCTGCATGGTGGTCAGGGCGTGGGACGAGGTGCCGTGATACTGCTGCTCGACCTCGCGGATCAGCGCGGCCAGATCCAGGGACCAGGCCGCCCGGGGAAGCAGCAGTGCCCCCGTCAGCAGGGTGCCGGTCAACAGGCGTGATGCCAACGTCAGGTATGACATGTAATCGCTCCGAAAAGTCTCCCGGATAAAAGCATAACATCTTATTGGCGGATTTCCCCCGCAAGAGCAGCCAGCGGCACATCCCCCGGAGTCGGACGGAAACTCGCTGCGCTTCAGACAATCCGGCCGTTGCCTTCGGGATGGACCGCCGCCCTCTGGAGCGGAAACTTGACCGCAACAGTTCCTCGCACTACATTGCCCTTTCACCCCAGGAGATTATGTGCCGATGCCGACTCCCGTTCAGAAAGCGCTGACGACCAAACAGTTTGCCGCCCTCAACCGGCCCGAGCAGCTTGACGTGCTGCGTCGGGCCACCTCCCGGCAAAAATTGCACCTGCTGCTCGATTCCGGCGATGGCGACGAACTGCTGGCGCTGCTCCCTCCCCAGGATGTCTACCTGCTGGCCCGCGAGCTCGGCTCCGATCAGGTCCCGGAACTGCTGACCATGGCGTCGCCCGAACAGTGGACCGCCTTTTTCGACTTCGACTGCTGGGATGGAGACACGTTCGACCATCAATCGGCCCGTTTATGGCTGGCGGTTCTGCTGCAGGGGGAAGAACCGTGGATTGCCAACACCCTGGTAGAACTCGACTTCGAGTTGCTGGTGCTGATGATGTTCCATGAGGTCCAGGTCCTTTCCGGGCCGGAAGAGATGGAAGAGGAGACTGCCATCGCCGAGGGGCGGCGCCGGGAACGGGGCTACGTGCTCGACTACCGTGACGACGACGGGGCCAAGCTGTTTGGCGCCTTGATTGACATTCTGTTTCGGCAGGCCCCGGATTTCTGCCGCTATCTCCTCGAAGCCGTGCGCTCCGAAGGTGAAAGTCTGCTTGAAGAGAATGTCTACCGGCAGCGCTCCGACCGGCTGCTCGATCAGGGACTTCCCGAACCTTACACAGCGCAGGCCGTGTACGCCTGGCTCGACCCGGAACAGTTCGTGGCCGGGGCGGAACGCAAGATTCCCTTGGGAGGGAGCGCGGCCGGGACGGTTCCGGGGGCGGTGCTGCAGCTGGCGCGCCCCGACGGGGTGTTGGGTGCGGCCCTGGCAGTTGGCGTCAATGACGGAACCAACTGGGAGCTGGCCTGTCTGGTCAACAAGGTGTTGATGGCGGAGCGGGTGGACCTTGGCGAACTCGACCAGGTCAGGGAGACGGTGGAACGGACCTTCGTCACGCTCAATCTGGCCCTCGAATTCCTGGTCGGCAACGATGGTGAAGGCGCCAACCGCTGTCTCCACGAGACCTATACCGAACAGCTGTTCCGGCTTGGCTTCAGCCTGACCCTGCGGCTGCAGCGGCGAGCCAGGGCATTGCGGGATTCGACGATCGGTCCTTATCTGGACCGGGGTTTCCGGAGCCTGACCGATGCGCTGCTGCAGCGGCGCCCGCAGTTTTCCGAAGTGGTGGTGCGTCCCGAGCGCGGGGGCGTGCGGCCCTTCGCCAGTCTGCACGAGGTGCGCCTGGTCGAGGAATGGCTCGACCGGCTGGAGGTGCAGCGCTGCCTGTTCGAAACCCACTTCCCCTTTGCGCTGCCGGCCCCGGCCGACTGGGAACTGGACGGTTGCCATCCGGAGACCGGCAGCGAACTGACACTCTCGACCATCTTTCTGACGGCGCTGGCCAATCGCCTGCTGGGCCGCCCGTTTGCGCCGCAGTCGCTGGCCGCGGGGACCCTTGGCGAACTGCACGGGTTGATCACGCGCAGCGGCAAGCTCGATCCGGATCTGCGCAGGCAGACCGCGGCCTGGCTGGAATCCCTCGCACCGGGAGGAAGTCGTTTCGGAGATTTCTGCCTGGACCTTTGGGAAGAAGAGTTCTGTGCGGTGAAAGCGGCCGATCTCGATCCGCGTTATGTGGGAGGAGTGATTGTCCGGGTTGTCTGACCGGGTTGCCTGGCCCCGTCTATATCGTTGACAACGCAGGGAAAAGCATCCAAACTTGATACCATTGAATGCTGCCGGCGATATCCCCGGCGATGGTTGCCCCAAGGAGGTTCCATGAAAATCCCCGAGTTCTGCCAGACCCTCGAGAAGGCCCTTGCCGAACAGGCCGATATGGACAGTCGTTTGCGTCTCGTCTGTACGGCCATGCAGCAGGCGTTCAAGGTCAAGGAGGATGAAGTGGCCATCTTCCGCCTGGATTCGGAAACCCAGGACCTTTGCTTCCTCTGGCCGAAAAAACTGGTCAAGTCCGGACGCGTTCCGATCAGCACCCGGGATTCCCTGCTGGCCCGCACGGCACGGGAAGGGAAGCCGCACCTCGACAACCGTTTCACCAATACACGGCATGCCTCGATCTTCGAAAACATCAACCTGAGCGACCCGAAGGACAAGGAAGCGAAGACCACGTTGCCCATTCAGAAAATCATGAGTGTTCCAATGCTGCAGGGGACGCAGGTGGCCGGCGTTATCCAGTTGTGTCGAAAGGGACTCGATCCCGAGGCCGCCGGCGCCGATTTTTCCGCGACAGAACTGGAAGCTTTCGCCTGCATCGCCAATGCGGTTGCCAGCCATCTCTTGTCGTAGCGAACATTTTTGGAATCAACCTGTTCGGGAGGCCGGATTGCACGTCAGGGTCTTTGGAGGGAGTGCGGCGAACCGGGCCTGGGCACGCTCCGGGTGCCTGCTCGTCGACGACCACGTGGCCTTTGATTCCGGCGGCCTGGCCAGCGAGTTGAGTCTGCTCGAACAGGTTTCCGTCGACCATGTGCTGCTGACCCATGCCCACCTGGATCATATCGGCGAACTGGCCTTTCTGGTTGACAATGTCATGACCGCCCGGGCGGCGCCGCTGACGGTCTGGGCACCCTCCGCGGTGCTTGACCAGGTCCGGCGGCATCTGTTCAACGATCAGCTCTGGCCCGACTTCTCGAAAATCAGCGTCAGTCACCATCCGGTTGTCGAATTCCGCGCTCTCGAAACCGAGGAATCCCTGGTGCTGGGACAATTGAACGTCCGCTGGGCCCGCACCAGTCATCCGGTTCCTTCGGTCGGGTACCTGGTGGAAAATGCCAGTGGCGCATTTCTCTATACCGGGGATACCGGGCCAACCGAAGCGATCTGGGCGTTGGCCGGGCAAGCCTCGTCTTTGCGCGCGGTGTTCGTCGAGGCCGCGTTTCCCAATCGGCTGCAGGATCTGGCCACGGTTTCCGGCCACCTGACCCCCGCGCTCCTCTGTGAAGAGCTGAAAAAGCTGCAGGCTCCCGAAGCAATCATCAACGTCATGCATGTCAAACCGGTTTACCACGACGAAATTGCCGGTGAACTGCGGGCCTTGCCACATCCGTGGCGAATTGTCGGCGGCGGGGAGACGTTCTTTTTGAAACCGTGACTTGTCAGCAGAAAACACTGCTATAGGATTGTTCTCTAAATAAAGAGGGCAAAAGTCGAGCGGTTAGCGAGGTGGGTATGCGAATGAGACTTTTGTTGTGCCTGGTGTCATTAGTGTTGATGCCTGCAATCGTTTGGGCAGGCGAGGCTTTCGACCAGGGCAGGAAGCTGTTCGACACCGGCGAATACGCGGCGGCACTGGAAAAGTTTCAGCAGGCCTTCGCGGAGGACCCGGAGAATCTCGACGCCAGCTTCTATCTCGGCAGGGCCGCTTTCGAGTCAGGGGATTACGAGCTGGCCATCATGGCCTACGAGCGCATCCTCATTATGGTGCCGGAAGCTCCCCGGGTAAAGCTTGAGCTTGCCCGGGCCTACCACCAGCTCGGCTCGAACGAAATCGCCCGGCAGTATTTTCGTCTCGTACAGGGATCCAACCCCCCCGAAGCCGTGTGGCAGAACGTCCAGAACTTCCTCACCACCATCGATGCCGCCGAGCAGAACCACTTCTTCAACGGCTTCATCACTCTCGGCTATCTGTATGACGACAATGTCGGGGTCTTCCCGAAATCCGATACGATCTTCATCAACGGGCTGCCGTTCCGTCTTGACCAGAAGCAGGAAAGTGACGAGGCGCTGCAGGCAACCCTGGTGCTGAACCACATCTACCGCATCAATACCCCGTATGCCTGGAAGACCAGCCTGTTCACCTATAACAATTTTTACGATGAACAGGATCAGTACACGCTCAACAGTTTCGGCATGACCACCGGTCTATTGCGCAAGGACGAGACGTCGCTGTGGGAAATTCTCGGGGCAGCTACCCGGGTCAACTTCGATCAGGACCGCTATTTCGGCATGGTCGGGCTCACCGGCAACTATTCCCGCCAGATTGGCCAGTACCTGTACCTCAACCTCGGGGCGAACCTGCAGGACAAGACTTACTACCAGGACGACGACATGGATGCCACGACCTGGGGAGTCAGCGTCAATCCGGTGATTCATTTCGGCGACAATCGGATCAGCCTGGCGCTGGCGCGTGAGCATGAGAATGCCCGCGAAGACCGCTACAGCTATGTCCGTATCGTTGCCTCTGCCCGTTATGACCGCCGGGCGCCCTACGATTTTGCCGCTTACGGCAGTTTCCGTAATCAGACCACCGACTATGAAGACGAGGTCCCGATGTTCGGGGATGAACGCTCCGATACCCAGGCCACCTTCGAGGCCGGCGTGTCGAAGACCCTGTGGCGTTCCGCCAATCATCGTCAGTCGCTGGCGGCCCAGGTGTCATTCACGCATACCGAGGCCGACTCGAATATCGAACTTTACGAGTACGACAAGAATGTCACGCTGACATCGCTGACGTTTGCGTTTTAGTCTCAGGGTTTTCCTCTTGTTTTCAGGCAGGAGAGTTTGACATGGTCCGATCCCCTTTTACGGTTCAGTTCCTGGTTGCCCTGTTTGCCGCAATCCCCCTGTTCGCCGGTGACGTTCTGGCCAAAGAGGCTCCCGCCGGTTCGGTGGTTGCCGCCCGCGGTACGGTCGAGGCAAGTGATGCCGGCGGAGCGGTCCGTCCACTGAAGATCAAGTCGGAGATTTATGCTCCGGACACGGTCAGGACCGGTAAGGACGGGCGGACGCAGCTGATATTCAGCGACAACACCCTCGTCAGCCTGGGGGTCAGTTCGGTTTTGCAGGTTGCCGAATACCAGTGGAACGCCGAACAGAAGAGCGGGGCGATGAAGACCCGGGTCGAGGAAGGGACCTTCCGCGTCCTCGGCGGCCTGATCACCAAGACGGCGCCGAAGAACTTCACGACCGAGACGCCGGCTGCGACCATCGGCATTCGCGGCTCGATGTATGCCGGCAAGGTAACCGGCGGGGAAACGATCGTCGTCTTCCTGGGCGGGAAGGGGATTGTCGTCTTCAATCCAAAAGGCCGGGTAGAGATTACCCGGCCCGGCTACGGAGTTCGCGTCAGGCTCGGCGAGGCGCCGGGCGATCCGGTGCCGTTTTCCATCGAGGAGCTGGCGCAGTTGATCGAAAGCCTGACGCCCGGTGCCGCTGGAGCGCTCGACCGGGCATTTCAGGTCAGCGACCGCACCACCGATTTCGACAAAAGAACGGAGGATAACCTCCCCTTCGACCCCAACGGTTTTTCCGTACCGCTTGGCGACCTGATCGGCGATGTCTTTACGGTTTACGGCCAGGAGCATGTGCCGCCGCGGCGAAGCGCCCTGGGTGGTACGATAACCCTGACCGGCACGGCGGTTGGTCTCTTCCTGGGGGAAAAACCGGCACCTGGCTTCGTGCTGATCGATGCGATCGCTGCCGCTGGAGGGGCCAATCGTTACCTGGTATCGGGATTCGGCTTGATGGATGACCTGGAGATCAATATCAATCGCGATACCGGTGCCATCACCGGATGTTTTGAAGCATCGGAAGGGGAGGGCCTGTATCTTTCTCCGGACATCGGCTATGAAAGAGCTGTGTACTTCAATGATCAGGCGTTTTCGGCCGGATTGTCCTGTCTCGATGGTGCCTGCGTTGATAGTGCCTACAACCTGAATTCGGGCGGCTACCTGATGACAGAAACAGATGCACAGTTCAGCCCCTACCTGAGCTGGGGCTACTGGGGGGCAAGCTACACCGATGCCGACGGCACCACCTTCCAGACCTATGTCCCCGGATCCTTGTGGCTTGCCGGGGTAAAGACGCCTGATGATTATATCAACGGACTGTTGGCAACCGCGAATTTTACCGCGACCTATGAAGGGCCCGCTTACGGTGTCCGTGTCGATGATCTCGCAATAACCACATTGACCGGCGGCGCAACCACCCTCCATGCGGATTTCGCCAATGGCTTGATCGATGGCAGCATTGTTTTTGATCAGCATACCATTAACTTCAACGGTGAATTTGCCGGCGTAGCCAGCAGTTTCTACGCGTGGGACGCTGATGATGGAGATTTCGGTACAAGCATCTCGGGCGCTTTTTACGGACCGCAGGCTAATGCCGTCGGCGGTTCGTTCGAGAGTCGTAACTTTGGGGCCGTGGCTCACCCCGAAACCTACCAGGGAATTTTCGGCGGCAACCTGACCGGAACGGCCCCGTCGCCGGTGCCATGATGGCGACGGATCCGTTCCACCCTGGCGGGCCGTGAAGGTCCCGGGTCGACTGTTTGCTTTCACCCCCTTCAAGGCAGGCTGCCTGGTGGTCCTGGCAGCCTGCCTGCTGTTCATCTCCTTCGACGAGCAGAAGCCTGATCTGATCGCCGCCCTCGACAGCCGCGGCATGGACGGCATGTTCCGCCTGCGCGGCCCGCGACCTACCAGAAATGCAGTGGCGATCGTCGACATTGACGAGAAGAGCCTGCAGACCCTTGGTCAGTGGCCGTGGCCACGTGATGTCGTGGCCCGGCTGGTCGACCGGATTCACGCAGCCGGAGCCAGGGTGGTCGGCTTCGACGTGGTCTTTGCCGAGGACGACCGGACATCTCCGCATCGCTCGCTGGCTTATATCGGCAAGCGGGCGCCGCATATCGTGTCTCCCCAGGCCCTTGCAGCCGTCGAGCAGGATCCGGCGTTCAACAACGACATGATCTTCGGCAAGGCCGTGGCCGCCACGCCGTCGGTACTCGGCTATGTGTTCCTGACCAAAGACGATGGTCTGAAAGATCCCGCCGCCGTACCGTTCCCGTCCGTGAACCTGCGCACCGCCCCGGAAAACATCCCGTTCGACACCTTGCGCATGTCCTCCGCCTATCGCGCGGTGATCAACGTTCCAGCCGTGTCGCAGGCGTCCTCCGAGGGGTTCTTCAACTTCTTCCCGGACGCTTCCGGGATGGTGCACAAGGTGCCGCTTTTCCTGAAGATGGATGGCATCCCCTATCCGTCGCTGGCCCTGGAGATGCTGCGGGTTGCCGAGGGACAGGCCGAGGCGGTCATTCACGTTTCCCGGTTGGAGCAGGCGGGACAGCGCGGGGTGCTCGGCGTCAGCGTCGGCGAGCACTTCATCCCCACCGACGATTTCGGGCAGATGACCATCAATTACCGGGGGCCGGTGGGTACCTTCCCCTATCTCTCCGCCATCGACATCCTCAACGGTCAGCGCCTCGACGAACTCAAGGGCCGCTACGTGCTGATCGGCACTACATCGGCCGGTCTTCACGATCTGCGGGCCACGCCGTTCTCCACCATCTATCCGGGGGTGGAGATCCACGCCACGATCATCGACAATATTCTGTCGGGCGACATCATGACTCACGACCTGATGGCCGAGCGTGGTCTGACCTTTCTGATGATCATTGTCGGCGGCCTGCTGCTCAGCGCGTTGCTGGCCTATGGTTCCCCCCTGCTCGGCGGGGTGGGCGGGTTTCTGTTTCTGCTGCTGGCCATGGCCGGCAACTACCAGTATTTCTTCTGCAAGAATCAGATCGTCGGCATGACCTACCCGCTGCTGGTCATCCTCGCCATCTTCCCGATCGTGAGCATTTTCAACTATTTCTTCGTCGGGCGCGAAAAGCGCTTCATCGACAAGGCCTTTTCCCGCTACATTTCGCCGCAGGTGGTCGAGCAGCTCAAGAAGAACCCGAAACAGCTGACCCTGAGCGGGGAGGAGAAGGAACTCACCATCCTGTTCAGCGACATCCGTGGCTTCACCACCTTTTCCGAGCAGATGACCGCCTTGCAGCTGGGGCGCTTCATGAACCGCTACCTCACATCCATGTGCCGGGTGGTGCTGGAGCAGCATGGCACGGGCGACAAGTTCACCGGCGACGCCAGCATGGCGATCTGGGGGGCGCCGCTCGATGATGCCGAGCACGCGTCCCGCGGGGTGGAGGCCGCGCTGGGGATGGTGGAGCAACTGGCAAAACTGCGTCCCGGCTGGGATGAGGAAGGGTTGCCGCACTTCGACATCGGCATCGGCATCAATACCGGGGAGGTCAGTGTCGGCAACTTCGGCAGCGAGGAGCGCTTCGACTACACCGTGATCGGTGACAACGTCAACCTGGCATCACGGCTGGAGGGGCTGACCAAGCTCTACGGCGTGCCGATCATCATCTCGGAAACGACCCGGGAAGCCATCGGCGAGCGGTTTTTCTGCCGCCGGATCGATCGGGTCAAGGTGAAAGGGAAAACCCGCCCGGTGACCATATTCGAACCGCTGGCCAAGGGGGAGCCCGGGGCGCTGCTGCGGGAGGAAGCCGCGGCCTTCGACGTGGCCCTGTCACACTATTTCGAGCGCCGCTTCGGTGAAGCCAGGGAGATCGTGCGGAAGCTCCAGGCTGCCGCTCCGCAGCGGCTCTATGCCCATTATCTCGCCCGGATCGATAACCTGTTGGAAAACCCGCCACCCGAAGGGTGGGACGGAGTCACCGTCCTTCCCCGGAAGTGATGCTCGCCCAGCCTCCGTTGTTATCCGAGGGAAATCACTTCTCGGTCATGACGCTGACCGGCGGCCAGTTTTCGAGCCGTTCCTCGATGCGATAATGGGCGATGGCCTTGAGATAGATGGCTGCGGTTAAATCGCCCCGGTCGTCGGCCCATGTGCCGAAAAGCTGGCTGCCGAGATCCCACTGCTGCTGCTCGTAGGCCTGCAGCGCGCGATCCCATGTCACCAGGGCTTCCCGCGTCCCGGCCGGAGGTTCGCCACGCCCGAGCACCTCGTAGATGGTCACGGGCTCTTCTTTTCCCTTCACCTTGACGCGATCCAGGCGGCGTCCGTAAAAATTGCCGCCAAGCGCATCCCACGTTTGCTCCGAGACAATCAGCCTGACCCCGTAATGCTTGGTCAGCCCTTCCAGACGTGACCCCAGGTTGACGTTGTCGCCAATGACCGTGTAGTTCAGACGCCGTGCCGAGCCCATGTTGCCGACGCGCATCCTGCCGCTATGAATGCCGATCCCCATGCGGATCGGCGGCAGGTTGGCAAGGGTCTGCTGCTGTTGCTGCAGCAGCAGGTCGAGGGCCTCGAGCATCCTCAGCGCCGCTTCGCAGGCCCTGGTCGCGTGATCGTCCTGCGGCAGGGGGGCGCCCCAGAAGGCCATGATGGCATCGCCGATATACTTGTCGAGTGTCCCCTCCGTGGCAAAGATGATGTCCGTCATCGGCGAGAAGTAGTGCTGCAGAAACGCAGTCAGCTCTTCCGGCGTCATCGACTCGGAGATGCTCGAAAAATTGCGGATGTCGGAAAAGAGTACGGTCAGCGTCTCCTCTTTCCCCTGCAGACCGAGCAGTTCGGGTTTTTCCGCGACCTGTTCGCTCAGTTCGGGAGAGAGGTACAGGCTCAGGGCATTCTTGAAAAAGCGCTTTTGATGCTCTTCGCGGACGACGCGGATCAGGGTGGCCTGGACGAAGACGATGATCGCGAAGCTGACCGGTATGGTCACGCTGAAGATCTGGTGCCGGAAAACATAAAGCGTGCCGATCAGCGCGGCAGTCGCGATGACCAGCAGGGCGACCGCCAGAGCCGCCCGTGACGGCTTGAGAGCGGCGCAGCAGGCAAGCACTGCCGCCAGCAGAGCGCCGAGCAGGCCGAACTCGAACCATCCGGCCCAGGCAGGGCGATAGAAATAATCTTCGTTGAGGATGTTGGAAAGCTCATAGGCCATGGCTTCCGCTCCCCAGACCAGGCCGAAGGGGGTTTCCACGTAGTCGTGGAGGAAGTCGGTGTCCGAGCTGAAAACCACGATCTTCCCGGCCAGGGACTGGGGTGGGACCTTCCCCTGGAGCAGATCGTGGGCGCGTACCACCGGGATCCGCGTGCGATTGTAGAAGTTGACCGCCATGTCGCCGGACGGACTGGTCCGGATGGTGCGGGAGCCGATGCGGAACGTCGACGCCTGACCGTCGGCGATGGTCAACTGGTAACGATCGGCTCCTTCGAACACCCGGATCGTCTCGATGGTCGCGTGCGGAAGGAAGACGCTGCGGTTTTCGGGCGGCGGGGTTTGCAGGCGATGGAAGCAGGGCATTTCCGAGGCGCTGCCGTAGCGGTCAAAATTGAGCAGGGTAAAACCCTGTCCCCTGGCACCCAGTTGCAGGGGCAGTATGCTCTCGCGCAGGCCGATGATGCGTGCCCGAGGGAAGACCTGCTCGACGCCGCTTCCGGAAACCTCCACCGGCGGGGAGTTGCTGACGTGGCGGACAAGGGTGGCGGCATACTGCTCGCGCAGGGCCGGAACCGAAAAATCGCGGCCGCCGGCCAGAACCGTGATCAGAACGTAACTGGACTGGGCGAGAGCATCCTTGAGTTGGCCGTCATGGTTCAGTTGGTTGACCACCGGCATGAGCAGTTGAGCGTTCTGCTCATTGATGTTCTGGAAGATCGCGTCCGCGACCCAGGGGGTTTGCGGCCGCTCGAAAATCAGGTCGACCAGCACGACCTTGGGTTTGCCTTCCGCAAGCCGGGAAAAGATTTCCGCATAAATATTGCGCGGCAGCGGCCAGGCATCGGCTTCGGAGATGACGTCGTAGTCGACATCCAGCAGAACGACCGCCGGATTGGGGCGATCGTGCAGAAAACGCGCAAGGAAAACCTGAAAATGGCTGTCGGCCTGCAGGGCCCTGGAGAAGAATTCCCGGGCCTTCTCCTGGCGCCGTATCGTCTGCGGTGTAGCCTGGTAGGACGGTGCCTGAAAAACCCAGCACTCCATCAGCAGGTAGCTGGCGGAGTAGACCAGGAAGATTGCCGCGGCAATCCAGTAGACGAGGTATTTGGTGGAGAAAACCTTCAATGCATCGACGAGCTGATGTTTTCGGCTAGAAGGTATAGATCATGGACAGCCCGTAGATGTTCTGGGTCTTGTCGTAATTGTCGACTGTCGAATTGGTGTCCCGGCGCCGGTAGGACAACTCGGAGTTGAACTCCTTCGACCAGCTCTTGCCGAGAATGATCGAGTACTCGGTAATCCGGTCGTTGCGGTCGGTCGGGTCCGGCTCGCGGTAGGACCGGTATTCGTAGCTGATGTCGGGGACGATATAGGTGTCCCAGGCAAAGGCAAGCGGCGCGCGCAGGCCGAGCGTCCCCTTGTTGAAGTGATAGGCGACGGTCGACTGGCTGCTGTCGGTATCGTTGAGCTGATACTGGTACTTCATGCGCAGGAAGAGATTGCTGGACATCCCCTTCAGATAGTAGCGATCCTCAAGGGATACATCGTACTTGATGGCGTCCGGTTTGCTGTCGGCCCAGTCAGGATTCTTGTCGGTCCAGTCTTCGTTGGCCACGGAGCCCTGGGCAATCAGGATGTTGCGTCGGCCCAGCAGCTGCAGATAGAAAACCGCCAGCCGCTGCGCATCGAAAGCGTGTTCATGGGTGTAGTCGACGGAGTCGAGTTCCAAGGCGACCCGCAGGTTCCAGTCGTCACCGACCAGGCCGGCGTGCAGGTTGCCGCGCACCATGGCGACTTCATAGGGTTGCGCTTCGTCATTGTAGAGGTTGCCGAGGAACAGCCCGCCGCCGCCCCAGTAGAACCGTTCGCCCACCGGGGCATCATAGTCGGCGGCAAGGGCCAGCCCTGCCCGGGTGTCGTCGATCCCGGACGGTGCTCCGGTCTGGTCGTAGATCGTAGTGATGTTGTCGTCGTACTCTACCGAGGCCATGGCCGCACCGTGTAACCCCTCGGGACGCGGGAAAAACGGTTTCCCCTGCTGGCCGGGGAGCTGCCTTGACTCGATCAGGTTGTTCAGGGCTGTCTGCGCCGCGCTTTGGTAAGGGTTCGTGGTGTTGGCGAGCTTCTGGTAGATATTGGCCGCCAGTTCAAGGTCGCCGTTCAGTTCGCAGGACCGCCCCATCAGCACCAAAATGGCTGGGTCTTCATAAACATTCAGGAACTGTGCGGCGGCGTTGCGGGCCAGGGGGTAGTCCTTGACCATGAACGAAGCCAGCGCCAGGTGGCGAAGCATGTCCGGGTCGTCCCCCTTCGCCGCCATGGCCAGGACCAGTTCTTCCCGCGCCTGGTCGTACTGCTTCTGCTGGAAGTAGCCGAGGCCCCGGTTATAGTGAGTGGAAAAGTCTTCCCCCGCGGTGACCGCCGTGGCAGCCGTGACCCACGTCAGGACGGCGAAAGTCATCCCTGCCAGCCCATAAAATAAAGATCGCTTTTTCATGCGGACGCACTCGCCTCGATCTGGAGAAAAGGCCTACCTGCCGAATTGCGAACCAATGTTGCCAATGTTGGCCAGGCCGCCGATGTTGTTGATGGTCCTGAGATTGTTGGCCAGGCTGCCGACCTGAAGGATGCTCCCCGACTGGAGGAAGCTCGTGCCCGATGACAGGTTGTTGAACGTCGCGCCGGTGTTGAACGTGGTGCCTACGTTGAAGTTGGCCATGCCGGCGAGCAGGTTGTTGGAACTGAAGCTTGTGGCCGCAAGATCGTTCATGCTGGAAAATCCGGCAACCAGGTTGGTGTAATTGAAGCTCTGATTGAAGCTGGTGTTGAAACTGGTATTGAAGTTGTTGATGCTCGCCAGGTTCATGTTCATATCGAAGCTGTTGAAGCTGCTGGCCAGGTTTGTGCTGGGACTGTTGAAGGCGCCCGCCAGATTCATGCTCATGCTGGGCGCGCTGAAAGCGCTAGCCAGCAACATGTCGGGAGCCGGGATGGCGTTGCCACCCGTCGGTGCACCGCTCGGGCCGCCACCGCATCCCCCCAGCGCACAGGGGTCCTGCATGCCGGTGAAGCCGTTGCCGGAAGCAAGTGCGCCACCGCCGCCGGTGAAGTTGCTCCCCGGTGCGGCAACCGTCACCCCTGAGCCGGAGCCGGTGCCACCGCCGCTGTCGCTGCCGCCGGTCCAGTTGCTGGTATTGCTCCAGGTCCCCGCGGCTACGCCCGCCGCCGACGGTGAACCGGCGCTGGCGACCATATTCGTCCAACTGCCGGAAGGGGTGCCGGCCGGCGTCGCCATGCCGGAAGCGAATCCGCTGCCCGAAGAGGGAGTGCCGCCGGAGGAAAAACTGCCGGTCTGGCCGGTGCCGGCCATGGTGCTGCCGCCGGTCGAGGCGTTGCCCATGGCGCTACCACTGTAGGTCGAATTGGCCTGCTGACCAGCTGTGGCCAAGGTGGTGGTCCCGCCCAATGATCCGGCGGCCATCGTCGACGAACCGCCGGCCGGGGAGGTTGTCGCCATTGCCGTCCCCGCGATTTGTGTGCCGGACGGGTTGGCTGCGGTACCGCCGGAGGTTCCAGCCGCTGTTGAAGATTGGCCGCCGCCCTGGGTCTGATTCTGGGCAACGAGGACGCCCTGGCCGGCCGCGGTGCCGGAACCCGTATCCTTGCTGACGAACTGGACACCGCCTTGAGCCAGGATCTTGCCGGGGGTGAACCGGTATTTGCCATCCGTGGCCTTGATGAGCGCCATCCCCGGCTTCCCTTTGCCGCCCATGCGGAAGGTGGAGATGGTGGCGCGGCTGCCGGCCTTGAGGGTGAGGACACTGTCGTCCTCGAAAAGAATGATCATCGACCCGTTGGAACCAACGATATAGGTGTCGCCTTCGAAGACCACCTGGCCGGAGGCCACCTGGCCATGCCCGGCCCTGGTGGAATCGACTGCCTGAGTCACCTTGCCGACGGGGACCGCAGCATAGGCGGTCATGGTCAGGAAAAGGGAAAGACACAGAAACAGGCTCACACGGCCACTGCGGTAGCGTGGACTTTTCATGGCGACCCCCGACGAGATACAGTGGAAAAAGTGTTATGGCAAAAACGCCTTAGCCAAAGGTTATAGTAAAGGTGGTCGATTTGCAACTGCAAAATCAAGGTTTTTTCTTGAAAATCAGATATTTGTCGGCAATCGTTTTTTTGTTCAGAACCGGTAGGCTAAGATGGCCTAATGTCGTTGACAAGGTCCGAGATGAGGAATAATGTAACACTGTTATTAATGTGCCGATTCGGCATGCGAATGTGCGAAGTGGGGCAGATCTCTACTGAATTTGAAGACAGCGAAAATGCTGTCTCTTGCTACGGGAAAATCAAGGGGGTTGCGGATGAGACAAAATGAATTGATGCGAACGGTGTCGAGCCTGATCGCAATGATCCTGGTTCTGCAATTGACCCTCGGAACGGCATGGGCGGCAAACTTCACCTACAACGAGACCAATACCCCAATCCCGTCTGGCAGCTATACCTACGATGCCGTTACCCTCAAAAACAGTGCGACATTGAGCACCTCGAGCGGGATTGCGACGATTACCGCCAACTCCCGCTTTGATCTTCTGTCCGGCTCAGTGGGAGCAAGCGTAACCCTCGCCGGCGCTACCACCAGCGTGCCCCTGGTTAAATCAACAAGCGGTATCGTGACTTTGAATGGTTTGTCGACAGTAAGCGAGCTGGTTGGTGTTTTGGGCGGTACCTTGGCCATCGGGTCGAGTGAGCGGCTGAATAATAACGCCACCCTCTATGTCGATGCGACGGGAGGGACAGGGAGCACCTTCAATCTGCAGGCCAACAACGAAACGGTGACGTACGCGCTGCTGTACAACGGCGCGACGCTGAACGGCTCGGGAACATTGACGGCGCTGCAGTATGCCCTCAAGGGCGCGACGGTGAACGGCAATCTGGGGACGGGCGACCTGTTTGCCATCGGCGGCACCAATTATCTCAACGGCACAGCCGCGGCGACGTCGGTCGCGGTGCAGAGCGGGGCGACGCTGCAACTTGGCGGGAGCAACAAGCTGGCTGATGGCGCCACTCTGTATGTCAACGGCGGCACCTTTGCCCTGCAGGGGTTTAGCGACACGGTGCAGTATGCACTGCTGTACAACAGCGCGACGCTGAATGGATCGGGGACGCTGACGGCGGAGCAGTATGCCCTCAAGGGCGCGACGGTAAACGGCAATTTGGGGACGGGCGACCTGTTTGCCATCGGCGGCACCAGCACGCTCAACGGCACAGCCGCGGCGACGTCGGTCGCGGTGCAGAGCGGGGCGACGCTGCAACTTGGCGGGAGCAACAAGCTGGCTGATGGCGCCACTCTGTATGTCAACGGCGGCACCTTTGCCCTGCAGGGGTTTAGCGACACGGTGCAGTATGCACTGCTGTACAACAGCGCGACGCTGAATGGATCGGGGACGCTGACGGCGGAGCAGTATGCCCTCAAGGGCGCGACGGTAAACGGCAATTTGGGGACGGGCGACCTGTTTGCCATCGGCGGCACCAGCACGCTCAACGGCACATCCGCGGCGACGTTGGTTGCGGTGCAGA
Source organism: Desulfuromonas sp. (assembly GCA_012026975.1). Classification (GTDB taxonomy): domain Bacteria; phylum Desulfobacterota; class Desulfuromonadia; order Desulfuromonadales; family BM103; genus VAUL01. Next base: position 540 of record VEPG01000020.1, on the reverse strand, counting down.
ACGGGGCGACCCTGCAGCTTGGGGCAAGCGACCGCCTGGATAACAACGCAACGCTGCACGTCAACGGGGGGGCTTTCGCGCTGCAGGGGTACAACGATACTGTTCAATACGTGCTGCTTTACAACAGCGCAACGCTGAACGGCACCGGCACGCTGACGGCGGACCAGGTGGTGCTGAAGAACGGCGGGACGGTGAACGCGGCGGTGGTCGGGAAAGATGCGGGTTCGACGCTGTTCTCGACGGGGAGCGGGCCGAATGCAAACGTGCTGAATGCGCGGGCGACGCTCCAGAACGTGAGCGTGCAGGGCGGGAGCACGCTGCGGATGGGTGCGAGCAACCTGCTGTACAACAGCGCGACGCTGCAGGAGACGGCAGTCTTCGCCGACGGGCTGAGCAGCCAGTTCGACCTGAACGGCACGGCGCAGACGGTGGGTTCGCTGTTCCTGTACAACAGTGCGACACTGGGGACGACGGTTGCGGGGGGGACGCTGACGGCGGACCAGGTGGTGCTGAAGAACGGCGGGACGGTGAACGCGGCGG
>VEPG01000101.1 GCA_012026975.1 Desulfuromonas sp. | reverse complement strand
GGCCTTGGGCGGATCGACAGGGATCTGGCGGGTCAGCATCGCCCCCGGGATATAAAGGCGCTGACCGGCTTCCAGGCGGGTCGGATCGCTGACCTTGTTGACCTTGGCAAGGGTCGCATCGTCAACACCATATGCCTTGGCAATCCGATAAAGAGTCTGGCCGGGTTCGACCACATGGTAGATGCCGGGCGGGGCACAGGCGGCTATCACCAGGCAGAATAAGGCGATCAGCCAGGCGGAGCGCATCGCGGCTATTCCTCGCGCCAGCCGTGGTCGCCCACCAACGGCACGAATCGGCATCCCAACAGGCGTTCCTCGCGAAAATCCCGTTCGCTCAAACGGGTCACGCGAACCAGCACCTGACTGAGGCGGTCGCCCACCGGGATGACAAGTCGGCCGCCGATCGCCAGTTGATTCCGATAAGGCTGTGGAATCGACGGGGCTCCGGCGGTGACGACAATACCGTCAAAAGGGGCTTCCTCCTCCCAGCCGAACGTCCCATCGGTTACCCGGACGTTGACCCGGGCAAAACCACATTTGTCAAGGGTACGGCGAGCCTGCCTGGCCAAAGCCGGGATGCGTTCCAGGGAAAAGACCTGGCGAGCCAACAGTGCCAGCACTGCGGCCTGATAGCCGGAGCCGGTGCCGACCTCCAGGACCTTTTCTCCCCCCTTCAACTGCAGGGCTTCACTCATAACCGCGACCATATAAGGCTGCGAAATGGTCTGGCGCTCGCCGATCGGCAGGGGGAAATCGCTATAGGCCTGCGCGGCGAGGGCCTCCGGCACAAACAGGTGACGCGACACGCGGAGCATCGCGTCGATCACGCGCTGGTCCCTGACTCCTCGTGCGACGACCTGGTCCTCGACCATGCGGCGCCGGGCAATGGCGTAATCGCTCACCTTGACCTCTCGTTCAGTTCATCGGTTTCGATGGCCGGGGTTTCGTCAGCCCAATGCCGCAACCGCTCGAAGGCAGCATAGTTGGTCAGATCGAGGTGCAGCGGGGTAACCGAAACAAAGTCGCGTTCCACCGCATGGACATCGGTCCCCTCCAGGTCATGGAACGAAAGCTCGCCGGCACCGATCCAGTAGTAGGTTCGGCCGCGAGGGTCGAGGTTCCGGACCACGGCATCCGCATAGCGGCGCTTCCCCTGTCTGGTCAGCTTCATGCCGCGCGGGGAACCGGCGGGGACGTTGACATTGAGGAAGGTATCGGCCGGCAATCCGTGATTTTTGACCATGACCGCAAGCTTTGCCGCCCAACGGCCGCTCCAGAGGAAATCCTCCTCGGCAAAGCGGTCGGCGGCAAGCGATACGGCAAGCGCCGGCACCCCCATCAGCGTCGCCTCCATGGCCGCCGCGACGGTACCGGAATAGGTCAGGTCGTCGCCAAGATTTGCTCCCTGATTGATCCCCGAAACAACCAGGTCCGGTTTGGCCCGCAGCAGGCCATGAATGCCGAGGTTGACACAGTCCGTAGGGGTGCCGTCGATGGCCCAGCAGTCGTCGGACCGTTCTACGGCGCGCAAGGGGGAGTGCAGAGTCAGGGCATGGCTGATGGCGCTCCGCTCGCGATCCGGAGCAACCACGACCACGCGTCCCAGCGTCCGCAGCGCCTTGGTTAAAACGCTCAGACCGGGTGAGTGAATGCCGTCGTCGTTGGTGACCAGAATCAGCACGGAGGCTACCGAAAAAAAACAACGCGCCGATTACGGCGCGTTCGTGAGAGATTCACGCAGACGTGACAAATCGTGCCGCAACTCTTCCAGCAGGCGCCGGTCGATGCCACTGCCAAGCGGCAGGACCATTTGACCGTCGGCTGTCACCGGCTTCGAAACAGCCGCCGGCTGGGGCGCCGCGAGCGCCGGCACCGCCGGTTCCGCAAGAGGGACAGGTGCCTTTCTTCGCAGCAGCTTGCGTGCCCCGGCGATGGTATAGCCCTGATTGTAAAGAAGATCTTTGAGGCGCAGGATCAGTTCGACATCACGCTGGCGATACAGCCGCTGCTGATGACGATTTTTGGTCGGATGAATAGTGCCGATTTCAGATTCCCAATAGCGCAGGACATGGGGTTTGACCCCTGTCAACTCGGCAACTTCGCCGATTTTGAAGTAAAGCTTGTCGGGGATCTGGGGATCCATGCGCCGGACCGGGAAAAGTCGGCGGGATTAGCCGTTGTCCTCCGCGCCGTTGATCGACGACTTGAGAACTTGGCTTGGTTTGAAGGTCAGAATGCGCCGCGAACAGATCTCGATTTCATCGCCGGTCTGGGGATTGCGCCCGCGCCGGGTAGACTTGTCCTTGACCACGAAATTGCCGAAACCGGCAATTTTAATCTTTTCGCCGCGTTCCAAGGTGTTTTTCATGAGATCAAAGACCATTTCGACAATCTCAGCCGATTCCTTCTTGGAAAAACCGGTCTTGAGATAAACATTTTCGACAAGGTCCGCCTTGGTCATGGAAAACTACCTCCAAAAGATATCTACCTGAATTTTCGGGTTTTTATAGCACAGGCCCGAATCACTGAGCAACAACTTTTTTCAGCGCAGCTCCGCTCCCAGCGACTTTTGCAGCGCCTGCACCAGTTTGCCGTGCAGACCCTGTACGATTTCATCGGTCAGGGTCCGGTCAAGAGCCCGGTAGCGAGCCCTGATCGCCAGGCTTTTCTTGCCGGCGGGGAGCGACGATCCGCGATAGACGTCGAACAGGACGATGCTTTCCAGATCCTTCAGCCGGACCTGCCGCAAAGCGTCGAGCACCTGCTGCGCGGAAACGTCCTCATCGACCAGCAGCGCGCTGTCGCGCTCAACGTCCGGATAGCGGGAAAGCGGCCGGAAACCGGGATGTTTTCCCGCGGCGGCAAACAGGGCCTCGGCATCGAGGTCCAGGAGATAGACCGGTTGAGGAATATCGAAAATACGCAAAACTTCGGGATGGATTTCGCCAAGCGTGCCAAGACGCGTGCCGCCGGCATCGACCGCGCACGATTTGCCCGGGTGATAAAACAACTCGCCATGCTCGGCCGGCCACCGGGCCTCGCCGACATTGAGGCCACCAAGCAAATCCTCAACGACCCCCTTGATATCGAAGAAATCGCATACCGCCGGCTGTTGCGCCCACCCTTCCGGTTCACGCCGGCCGCTCAGCAGTGCCGTGAGGCGCAAACTCTCGCGGGGAAGTTCCTCGCCGGCCACCGGCTGAAAGACCGGACGCAGTTCGAACAGCGCCAGGTCGCCGGTCCGGTAGGCGATGTTGCGGGCTGCCGTTTCGAGCAGGCTGGGCACCAGCGTGGTCCGCATGACCGCCTGGTCTTCGGTCAGCGGATTGAGCAGCTGCACGCTTAGCCGCCGCGGGTCGTCGGCCGCAAGGCCCAGGCGATCGACAGAGGCCGCCGAGACAAAGGAATAATTGATGACCTCGGCAAAACCGAGCCCCGCCATGCGTTCACAGAGGAAACGTTCAAGCCGCAGATGGCGGGGGAGCGGCTGACTGTTCAGCGTGCTGGTCGGCATGGTGGCCGGAATGCGCTCATAGCCGATCAGCCTTGCCACCTCTTCGACAAGGTCGATCTCCCGCTCGATATCGGGGCGGAAGTGCGGAACATCGACCAGCAGGGCACCGTCGCGTCGATCAAGCACGAAATCGCTGGTCAGACCGATGCCGTTCAACACGCGCTGGATCTCGCTGGCATCAACCTCCACACCCAACTGCTGGCTGGTTCTCTGCGCGGAGATGATCAGCTGCCGTTTGGGGAGCGGGCTGGGATAGGCGTCGATCATCCCCGCGGCCACCCTGCCGCCGGCAAGTTCCGTGATCAGCGCCGCGGCCCGATCGAGGGCGAGCGGCACCATGTCGACATCGGCGCCCCGCTCGAAACGATGCGAGGACTCGGTATGCAAACCGAGTCGCTTGCTGGTGCGGCGGATCGTCGCGGGGCTGAAATAGGCGCTTTCCAACAGGATGTCGACCGTCTCCGGACGGACTTCGGAATTCTCCCCGCCCATGATCCCGGCCAGGGCCACCGGTCCTTCGCCATCGCAGATCACCAGATCGTCCGCCATCAGGGTGCGCACCTGGCCATCGAGGGTGGTGAAGCAATCACCGTCATGCGCGCGCCGCACCACGATGCACCGATCCCGCAAAAAGTGAAAATCGAACGCATGCAGCGGGTGCCCGAGTTCCATCATGACAAAGTTGGTGACATCGACCACGTTGTTGATTGAACGCATGCCGACGGCTTCGAGTTTCCGTACCAGCCAGGCCGGTGATGGCGCAATCGCGACTCCTTCGATCAGCCGCGCCGCATAGCGGGGGCAAAGATCGGGATCGAGGATCGTCACCGAACTCTTGCCGGCGGCGGCAGCCCCGGTCTCGACCAGCTTCGGTGCCGGCGGCCGCAAGGCGGCGCCGGTCATGCCGGCAACTTCGCGCGCTACCCCGACAACGCTCAGACAGTCGGGCCGGTTCGGCGTCAGGCCAAGTTCAAAGCGCACGTCCTTGAGGCCAAGGGCGTCAAACACCGGGGTTCCCAACGCCAGCCCCGGCGGAAGAATCAGGATCCCTTCGGAACTGCTGGCCAGGCCAAGCTCCGTCAGCGAACAGAGCATGCCGTTGGAATCCTGCCCGCGGATTTTCGATTTTCTGATTTTGAAATCACCCGGCAGCTCGGTACCGACTTGGGCGAAGGCCACCAGGTCGCCGGCCTTGTGATTGGTCGCGCCGCACACGACCTGCAGGGTGACACTGTCGGTCTCGACCGTACAAAGGGTGAGCCGATCGGCGTCCGGATGCGGCCTGACCTCGGTCAGGCGGGCGACGATCACACCGTCCATCCCCTCGCCCAGCTTTTCCATGGCATCGACCTCCAGGCCGGCCATGGTCAGACGATGGGACAGAACCTCGGGGGAGAGATCGATATCCGTATATTCCTTGAGCCAGTTGAGCGTGACTTTCATGACAAAACCCGCCTCTAGAATTGTTTCAGAAAGCGCAGATCATTCTCGAAGAACAGCCGCAGGTCGTTGACCCCGTACTTGAGCATGGCGATCCGCTCGATCCCCATGCCAAAGGCAAATCCGGTATAGATTTCAGGATCGTAACCCACCGCCTTGAATACCTCGGGATCGATCATGCCGCTGCCGAGAATCTCGAGCCACCCCGAGTTCTTACAGACCCGGCAGCCGCCGCCGCCGCAGATTACGCACTGGATGTCGACTTCGGCGCTCGGCTCGGTGAACGGGAAAAACGACGGCCGGAAACGAACGCCGGTGCCGGTCCCGAAATATTCATTGATGAAGGTGGTCAGCATCCCCTTGAGATCGCCGAAAGTGACCTTGCGATCGACCAGGAACCCTTCGATCTGGTGAAACATGGGGCTGTGGGTGATGTCGGAATCGCGGCGATAGACGGTGCCGGGCGCGACCACCCTGACCGGCGGCGCCTGATTGAGCATGGTCCGCACCTGGACCGGCGAGGTGTGCGTGCGCAGGACGACATCGTCCGAAACGTAGAAGGTATCCTGCATGTCGCGCGCCGGGTGATCGCGCGGGATATTCAAGGCTTCGAAATTGTAGAAATCGCGCTCGACCTCCGGGCCTTCGGCAACGCCGAAGCCGAGCGAGGCAAAGATGCCGACGATCTCCTCGGTGACCTGGGTGATCGGATGCTTCGATCCCGGACGCAGGCGCCGGCCCGGCAGCGTCACGTCGACACGTTCGGCCGCCAGACGCCGCCGCAGCTCCACGGCCCGGAGTTCCTCAAGGCGCTCGTTGAACAGCGTTTCAAGTCGGTCCTTGACCTCGTTGGCAAGGGCGCCGAGCACCGGTCGCCGCGCGGCGGGGAGGCTCCCCACCCCTTTCATGAGCGCCGTGAGTTCGCCTTTCTTGCCGAGAAAACGCGCCTTCACCTGCTGCAGATCGAGTTCGCTGCTCACTTCACCGGCGGCATGCGCCGCGGCCTGTTCCAATGCAGCCAGCTGCTTGTTCATGACTGAAAACCCCTTCGACGGCTGGTAACGCCGCGGCGCAAAAAAAAAGAGATGGGCTTTAGGCCCATCTCTTTACGCGCCTTGACGCTTACTGAAGTCGGGCTTTGGCCTGGCCGACCACGGCACTGAAGCCCGCCGGGTCAGTCACCGCGAGTTGCGCCAGAATCTTCCGATCGAGTCCGATCCCGGCCTGTTTGATCCCGAAAATCAGGCGGCTGTAGGAAAGGCCGTTTTCACGGGCCGCCGCATTGATCCGGGCGATCCAGAGAGCGCGGAAGTCGCGCTTGCGAACCTTGCGGTCGCGGAATGCGTAGTTGAGTGCGCGATCGACCGCTTCCGTTGCACTCCGGAAGAGTTTGCTGCGCGCGCCACGGAATCCCTTGGCCAGTTTCAACACCTTGTTGCGTCTGCGTCTCGCTTTGAATCCTCTTTTGACTCTCGGCATGGTTATGCTCCTTCTCGCTTATGGTATCGGCGGGCGGAATGGCCCGCAACCGGATCTGAAGGGGGAGACAGGACCCCTCAGTTCACGGTGGTAAAACGGTGCGCCTGCTACACGTAGGGAATCAGGCGACTGATATTTTTCGCATCACTCGGATGGACGATGGCCGACTGGCGCAGGCCGCGCTTGCGCTTGGTCGTCTTCTTGGTCAGGATATGGCTGGCAAAAGCCTTGTTTCTGCGGACCTTGCCGCTGCCGGTCTTGCCAAAGCGCTTGGCTGCGCCGCGATTGGTTTTGATTTTAGGCATCTCTCTTCTCCTTGATCGTTTGCGCTATGCAATCTATCGATGTAAGCAGCTATTTTTTAGGGGACAACACCATGGTCATGAAGCGGCCGGCCATACTCGGCATGCTTTCAGCCTGACCGATATCGGCTACTTCCGTAACCATCCGCTCGATCAGGCGCTTCCCGAACTCGGGATGCGTTACCTCGCGGCCACGGAACATGATGGTCACCTTGACCTTGTTCCCCTCTTCGAGAAAACGGCGGGCGTTCTTCACCTTGAACAGGAAGTCGTGCTCCTCCGTCTTGGGGCGCATCTTGACTTCCTTGAGCTCGACCCTGACCTGTTTCTTCTTGGCCTCGGCCGCGCGTTTGCTTTGCTGGTATTTGTATTTGCCATAGTCCATGATCCGGCAGACCGGCGGTTGGGCCTCAGGGGCCACTTCAACCAGGTCGAGACCGCGCTGTTCAGCCGCCGCCAATGCCTCGACGATCCCCAGAATGCCGAGCTGGCCGCCCTCGTCATCGACGACTCGGACTTCCCGGGCACGGATCATCTCATTAATGTTGATCTTGTCCTTGACTATGGCACACCTCCAAATCAGTTAATGATATTGTCGGCATTCGTCGGCAACCAGCCGCACGAAATCCGCCGGAGACATCGGCTCCAGATTCTGGCCGGAGCGATGCCGCGGCGCAACGGTTCCCGTTGCCACTTCCTTGTCCCCAACTACCAGCATATAGGGAACTTTTTCCATCTGAGCCTCACGAATCTTGAAGCTCAGCTTCTCATTGCGCAAATCGACCTGCACCCGGACCCCTTCACGCCGCAACAGGTCACACACCTCCTGCGCGTAAGCGGCCTGGCTGTCGGTCACATTGACGATCCTGGCCTGCACCGGCGAAATCCACAACGGGAAGTTGCCGGCGAAGTGCTCGATCAGCACCCCTATAAAACGCTCAATGGCCCCCAGGATGACCCGGTGGACCATGACCGGACGATGCCGTTCACCATCGCTCCCGACATACGTGAGATCAAACCGCTCGGGGAGCGTAAAATCGCACTGGATAGTAGCACACTGCCATTTCCTGTCAAGCGCGTCTTTCAGCTTGATATCGATCTTCGGCCCGTAGAATGCGCCATCGCCCTCGTTGACCTCGAAGGGCAATCCTGAATCCTTGAGCGCGTTCATCAGGGCGCTGGTCGCCAGTTCCCAGGCTTCGTCGCTGCCAATCGACTTCTCCGGGCGGGTCGAGAGTTCCATCTCGTACTCGAAACCGAAGATCCCCATCACGTCCTGGACGAACTTGAGGACCCCCTTGATCTCGCCATCCAGCTGGTCGGGGGCACAGAGGATATGGGCATCGTCCTGAGTAAAGCCGCGCACCCGCAGCAGTCCGTGGAGAACCCCGCTCTTCTCGTGGCGGTGCACGGTGCCGAGTTCGAAAAAGCGCAGCGGCAGGTCCCGGTAGGAACGCAGCTTCGACTTGTAGATCAGCATGTGCGCCAGGCAGTTCATCGGCTTGATGCCGTAGCTCTGCTCGTCGACTTCGGTGAAGTACATGTTTTCGCGATAGTTGTCGAAGTGCCCGGAGGTCTTCCACAACTCGGTGCGCAGGATCTGCGGCCCCATGACGATGTCGTAGCCGCGTTTCAGGTGCTCGCGGCGCTCGAAGTCCTCGATGAGGGTGCGCAGCAAAGCCCCTTTCGGATGCCAGATCACCAGCCCGGCCCCGGCCTCGTCATTGAAGGAGAAGAGATCCAGTTCGCGGCCGAGCTTCCGATGGTCGCGGCGCTTGGCTTCCTCGAGTCGTTCGAGATACTGGTTCAGTTCCTTTTGATCGGTGAACGCGGTGGCGTAGATACGCTGCAGCATGGCGTTTTTCTCGTCGCCGCGCCAGTAGGCGCCGGCCACGCTGGTCAGCTTGAACGCCTTGAGCAGCCCGGTCGACGGGATGTGCGGACCACGGCAGAGGTCAACGAACGTCCCCTGGCGGTACAACGACACTTCGGCCGCTCCCAGGTCACGGATCAATTCGACCTTGTAGCTCTCGCCCAGTTCATCGAACAGGCGGACTGCTTCTTCGCTGGAAACGACCTGGCGCTCGATCGGCAGATCGGTGGCGGCCAGTTCCATCATCTTCTTTTCGATCCGCTCGAAGTCTTCCGGGCTGAACGTGTGCTTCGGGCTGAAAAAATCGTAATAGAAACCGTTTTCGATCGCCGGGCCGATGGTGACCTGCACGTCGTGTCCGAACAGCTCCTTGACCGCATGCGCCATAAGGTGCGCGGTCGAATGCCGATAGATCTCCAGCCCCTCCGGGGTATTGAGGGTAATCAGCTGCAGACGGCAATCGTTCTCGATGGACACGGTCGCGTCCACCAGACCATCGTCAAGACGGGCGGCAACAGTCTGCTTGGCGAGACGCTCGCCGATACTTCTGGCGATCTCCAAGGGAGTGGTGCCGCGGGCGACTTCCCTGACACTGCCGTCGGGCAGCGTGATCTTGAGGACAGACATGCTTTCCCCTTAATGAAAAGAGGCATCCTGGGATGCCTCTGTGTGGCGTTCCGGGGCGGTACGGGTGGTAGGCACGGGCGGGATTGAACCGCCGACCCCTACCGTGTCAAGGTAGTGCTCTCCCACTGAGCTACGTGCCTGTATCCGTCACCCAAAATGCGGACCCTTACTTAACAGAAGGAAACGCCGCCTGTCAAGCGGTATTCTCGGACAACCCGGCTCACGGCTGCAAGCGGTTGCGCCGTTCCATCTCAAGCAGCCACCGCTTGGTCTGCACTCCGCCGCCTCCGGAGTAGCCGCCCTCCCCTCCGCCCGCGGCAACGACGCGGTGACAAGGGATGATGATCGGCAGGGGATTCGCCGCCATCACCTGCCCGACGGCCCGGGCTGCACGCGGGGAACCGGCGCGCACCGCCAATTCACCGTAGCTGACGGTTTCCCCGTAAGGGACGGCACGCAACGCCTGCAGAACCGTTGCGCTGAACGGCGGCCAGCCGGGCAGATCGAGCGGCACGTCAAAAGTCTTGCGCAAACCGGCAAAGTACTCTTCCAGCTCTGCCGCAGCCTGCTTGATGACCGGTTCGGCCGCCGCGCCTGCCGGCAGGAGTTCCGTATCATGGCGAGAAGACCACCCCGGTGCTTCGCCAAGGATGACAATGCCGGAGAGACGGTGATTGCGGGCGTGCAGGCGCAAGCGACCGATCGGCGTTGACATGGTGTACTGGGCATTATCCGGCATCGGCACCTCCTCGCAGTCGTCGCGACAGCCGCTCGGTCAGAATGCGCCACCCCTGCTTGACTTCATCGACGCGGCAGAGCCAGCATCCGGCCGCGTAGGCTACGCCGCCGCAGCCGACCGCGGCGAACAGCAACGCGAACCGCCCCCAGAACCACCCCTTGACCTGCCAGTCGACCAGCCCGAGCAAAGTCACGACGATCAGGGACATCGCCAGCAAGCCGGGGAGCAGGCGCACGCCGAAGCCGAACAGACCACGCAGGTCGATGCCGCCCATCCGGCGGTTGAGCAGCCAGAGCAGGGCCACGGCATTGAAGACCGATGATACGGTCAGCGCCAGGGCGAGACCGTTATGCTGCATCGGCCTCATCAACAGTATACTGCAGACCACGCTGACCATGAGTGTCCAGAACGAAACCCAGACCGGGGTGCGCGTGTCCTGCAGGGCGTAGAAGGTCGGCGCCACCACCCGGCTGATGCCGACGAACACCAGCCCCGGCGCGTACCACGCCAAGGCCGTGGCCGACTGCGCGACATCATGGGCCGTGAAGGCTCCACCAAGAAAGAACAGGCTGTAGATAGCCTCGGCGCAGAAAGCCATGCCGATGGCGGCAGGGAAGGTTATCAGCAGGATCAGCGCCAGTGCGAAACGCAGTGATTCCCTGAAGCCGGCCTGATCCTTGGCCGCAAGCTGTCGGCTCATGCTGGGAAGGACCGCCTGGGCCAGCGACACGACGAAGATCCCCTGGGGAAATTCGAACAGGCGCTGCCCGTAATACAGCCAGGAAACGCTCCCCTCCTGCAGCAGCGAAGCAAACAGCCGGGTGACCACCACGTTGATCTGGTAGATGGCGACGCCGACGATTCCCGGGAGCATCAACCTGGTAATCCGCGCGACGGCCGGATGGCGGAAACGGAAATCCGGCCGCAGATCATAGCCGTAGCGATAAAGGACCGGGATCTGCATCAGCAGCTGGACGATCCCGCCGAGCAGCACGCCAACCGCCAGGGCCACGATCGGCTGCGAGAAAAGGGGGGTAAGCAGCAAAGCGCTGCCGATCATCGCCAGATTGAGCAGAACCGGCGAGAGCGACGGGGAGAGAAAGTGTCCGCGGACATTGAGAGCGCCCGCCAACAAGGCCAGCAGGCTGACAAAGAAGATATACGGAAACATGATCCGATTGAGCAGATCGGTCAGCTCCAGTTTGCCGGGCACATCGCCGAATCCATAACCGATCAGCTGGACCACCCAGGGCGAAGCGACAATCCCGCCGATTGTCACCACCGCCAGGACCAGCAGCAGCAGGGTCCAGCAGATGCGCAGCACTTCCCTGCTGACTTCGATTCCGTCCCGGTGAAGGACTTCCGCAAATGTCGTGACAATAGCGGCGGTCAGCGATCCCTCGGCAAAAAAACGGCGCAGCAGATTGGGAATGGTAAAGGCGACGAAAAAGGCATCGGCTGCGTACCCGGCGCCAAAAACGGCGGCAACCACCATGTCGCGCACCAGGCCGGCGACCCTGCTCAGACCGGTCGCCAGAGCCATAATTCCCGTTGCGTGCGCTATCCGTCGCTTTTCCTGCATGAGCCCTTCAAATTCCAGAAAAATGATTATTTTTTGTTAATACGATTAACTGCAACGTTAACACATCAGAATTACGCATTATTTTTTAATAAATTTGATTTGTTTTATCTTGACTGTTCCATATTGGGATGGTATAAATCACCCCTAAAAAGTCGAATGATCGACAAAACGCATCACGGAGGAAACACGTGGCCAACCACAAATCAGCGGAAAAACGCAACCGTCAGAACAAGCTTCGCAACGCCCGCAACACTCATATCCGCTCGACCATGCGCACCTACGTCAAGAAAGTCCGCACTGCCGTGGCGGAAGGCGATCGGGAGAACGCTCAGTCCCTGCTGGAAAAAGCCGTCCCCTGCATCGACAAGGCTGCCGCCAAGGGGGTCATCCACAAGGCCACCGCCAGCCGCAAGATCAGCCGGTTGGCGAAACTTGTCAACGCCTTAAGCAAAGACTGATCCGCCGCCCAGACCAAACGTCATTCAAGGGGCCGCTTTGCGGCCCCTGTTATTTTTGGACTGACGGCGAACCGCCGGCACAGAGGGCAAACACCAGCCCTTCAAGCTGGGCGCGCGCGTCACCGCCCGACTTCAGGGACAGGTCAACGGCCAGGAACCTCGGGAAAGCCTCGCGCTGCTGCGCATCCGAGCAGCGCGTGGCCTGTGCCAGCTAACCGGTCAGGAATTAAGGGTTGACTCCGATGCGTCGGGGGAGATCCTTTTGCGGCACCCCCTGGGCCAGCAACTCCCTGGCTTTCCAAAGTTGGCGGAAGTGGCGGGGCAGCATGCTCAGGATCACCAGGGCCGGCTGACCGTCATCCAGCAGGCGGCCGAGCAGACGCAGGGCGACGGCCAACTCCCCCGCTCCAAGCGCATCGGTCAGTGCAAAAACGCTCTCCACCCGGGTATCGGAAACGACCGCCGCGACATCGTCTTCCTCAAAAAAATCACGATCACCGACATAACTCGTCAGCTTGTCGAGCTCCCCCATCACCTCCGCGAGATTGTTGCCGACCCGCCGGCAGAACAGTTTCAGGGCCGGACCGGTAAAGGTGTGCCCCGACTCCCTGGCGCGGTCACGAATGAATTGCGGCAGCTGGTTTTCATAAAGCCGGCGGAATTCGATGATTTCGCCAACCTGTGCAAACTTCTGGAAAAATTTGCGGCGCTTGTCGATCGTTGCCGCGGTGACCAGCAGGAAGGTTTCCGGAACCGGGTCGTCAAGATAGGCGGAGAAGGCTTCCAGCTGTTCGGCCGGGGCCTCGTTGACGTTGCGGATAGCCACCAGGCGCCGGCTGGCAAAGACCGGCAGGGTGCGGGCCTGGTCGACCAGGTCATTGCCCTTGAGATCACGGCCATGGACAACCGTCAGGTTGAAGTCGCGGCTGTCGGCCGCGACCACGGCCACCGTGACCTGGCGGGCAGCCTGTTCGACCAGATAACTCTCTTCCCCGTGCAAAAGAAGCAGAGGCGGTATGCGGCCGGCATGAACGGCCTGAACGAACTGCTCGTAGGTCATGTCAGCGGATCAGAAATCCTCAAGCAGGCGGGCCATGAGATCTTCAGCCAGACGGCGGGCGGCGACCCTGGCCGCGACGCTCTCGCCCGTCCGCTGCAGTCCCTTGTCATCCCGGGAGGAGTATCTTTCGCTGCGCGAGAGGTTCCCCTGCCAGAGGACGGTATTGTCGCCGCGGCGCAACAAACGGGCGGTCGCCGTCACCTGGGCCACGTATTCACTGATATTGTCGTTACGATTGTAGGCCTGTGCCGAGCTTGAAAAGCCCGTGATCGTTCCCTCCAGGACCAGATCGGCAGTGCCGCGCTGCTCGGTCAGTTCGACCAGGCGGGAACGCGACATTTGCGTGGTAATCTCGTTAGTGAGGATCGTGTCCAGATAAGGCTCGGACGTGCGGTTGGCAAACAGTTCCACGTAGAGGGTTTTCCCATCCTCGCCGGCCCATTTGTCGCCGGCACCCGGTGCATGATAACCACAGCCGGCCAGGATCACCCCGGCCAGCAGGCACAGCGCAAGCGTGTATTTTTTCATTCCGCCACCACGCTGACCAGGCGCCCGGGAACCACCACAACCTTGCGCACGGTCAGTCCTTCGAGGAAACGCGCCACATTCGCGTCGGCCAGGGCCGTTTCACGAACCGCCTGGTCATCGGCATCGGCCGGCACAGTCACCTTGCCGCGCACCTTGCCATTGACCTGGACGACGATCAGGACCGACGAAGCAGCCAGGGCAGCTTCATCGCATGCCGGCCAGCCGTGGGCTTCGAGCCCGTCGCCATGGCCGAGTTCCCGCCACAGTTCCTCGGCAATGTGGGGAACGAAGGGGCCGAGCAGCCGCACCACGGTTTCCAGCGCCTCGCGCAGAACCGCGGGGTGCCGGTTTTTGTCCGGCCAGCCGGAAATGCCGTTGACCAGCTCCATGATCGCCGCAATCGCGGTATTGAACTGAAACCGGCCGTCGATGTCATCCGTCACCTTGCGGATGGTCCGATGAATCTGGCGGCGCATATTCCGGGCCGATTCGTCGAGCACCGCAGGATCGACCGCCCCGGCGCTGCACACCACTTCGAAGTGCTCGCCAACCAGCCGCCAGACCCGGTGGAGGAAGCGGGAAGACCCCTCCACCCCCTGGTCGTTCCATTCCAGCCCTTTTTCCGGCGGCGCGGCAAACAGCGTGAACAGACGGGCGGTGTCGGCACCGTAGCGGGCAATCAGGCCGTCCGGGTCGATGACGTTCTTCTTCGACTTGCTCATCTTCTCGTTGCGGCCGACCACGACCGGCGCATCGCACCGGCTGCAGCGCTCGCCGGCCGCCTCTTCCGGGTAGAGCCAGCCATGCTCGGGACAGGAGCGGGTTTCCATGCAGACCATCCCCTGGGTGAGCAGGTTGGTGAACGGCTCATCGATGCCGACCATGCCGAGGTCGCGCATGACCTTGGGCCAGAAGCGCGCATAGAGCAGATGCATGACGGCGTGCTCCACCCCGCCGATGTACTGGTCGACCGGCATCCAGTAGTCGACGGCGGCGCGTTCGACCGGACCGTGGCCGTAATCCGGGCAGGCATAGCGCAGGAAGTACCAGGAGCTTTCGACGAACGTATCGAAGGTGTCGGTTTCGCGACGCGCCGGACCGCCGCAGCGGGGGCAGGCGGTCTTGACGAAGCTCTCCAGCCTGGCCAGCGGGCTGCCCCCCTCCCCGGTGAACGAAACGTCGGTCGGCAGAACGACCGGCAACTGCTCCTCGGGGACCGGCAAGGCGCCGCAAGCGTCGCAGTAAATGATCGGGATCGGGGTCCCCCAATAACGCTGGCGCGAGACCAGCCAGTCGCGCAATCGGAAGTTGACCGTGCGCCGGCCGCGGCCGAGTTGTTCGAGATGTTCCGCGATGCGGGCTTTGCCGGTCTCGTTGTCGAGGCCGTCGAACACCCCGGAGTTGACCATGATGCCGGGGCCTTCCCAGGCACCGGTCATGGTCGCCGGCTCCAGGGTTTCACCTTCGGGCTGGATCACCACCTGCAGCGGCAGGGCGTACTTGCGGGCAAACTCGAAGTCGCGCTGGTCGTGGGTCGGCACCGCCATGACCGCCCCGGTGCCGTACTCCATCAGGACAAAATTGGCCAGGTAAACCGGCATCTGCCGACCCGTCACCGGGTTGATGCAGCAACTGCCGGTAAAGACCCCTTCCTTTTCGAAATCGTCGCTGGTGCGCTGCAACCGGTCGACCGCCTGAATCCGACGGATAAAGGCTTCGACTTCGCCGCGCCGCTCCGGCGTTGTCAACGCTGCCGCCAGCGGATGTTCCGGCGCCAGGCTCATGAAGGTGGCGCCAAACAGGGTGTCAGGCCGGGTGGTGAATACCCGGATCTTCTGCTCCTGGTCGGCAACCGCGAATTCGATCTCGCACCCCTGGCTGCGCCCGATCCAGTTGCGCTGCATGGTCAGCACCGACTCCGGCCAGCCGGGGAGACGTTCGGTAAAGGCGAGCAGTTCTTCGGCATAGGCGGTGATGCGGAAGAACCACTGGTCGAGTTCCTTCTGGATAACCGTACTGTCGCAGCGCCAGCAGCAGTTGTCCTCGACCTGCTCATTGGCCAGCACCGTCTCGCAGCTGGGACACCAGTTGACCGCCGCGCTCTTCTTGTAGGCAAGCCCCTTTTCCAGCATGCGCAGGAAGATCAGCTGCTCCCAGCGGTAGTAATCCGGAGTACAGGTCGCCAGTTCCCGATCCCAGTCGTAGGACAGTCCCATCTTCTTGAGCTGAACCCGCATGTTGGCAATGTTTTCGATCGTCCAGGCGGCAGGATGGGTCCCATGCTGGATGGCCGCGTTTTCGGCGGGCATGCCGAAGGCATCCCACCCCATCGGGTGCAAGACGTTATACCCCTGCAGGCGTTTAAAACGCGCCACCACGTCGCCGATCGAGTAGTTGCGGACATGCCCCATGTGGATGCGTCCCGACGGATAGGGAAACATTTCCAACAGGTAGTACTTAGGCTTTTCCGCATCCTCGACAACGCGGAACACCTTGTCTTTTTCCCATTGCTCCTGCCAGCGGCTTTCAATCTCAGCCGGGTTGTAACGTTCCTGCATATCGCCTCCACCGTCCCCGGCGGGGACAGTTCAGAAAACATGAAAACCGGCATGCGCCGGTCGTTGCTGTACGGGTGGGCATAACCCGGGCCGGCGGAGGTGCGGCCCGGGTCGGCATTACTTCGCCCGGTAAGTGATCCGACCGCGGCTCAGATCATAGGGAGACAACTCCACGGTGACCCGGTCGCCAGGCAGGATACGGATGTAATATTTGCGCATCTTCCCCGAGATATGAGCCAGAACCACATGCTCATTGTCGAGCTTGACGCGGAACATCGCGTTGGGAAGTGGCTCGATAACGGTACCTTCGACTTCGATTGCTTCTTCCTTCGACAAGCTGGCCTCCTTGAATAATTGCGATGAACAATCAGAAATTGAGCAGACGCTTGACCGTATCAAGGATCTGAATAGTCTGGATCGGCTTGGTGATGTAGGCGTTGGCACCGAGAGCCAAAGCCCGGTCACGGTCTTCCGCGGCCCCTTCGGTGGTGATAATTATGATCGGCACGGTTTTGTAATTCGGGTCGTTGCGAACCATGCTGACCAGCTTCAGGCCATCCATGATCGGCATGTTGATGTCGGTCAGGATCAGGTCGAACTTTTCGGCACTGAGTTTTTTCAGACCGTCGACACCATCATTGGCTTCGACAATCTGGAAATTCCTGATTCTCTTCAACGCGAAGACGATCAGCTGCCGCATGGTCGGCGAGTCTTCGACTACAAGCACCTTCAGTGCGGTCATAGGAACACTCCCCCGGTTACTTGGTCAACAGGTCGATGAAACCCTGAATGGTCGAAAGCTTGCGCTCCGACTCGGAATAAAGCCGCGAGGAGAAGACTGCCGTCGCCGCGTGCCCCGCCAGCAGCGAGAACAGCTCGTAGTCGACGCTGGTGAACTTCTCCTTTTGGGTCAGCAGCTTGTAGATCACGATGACGCCAATGACATGCTCCTTGATTTTGAGCGGGATGCAGACCATCGGGTTCAGGAAGTCGCGCTGATACCCTTCCATGCTCTCGGTGAAGAAGTTTTCCCCGCTCTTGACCGAGTCGCCGATAATCCCCGAGCCAACACCGACCGAAGGCAACTGGCCGAGTTCCAAACCTTCACAGGCAATCGGTTCCAGTTTATTGGTCTTCTCGTCGAGCAGGAGCAGCCCGAATTCCTCGGCGCCGATCAGGTTGATGACGATCTCGAGGATGATCTGGGTAACCTCCTTGAAATCGAGGGTCGAGTGCAACTGATAGGAGGCAATGTAGAGATTGGCGAGCATGTTGTTCTCTTCCTCGATCTCCACATAGCGATTGGCAAAGTCCTGATTCTCTTCTTCTGCGCGCCGGACCCGGCCAAGTATTTCGGCCTTTTCCTGCTCGAGTTCTTCGATCTTTTTCAGCAGGCGCGCCGAATCCTGGGACAACGCCGTCCCGCCGACCAGGTCGCGCTCCTTGAGAGACTCTTCAAGCTTGACGATGCGGAAGCGCAGACGCTCGTTTTCCTTGAGCAGATCCTGAGTGAACTCCGCGCCCTTCTTGAACAATTGCAGAAAGTCATCGGCGCGGTTGAGTCCGCTTTTGTCATCTGATTGGGTCATTGTATGGCTCCCGCTGCCGGCTGCTCGAGGCAAACCGGGGAAGAAATCGCTGAATAATAGCAATCCCGGGGAAAAATATCCAGAGGAATGCTCGTCAGGAAGCAACCCGACAGCGCCGGAGAATCTCCCGGCACATCAGCGGCAAGGGAACGATCGCATCGACCCTGCCGGTGGCAATCGCTTCCTTGGGCATGCCGAACACCACACAGCTCTCCTCGTCCTCGGCCAAAACGCTCCCCCCATGGTCCTTGACGGCCTGAACTCCCCGGGCACCGTCATTACCCATTCCCGTCAGCACCACGCCCAGCAGCCGCGCGCCGAAAACCGAGGCGGCCGAAGTGAACAGGGCATCGGCCGAAGGGACGTAGCGTTGATGGCCCTTCGGTTCGGTCACCTTGACGATCGCCTCGCCGCTGCGGTGAAAAACCTCGAGATTGAAGCCCCCTGGAGCGATCAGGACCTGGTTCGGCCGGATTGCGTCACCATTGGCGGCTTCACGGATCTCCAGGGCCGAGAACCGGTTCAGGCGATCGGCAAAAGCCCGGGTAAAATCCGGAGGCATGTGCTGGGCGACGGCAAACCCCACGGGAATCGGCTCCTGGATGGCAGAGAAGATGGTTTGCAGGGCCGGCGGGCCACCGGTCGACGAACCAATGACCACCATCTGAAAATCGTCCCCCCCAGGAACTGCCGCGGGGCGCGGCGGTCGGGGCTCGATGAGGCGCGGCATCGCGACCGGCGGGCGCCGCTCGAGGATGGTCCGCAGATTCGCCTTGGTCACTTCCCGAACCTTTTCCAGCAGCACATCGCGGATATCCATCAGGACCGGGCTGACCCGCGAGGAGGGTTTGGGGACGAATTCGACCGCGCCGAGTTCGAGGGCCTTGAACACATCTTCATCATTGGAACGCGAGGAGACGACGATGACCGGCGTCGGTTGTTTCTGCATCACGATCCGCAGCAGGGTAAAACCATCCATGCGCGGCATTTCGAGATCGAGGGTCACCAGGTCGGGCTTGAGGTCGATGACTTTGCGCAGCCCCTCTTCGCCGTCACAGGCATAACCGACCACCTCGACATTCGGCAAGGCTTCGAGCATCTTGACGATGGTCCGGCGATTGAAGGCGGAATCGTCAATCACCAGGACACGGACGCGCTCCCGGTCCGTCATCCCTTCCCCCCCGCGCCAGGAACGTCGCTCTGCTTCTGGTAGACCATGTCATGCTTGAAATGCCGCAGGCGGAAAGCCGTAGTGACGTTGATCAGCGATTCCGAATGCCCGAGCAGCAGAAACCCGTTGGGCTGCAGCCGCTGGTGGAAGGTTTCGACGACCTTCTTCTTGCCGTTCAGGTCGAAGTAGATGATGACATTGCGGCAAAAGATGACATCCATGCGCCCGAGCAGAGCCACCCGGGACGTATCGAACAGATTGAGGTGGCTGATCGTGACCAGGCGGCGGACCTCGTCCCTGACACGGGACCGGCCATCCGGCTCAAGGGTGAAGAAACGCTGGCGGCACGCTTCGTCGGTCGTACGGAATGCCGATTCGCCATAGATCCCCTGACGGGCCATCTGCAGCACCCGCTGACTGATATCGGTCCCGATCACCTCGACCCGCCAGTTGCGCAGCCAGGGTTGATCAAGCAGAATCATGGCGATCGTGTAAGGCTCTTCCCCGGACGAGCAGCCGGCACTCCAGATACGCAACTGGAGGTCGCCGTCCTTCTCCTTGCGCTCGCGCAGATCCGGAAGGATCTCCTCCCTGAACGTGCGCAGCTGAAAATCCTCGCGAAAGAAGTAGGTTTCGTTGGTGGTCAGCAGATCGATGACCTCGGTCAGTTCCTGATCCTTGGCGGGGCTGTAGCGCAACAGGTAATAGTAATCCTTGAAGCTCTTGAGGTTATGCAGGGTCAGGCGCTTTGCCAGCCGTTTTTCGAGCAGATACTTGGAATCCTCGGTGAAATGCAGCCCGCAGTGCTGATAGACGAAATCGCGGAAAAGTCGAAACTCCTCCAGATTCATCTGGATATCGGGGCCGAGAAAGAGCATGGGGGTCAGGAGGCCGAGAGTTCCCGCAGGGCGACGGCGATCTGCTGGCGGATCATTTCGTCGGTTTCGGTGGCTAGTCGCCGCTCGAGAAGCGGCCGGGTGCGTTCACCCACCAGTTCCGTCAACAGACGGATGCACTGAGCACGAACATTCGATGCCGGATGATTAAGCAGGACTTCAGCATTGGCGGCCAGCCAGGGACCGGCGCCAAGCCGGGTGAGCAACCCCAGCGCCACGCTGACCACCTCTTCATCGGAATGATCGAGCGCCGCGCACACCCGCGGGCAGGCACGCTCGCCGAGCAGGTCAGCCAGCGTTTCCAGGGCGGCGATACACACCAGGCCAACCGGGTCGGCAAGAAACTGACCGATCGTTTCGGCCTCGCTCTCACCGCCGAGCCGCCCCAGGCCCCGCACTGCAGCGGCACGCACCCAGA
>VEPG01000058.1 GCA_012026975.1 Desulfuromonas sp. | reverse complement strand
GCCGGGGTGGAGGGTGCAGAGGTCGGTGCTGAAATCCTCGCCGGTGCGGTCGATATTGGGAAGGCCATGCAGACGGCAGGTCAGCGGCCGGGAGGAATAGACCAGGCAAAGGCCGTCGTCGCCGAGCAGGGGGCAGGGGGTCTCGTCCCCTTCCGGCATCTCCGTCCAGCTCTCATCGGGAAGTGTGTTCAGCAGGTAAGGGGGCCGGAGCTCCGGCCAACGCTGCCGCAACTCCGCCAGCCGCGGCCGACAGCGGGCCAGCACCTGCTCGCGGACATCGGCCGGCAACCGCGCAAAACCTTCGCGCAGCACAAAGGCGTCGAGCACCGTGATGTCGAACAGCCCGCGACAGCAGGCGCTGCACCCCTTGCGGCAGGCCAGCGTGCCCGGCGGCGCCGTGGCAAGGCAGCGCTCGAACCACGCATCGACCTCGCCGAGAAGTTCACGGTAGGCGCCGACCAAGCCCTTCAGGCTGGCTACGGTTTCGGCATTCAACCGGCTTTCCCCAGTTCCTTCGACCGCCGGGTCGCTCTCGCGACCGCCTCGACCAGCGTCCCCTTCAGGTCGCCGTCCTCCAGGGCGGTCAGTCCGGCCAGGGTGGTGCCGCCGGGGGAGCAGACCTTCTGGCGCAGCGCCGCCGGCTCCTCGCCGCTCTCCGCCACCAATTTGGCCGCGCCGAGCACCGTGCGGGTCGCCAGTTCCAGGGCCACGTCATTCGGCAGCCCTTCCTTGACCCCGCCCGCGGCCAGAGCCTCGATCACCGAAAAGACATAGGCCGGGCCGGAGCCGGAGAGCCCGGTCACCGCATCCATCTGCGCCTCGCTGACGGTACTCACCGAGCCGACCGCCCGGAACAGCGCGGCCGCCGCTTCCAGGTCGGCCGGCGTGGCGGAACCTCCGGCACAGAGCGCCGTCGCCCCGCAGCCGACCAGGGCCGGGGTGTTCGGCATCGCCCGCACCACCCGCGCCGCGCCGCCCAGCAGCCGCTCCAGCGTCGCCGTGGCGGTGCCGGCCAGGATCGACACGGTCAGGTGCTCGGCCGTGACCGCTCCCGCCAGCTCCGGCACCACCGTCGCCGCCATCTGCGGCTTGATCGCCAGCACCAGCAGCCGGCAGCCGGCAGCCACCGCCAGGTTGTCGGCCAGCACCGTGACCTTGTGAACCTCGCGCAGCAGCGCCTGGCGCTCCGGACTCGGATCGGCGACCAGGATCCGGTCGGCCGGATGGCCCTGGGCGAGGAGCCCCTTGATCAACGCCTCGGCCATGTTGCCGCCGCCGATGAAACCGATGGTTTGTGGTGCAGGCATGGCAGTCCCTTTCAATTGAAAGCCTTGAATGTATTCAAGCGGAAACACTGTGGGGAGTCAACCAGAAGAGCCGTGCCTTTTCAAACAGAGCAGACCATCGGCTTGGCCAGGTGATATGAACTTTGCGCAATGATCGTGCTGCATGTCAAACGGCCAAGCAAAGCCTGGCCGTTTGACATGATTTCCGCCGTTACAACTTGAAGCAGCCGACTTTTCCTTTACCAGCCAAAGCCAGTATGGGCTTTAGTATGACAGGTTCCCGTACAGGTCGAGGTTGCCGCGTCAAACGTCATGGTGTCTGTTCCCGTCAGACTGAATTGCACCGTGGCCGGCGCCGCAAAATCGAAGTGGCTGGGCGTGCGATAAACGGCACCGCTATGACAGGTTGCGCACGTCTGGCTCACATGGCCGCCTCTACTATGCTGGCCAGTTCGATTCGGCCTGACGTTGCCGGCCGGAACATCGCCGTTTGGCGGCAGGTTGTGGCAGGACACGCAGCCGCTCGGGTTGGCGATCGGGTCTCCCGGATGGCAGGAGGTGCAGGCCGGGCCGAAGTCCCCCTGCAGACTGGCGCCGTGGCAAAGTGCGCACTGGACGGTGAAGGCTTGCGCATTATCATGCCGCACGCCGCCGTTGTACCAGGGCACGTTGTCTCTCCCTCCGGAAGACGGATGAGCCGTAAAGTCGTTGTGGCACCCTTCGCACCCCGTTCCGCCCGCGGCGGCAATCCCCACGTTGAAACGTGGCGGGGTCGTCGCCGAAGCGTGGCAGGGCTGACAATCGACCAGTCCGTTCGGGAAAGCCGCGGTCATCCCCTTGGCCGCCGGACCGTGAAGCGCCGGGTCAGTGAAAGGGATCGGGTGAGGGATCGCTCCCGAGCCGCTGCCGTAGTTGCCGAGGACAACCGGCAGCTGGGAATCGCTCAACTGGTGAGCGAGATCATTGCCATGGCAGACAGCGGTATCACAGCCGAAGTTGGTTGCATTGTACGCCGTGTCGCCATTCATATTGATCCGGCCGTCCCAGTGAGCGCCCGGAGTGTTCGTGCTCTTGTTGAACAGGGCATAGGCGGGAACGGCGGAGAAATAGCCGCCGGAGGCATTTTCCTTGGCGCCGTGGCAGGCGACGCAGACATTGTGGAGACCGACGGCCGCGGCGCCGCGATGGGCCACGGCGCTTGGTGCCGCCTGATCGGCCGTACCGGTCGGCGGATAGCCGTGACAGAAGGTACAGTCGAGAGTAAAGGTCGTCACGCTGTCATGACAGCCAAGGCAGCTGACGCCGACCCCTCCGACCCCATTCAGTGCAGTGCCGTGACAAAGGGTACACCCTGTCTGAATATTGCCGGCCGTGTAATGGAAGGTATTGTTCGGACCTGCCCACGCCGCCGGATGCGCCAGGTTGACACCATGGCAACTCTCGCATCCCTGTCCGCCGGCAGCTCTGATGCCGCGATTGAAGCGCGGGTTGCTCCCCGGACCGCCGGCCTGACCATGGCAGCCCTGACAGACGGTCAGATCCGCCTTGGCATCCGGACCATGATTGGCGGGATCCAGGTAGGTCCCGTCAAGCGGGTGCGGGGCCCCCGGACCGCCCGCGTGACAGGACTGCCCGTTAAAGCTGGCGGAATAACAACTTGGGGCGCCACCCTGCCCGCGCAGATCGCCGCCATGACAGCTGACGCAGGCCGCATAGCCTGGCGAACTGTTGGCCGCGGCTCCGTGCTGGCTGATCCACCCGGCAGGGTGGGCGGCATTTGTGTCCGGGGCATCCGAATTCCGGTCCGAACCGCCTCCCCCGCCACAACCGAACGTTGTCAACAGCACCAACATGAGTATCGGATAGAAAAACGCACGCATGACAATCCCTCCTAGGTTTACTTGCCGTGACAGGGGGCGCAGGTGCGCGCCGCCTTCGGGTTGCCATGACAACGGAAGCAGGAGACCGGATCAGTGCGGCCGTCGATGCGGTGACGGCTCAGGTAGTCGCCCCGGTGCGGCATGCGCCGGTCGTTGTCCGTCGGGTTCCGGTCCGAAGGCTTGAGCTCGACGCGGGTGGCATGACAGTCGTTGCAGAAACTGACCTGGTGGCAGCCCCGGCAGGTCTGCTCGTACTGGGTTGCCTCTAAGCGATGGTTGTCGGCAAAGAACGGCGTGTGATCGAAGCGGGCGAAGGGGATCGGTTCTCCCCCCTCGTGGCAGCCGCTGCAGACTTTCGGCTTGGCACCGATGTCCGCCGCCGACGGGTGCGTGAAGGACAGGCTGCGGCCGCCATCGAGGACAGCACAGGCGGCAAGCAGCCCCAGCAGGGCGATCATCGTCAACGCAATGGCGATCTTGGTCTTGGTCATCTCGAAACTCCTGTCAAGGGCGGAAAGCCTCAGTTCGGGCGGCCCAGAAGATAGCTGATGGTCAACATCCCCTTGACCTCGTCATCGAAGTAGGGATCGCGGCTGTAATCGCCCGAAAGCTTGATTTCCAGCGCATCTTCAAGGAAGCGCTTGCCGGCGCCGAGGGAAACGAACAACGAGGTGTCCTCGTCGTAGATCGCTTCCCGATAGTCGACCCAGACGACCTCCCCGGTCAGGAAACTCAATGGCAGCAGCTTTGGCAGCCGATCCCAGTAGGCGTAGGCGCGGAGCAGCACGTAATCATCCTCGGCGGCATCGCCGTTCATGACCCCGGCCTCGCCGCCAAGCGAACTGCGCCCGTCGGCATACCAGGTCGCGAGTACCGAGTAATATTGGGTATTGTCGTCGCGGCGATCGTAATCGTAGTTCTTGGCCTTGACCCCAAAGTCCCAGCTCTCCCCGACTTTCATCGTGGCATCGGCGCCGACAACCTTGATTTCCTCGTCGGTTTCGGCCAGGAAACGGAACGGGTAGGCTCCGTTGGCCCCGGTGTCGAACTGGTCTTCATAGCGGAACTGCTGATAGTAGGGACGAATGTCGATGCCGGCCAGCTTGAACCGCAGCTCATAGGAGTGTTCGCCCCAACCGTCCGTGTCCAGGTTGCGCGAGGAGAAGCCGTAAAGGCCGACGCCGTACGGGAGATAGACCCCCAGGTCGACCCCCAGCATCTTTTCGGCCAGATCGTTTTCGTTCTCGATCTCCTTGTAGGAGACCCCGACGTCGTACCAGCCTTTGAGGTGGTGAGCAAGGCGGCCGCCGTAGATGCTGTCGCCGTCGCGCCCGTTCTCGGAATCGAGAGCGACCGACTGGCCACCATAGACCGAGGCGGAGAAATAGCGGCCGAGATCCGTGCTCAACCGCAGGCCGTCGACGGCTTCGTTGGCCACACCTTCGAAGATGTACTGACGACCGAGGCGGGCGTTGAAGTTGGCCTCCTTCCCCCGGTACTCCAGGTAACCGTAGAGGATCTCCCCGGCGGTGTCGTCCTCGAAATAACCGTCATTGGCCAGATCCGCGCGCCCCCAGCCATAGCCATGGAACGAAAGCCCCGGCTCGGACGACGAACCGACATCCACTTGCAGGTATTCGTAGGCGGGGGCGATGCTAAACTCCTTTTCCCTGTTCGTATGGCGCTCGAAGAAACGGAACAATGTGTCGGATTTCAACTGGAACTCCGCCGCCGCGGCCATCCCCGGCAATCCCAGGATAAGTAGCAGGATCAAGCCCCACGTCCTTCTGCCGTGTCTCACTGTCGCCATAAAACCTCCCGTTAATGCTGCCCATGCATTCGCATCGGGCAAAAATCGCGTGTCGCCCTGCGCTGGCCCTTACAGATCCGCACAAGGCAGGCAGAAACAAATTTTTGTCACATAATAGCGGATCGTTATTGGTTCACAAGTAGAAAAAATCTACTTTTAACCATGGCGCGCCGCTCTGTCGGCGCAACAACCCCCTGGCACCGGTTTACGCATGGCCGTCATCAGGACCGCCAGCAGCACCTTGCTCATGTAATAGCCGGCAGTGACTCCGGCAATCGAGGAAACCCCGCCCTGTCGCTCGACCATGCGGGTCGGCACCTCGGCAATGGTGAAACCGTTGCGGCCGAGCAGGATCACCGTTTCAGGTTCGGGATAGTCGACCGGATAGTGGCGAGCCAGGAACTCGATGGCCCGCCGGTCGTAGGCACGGAAACCCGAGGTGTTGTCGGTGATCCGCTGGCCGATCAGCAGCGAGTTGACGACCTGGAAGAGGCGGATACCGATCCGCCTGGCAAAGGTCGACCGGTAGCCCGAGTCCTCCCGCAGAAACCGTGAGCCGATGACCATGCTGGCGGACTCACTCCGCAAGGCTTCGAGCAGCTTGGGGATTTCGGAAGCAAGGTGCTGGCCGTCACCATCGAATTGAACGGCAATGTCGTAGCCGTTCCGGTCCGCATATTTGAACCCGGTCTGAACGGCACCGCCGATCCCCAGGTTCTTGGGCAGGTCGATGACCCGTGCCCGACCGGTGGTGCCAGCCACGCTGGACGTGCGATCCGTCGACCCGTCGTTGATCACCAGAATATCGAGGCTGATCGGCAGACTCGCCAAATCTTCAAGAACCCGAGCGATGCTCTGCTCCTCGTTATAGGCGGGGACAACGACCAGGATTCCGGCCCGATTTTCATGCGGCCCGGTCTGCCACAAGCCCATTGCCTGGATCAGTTCCTTGTTCTGCTCGAACAATCCGGAGACGACCACCGACAGATGCAGGAGGAGCAGGAAGGTAAAGCCGGTGGTCATCAGGGTCAGGATGCTCGGTGGGTAAGCCACGCCGAACAGGTAACCGATCCGGTCAATGGCGTAGCGATCGAGAGAAAGGTAGAGCAGAAAAAGGCTCATGACGAACCAGAGGAGGGAATACTCTTCCTTGATCCGTTTGTTTTTCAGCAGCCCGAAAACGATGCAGAAGATGAACAGGCTGACGATGATGGAAACGATCTGGATTCTGTCGAAGATCAAAGGACCTGGCATCACCGCCTCCCCGCCATCATGAAAATCAAGGTTTGATCAACCGGTAGATCAGCCGGGTGCGCTCGGCGTAGATCCGGTGCAGCACCAGAGAGAGCTGGCCGCGCCAGCCCAGCTCCGCGGCATGCGTCCGCGCCGTCGCATAGGCTTCCGCCAGGTGCGCGTCGACCCGGAGGCTGCTTTTGGCGCCCCGGTGCACTCTGAAGTCCGCGAGATACCGGGTGACGACCACGGGTTCGACAAGCGCCGCGAAGCGCAGGAACAGATCGTAGTCCATTGCCAGCTGGCGGGACGTGTCGAGCCCGCCGGCGGCGTTCCACAGAGGGCGGTTCCAGAAGGCCGCCATCTGCGGGATGAAATCCTCGGTCAGCAGTTTGGGCAGGGAAAAACGCCGGCCGCGCAGGTTTTTGTAACAGACGATAAACCGCGAGATCGACCGGCCCCGCTCGTCGATCATGCCGCAGCGCCCGTAAAGCCAGCGGGGTTCATTATCATTCAAAAACTCAGACAGTTGCCGGAGTGCTCCCGGACGCAGGCGGTCGTCGGAATTGAGCCAGCCGAGCATCTTCCCGCGAGCCAGGGCCATGCCGCGGTTGACGGCGTCGGCCTGCCCTTCGTCGGGAGCGAAGTGCAGTTGCAGACGCTCGCCGTAGCTGGACTGCAAGCCATGCAGCAGTTCCCGGGAACCATCCGTCGACCCGGGATCCATGACCAGCAGCTCGACGGCGACCCCTTCCTGGTCGAGCACCGAGCGCACGGCTTCCTCCAGGAAGGCCGCCTGCTGATAGCAGGGCATGACGATCGAGATGTCGGGAGAAAAACTCATTGGCCGTCGCCCCTGGCTGTCGCGGTGTGGCGGTGCAGAAGGCTGGCCGTCCGGTAGTTCCGCCAGATGTGGGGATCGACCAGGCAGCGGGTCGCCCGCCACGACGAAAAGATCGCGGCCGCAGCCTGGCCGAGACGGCCGCAACCGGCCAGCAAGCGCCCCTGGCGCAGCGCCGCCCCGGCCTCGCCGGCGCAGAGCCGCGCCCGCTCCAGGCGGAAGTAGGCCGGCAGCCCGTTGCAACCGTATCTCCGGGCCACGGCTTCGATCTCCTTGAGCCGGGCATGCCCGCCCCCGGCCGTCTTGTTCGACCCGAGCCAGCGGTAGCTGGCCAGTTCGTCTTCCATACAGACGACGTCGTACTGCCGCGCCAGCCGTATCCACAAATCCCAGTCCATGGCCCAGTGCAGGGACGCATCGAGCCCGCCGACCGCGGCATAGGCCGCGCGGGTGAAAAAGGCGGCCGGCTGGACGATGTAATCGCCGTAATGCAGCAGGCGCTGCCGGGAGTAGGGCTCGACCACCGTGCACGGGCCGATGGTCGAGCCCTCCGCGTCGATAAAATCGGCCTGACCGTAAACCAGCGCCGCGCCGGGATGGGCCTGCAGGGCGGCGACCGCGGTCCGGACGGCGCCGGGCTTGAGAACGTCGTCGGCATTCAACCAGCCGAGGATCGCCCCGCTGGTCCGTGCGAAGCCCCGGGCGATCGCATCGGCCTGGCCGTCGTCCCGTTCGCTGACCCAGCTCACCCGGTCGCCGAACTCCCTGAGCAGTTCCACCGTACCGTCGGTCGAGCCGCCATCCATGACCAGATATTCGATCTTCGGATAGTCCTGATCGAGCACGCTGCGGATGGCAGCGCCCAGGTACGGCCGGGCATTGTAGCTCGGGGTGACCAGGGTGACCAACGGCAGATTGTCGCCGGCGGACTGGTGAACGATGGCGGCGGTCATCGGCGCCAAGCCTCCAGGACCTCGGCGTATAGCTCCAGGTAGCGCTTCGCCAGCGTGTCGAGGGCGAAATCACTGACGACCCTGCGGCGCGCCCGGTCGGCGAGCGCGGCATGCCGGTCGCGATCCTGGAGAACCCAGAGGATCCCCTCGGCCAGGTCGGCGACCTCATAGGGCTCGGCCAGGTAGCCGGTCTGCCGGTGCTCGACGAGATCGAGAGGGCCGGTGGCCCGGAACGCCACCGCCGGGGTTCCGCAGGCCATGGCCTCGACAATGGTCTGACAGAACGATTCCTGGCGCGAAGGGGCGACGAAGAGATCGGCCGCGGCATAGGCCGCCGCCAGGGCCGCCTCATCTCCGATCCGGCCGAGAAAGGTCACCGGCATCCCTGCATCGGGTGCAATCGCCGGCGCTTCCGCGCCGAAAACGACGGCCATGGCCTCAGGCATCTTTGCGCCGACCAGTTTCAGGGCGGGCCGCAACAGGTGCCACCCCTTGTTCGGGTCGGTCAGCGGATTGACCGCTCCGGTCAGGATGAGCGGCCGCTCCGGCGGCAGGCCGAGTGCTGCCCGGGCAGCGCGCCGGTCCATCGGCTGGAATATCCCGGTGTCGAGACCGTTGGGGATCACTTCGATACGGCAATCGCGAAAGAGCGAGCTCTCCCGGGCGCAGTCGGCCATCCAGCGACTGGGGGCCACCAAGGTCGGCCGCAGATCCTGCCAGGCCCTGGCCTTCCGCAGCCAGACCCGGCGGGAGAGATCCGCTTCGTGCTCCGAGCCGAGAACCGGGCAGGCGCCGCACTGCACCCGGTACTTCCGGCAGCCGCCGGGAAGATGGCAGCCGCCGGTGAAGGGCCAGGAATCGTGCAGGGTCCAGACCAGCGGCCGCGCGAACTTGCCGATCGACTCGACCCGACAGAAACCGGCTCCCAGCCAGTGCAGATGAACAATGTCCGGGGCAATTTCGGCAATCCGGGCCGGCAGCCGGTCCGGCAACAGGGCCGGGGTAAAGTTGTTCACCGGCCGGCGCGGGTAGCGGCGAACCGGCAGCGTCCCCAGGTAGAGCTTCAGCCGGCGCAACTGCTTCAGTGCCGGCGAATCGGAGCAGACGACATCATTGCCATCGCCATACCGGAACTGGACGAGCAGGCGGGCGTCCACTCCGGCCCCGCGCAGCCCCTGCTGCAGGCGGCGGGCCGCCCGGTCGGCGCCGGCGACATCATCGAAGCTGTTCAGCATCAGGACTTTCATCAGACCCGGAAGCTCTCCATCCTGGCGGCGAAGGTTGCCGCATTCCAGTCACGCACCAGTTGCCGCGGCAGCTGCAGCGGATCGGTCCAGCGATGCACCTGCCCGGGAAAGGTGGTGACGGCCCGGCGGAAACCCGCCTCGCGGCAGAGCCGGCGCGTGGTTCCGTCGAACTGCCGCCACCCGCCGAACGGATAGGAAAAGACCGTGACCTCGCGCCCGAGCAGTTCTTCCAGCTCCCGCCGCGATTGCGTGATTTCCCGGCGCTGTTCAGCCTCGGGCAGCAGCGCCAGCGGCGTATGGGTCACGCCATGCGCGCCGATCGTCACCAGCGGGCTCGCCGACAGTTCCCGCAATTCGGCCGGCGTCAGCGTGCGGTGAGTAGCGCGGGCGGTTCCCCCTCGCCCCGACCAGCGCGCCAGTTGGCCGAGCCAGTCTTCCCGGCGCGGCGGTTCGATCTTCAGCATGGCGCGATGCAGACGATCATGCAGTGTCTGCCGCTCCGCCGGACTGGCGGCAGGCCAGCGGCCGCCGTGCTCCCGGTCGCGCAGCTCGAAGGACGGGGGGTAATCGCCACCATCCAGCAGCTGGCGCGCCAGGTCGTCCGACCAGAACTCCCCGGGGTTGCCGAGCATGCCGGTGCTGACGAAAACGGTGGCCGGCACCCCCGTTTCCGCGAGGATCGGCAGCGCCTCATGCAGGTTGTCGGCATAGCCGTCGTCGAAAGTCACCGCCACCGCCGGTTCACGCAATCCCGACCACTCTTCGTTGAGGCGCACGCAGCGGCAGTTTTGCCGCAGATGCTGCATCTGTGCCCGGAAGTTCTCCGGTTTCACCGCCAGCTGGTGGGGATCGGACGCGAGCCGTGTCACCCGGTGATAGGCCAGGACGATAACGGGCGCATCGACCAGGTTCAGGACCCGGTTCTTCAGGCGCCTGAGCATGCGGTAGCCGGGCGCGACCGCCTGTTCGACCACGGTCCGCACGCTTCAGCCCTTGCGCGCCACGACGGTGACGATCAACGGGTAGTCGGCATCGCACTCGTCAAGCAGAGCCGGGTCGGGGAACTCCTCGACCGTCACCCCCTGCAGGGCGGCGATGGCCGCCGGCAGGTTGCCATGGCAGGCGACCGCCACCCCGCCGGCGAACACCGGCTCGAACAGTCGCGTCGCCGAGGCCGTAGTGAACCGCCAGTATTCGCCCCAGCGGTCCATGTCGTAACGGCTGACCTGGCCGATCCCGGACATGGTCGCCAACAGGACTCCCCCCGGCTTGAGCAGATGATGCGCCCCCTGCACCGCCTTCTGCAGGTCGAAGATGCAGTCGAAGGTCTGGGTGCAGATGAAGCAGTCCATGG
Organism: Desulfuromonas sp.; assembly: GCA_012026975.1. Classification (GTDB taxonomy): domain Bacteria; phylum Desulfobacterota; class Desulfuromonadia; order Desulfuromonadales; family BM103; genus VAUL01. The sequence goes on along the minus strand of VEPG01000058.1, from coordinate 9,861 downwards.
CGGCAGCCGGCAGCGTGGCGGGGTCGGTCAGATCGCCGACGATGGTGGCGGCCGGGTTGTCCGCAGCAACATGCAGCACCTCGCAGCGCTCCACCCGGTCACCGCCGAAGCGTCGGCTGTAGTCACAGCCGCCGACTTCCAGCACCCTCCCCCGGATCAGTTCCGCATTGGCGGCAAGAAACCTGTCGATGTAATAGCGGTTGATCGGGGTGCCGCGATCGAGACCGAACACCCGGCTGACCGGTACCGCGGTCGTCAGGCTGCCGAAGTCCACGACGGTCTTTTTCCTGTTCAGATAGCGCATCAGCTTGAGCAGCATCGACTCCCCCGTCCGGGATTACCAGACTTTCGGATAAAAGATCGCCCTGGTCAGCATCCAGCCGGTCCTGTGCAGGGGCTTGTAGAGAAAACAGGCGCCGTGAGTGGCGAACCAGTAGGCAATGCAGGAAGCGACCACGGCCCCCAGGCCGCCATGGCGCGGGATCAGATACAGGTTGAGCACGATGTTCAGAATGGCCCCCAGGGCGACGGTCACGAAATGCAGACGGTACCAGTTCATAACGTTGAAAAACGCGCTGCGCGCGCTCTCCAGGTAGATGAACAGGTTGGCCCAGATCAGGACGGCCAGCATCGGTCCGGCCCCGGCGTACCCGGCGCCGAACAGGGTCAGGACCAGCCAGTCGGCCAACAGCATGACCGGGATGGCAATGGCGTAGGCACTGAAGGCCATGAGATTGTAATATTTCTGCAGGCGCTCGTAGAAAAGCGCCTCGCTTTTCTCCCTGGCCGTGACCAACCCGGGGAGCAGCGACCAGTAAACCGCCGCCGAGAAGAAAAGCCAGACCTCGGCCAGTCGCACCGCCACCGAATAGACACCGACCGCTTCACTGCCGATCATTTCGCCGAGCATCACCTGGTCGATCCGCAGGTAGACGGCCATGACGATGCACGAAAAGAAAAGCGGCCAGCTGTCTTTGAGCAGATCGACGGCAACCGGCAGACGGCCTGCCCATTCTCCGAACCGCAACCCCTTGGCGCGGTAGACGACCATCAGGGCGGCGGCACCGACGATCGTTTCGGCCAGACTGATCCAGGCAAAGGCGATCAACGGCGCCTTGGCAAGGATCAGGGCGACCTTGGCGATGGCGCAGACGAGAAAAGCTGCATTCCTTGCGAGAACCGGGTATTTGGCCTGGACCCGGGCATTGAACCAGAGTTCGATGGCGTTGACGGCCTGAAAGACGGTGCCGGCCGCGACGATCGCCACCAGCCAGAGACTTTGCGAATCTCCCGGACGGAGCCAGCCGATGACGGCGACGGCTGCCAGCAGGGAGGCCATCCCGCCACCGAGCTTGAGGAGAAAGGCGGTCCCCAGCAGCACGCCCCTCGCCGCCGGATCGCGCACCAGGTTGCGCACCACGATATCGTCCAGCCCCGGCATGGCGAGCGGCGCAAAAAGCGCGACGAACGCCAGCGCGTAGCTGAGCAGGCCGAACTGCGCCGGCCCGAGGTAGCGGGCGACCCAGATGCCGAGCAGCAGCCCGAGCCCCATCCTCACCAGGTTGTCGGCCAACTGCCAGCCGATGTTGCCGATGATCGCCCGCAGTCCATCCCGGCCGGCGATCCTGCGCCTGACGAATTCCGGCAGAAACCGGGTCGGGACGTGGCTCATCGGCCGTCGGCCGCCCCACGGCGCCGCCATCCGGAAAGGATCTTCGACAGGGGGAAACAAGCAGCCATCACGCAGGGCATCCTCTCGCGCCGGCAAGATAAATCTTGCGTAATCTCGCGTAGATATACTATACAATTGAGCGTAATTGCAAAGGGATTGGCGACGATGCGCTCATGAACGGCAAACCCCTTCATCACCCTCTCACCCATCTGCTGCTTATCGTGGGCCTCGGGATTCTGGCCTACTCCAACAGCTTCGGGGCACCCTTCGTCCTGGATGATCTCGAGTCGATCGTCAGGAACGAAACCCTCCGCAGCCTCGGCAACTTCCTGCCGGGCGGCACCGGTCTCGATTTTCACTTCCGCCGCTGGGTCGCCTACTTCAGCTTTGCCCTGAACTACCGGAGCGGCGGGCTCAACGTCACCGGCTACCATGTTGCCAACCTGGTCATTCACCTCGGCACCGCCGCGTTGCTCTATGCCCTCGTGCGCCTGGCCTTTCGCACCCCCTTGCTGACCGGCAGCCGGCTGGCCCCAAAGGCCGGGATCGTTGCTCTGTTGGCGGCGCTCTTCTTCGTGGCCCACCCGGTGCAGACCCAGGCAGTCACCTATGTCGTGCAGCGGCTGACCTCGCTGTGCACCTTCTTCTACCTGCTGTCGCTGGTTCTCTACGTCTGGGGCCGGCTGCGCCGGGAGGAGACGGGACGGGGGCTGGCCCTCCCCCTGGCCGGCGCCCTGCTGGCCGCGGTTTTGGCCATGTTCACCAAGGAGATCGCCCTCACCCTGCCGCTGGCGGCCTGCCTTTTCGAGTTTTGCTTCTTCCAGGGAGAGCTGCGCAATAGACTGCCGGCGCTGCTGCTGCTGCTGACCCTGGCGATTGTTCCGGCGTTGGTGATCTCGGGACAGGAACTCTCGGCGGAAGGCACCTTGCTGCAGACCCGCGACGACATTCCGCGTCTGCACTATCTGTTCACCCAGTTCCCCGTCATCGCCACCTACCTGCGGCTGCTGCTGCTGCCGGTCAACCAGAACCTCGACTACGACTACCCGATCTACACCACGTTCTTCACCCCGCCGGTTTTCCTCTCGTTCCTGCTGCTGGCCGGGCTTTTGACCCTGGCCTTCTGGCTTTTCCGTAAGAGCACGCCGCACCTGCCAGCCGCCAACGCCCAGCCCCCGGCGCCGGAGTTGCGGCTCATCGCCTTCGGCCTCTTCTGGTTCTTCCTGACCCTCTCGGTCGAATCGAGCTTTGTACCCCTCGCCGACGTGATCTTCGAGCATCGGCTCTATCTCCCTTCGGTCGGCATTGCCCTGGCGCTGGCCGTCGGCATCGGCCTGGCGATGCAGAAGACCGCAACCCTGCTCGGCGGCAGATTGCCTCTGCTGGCGGCTGCCGTGACGATCCTCGCGCTGGCCGCGGGCACCTGGCAACGCAACCAGGTATGGCGCAGCGAGGTCAGCCTGTGGACGGATGTCACCCGCAAGTCACCCAAAAAGTCCAGACCCTGGTATAACCTTGGCACCCATCTGACCGACAGCGGAAAACCGGCCGAGGCGATTGCCCCTTTGATGCGAGCCGTCACCATCGACCCGCGGTCCGCCGAAGCCTGGCACAACCTGGGGCGCGCCTATCTGCTGACCGATCGCGTTGCCGAAGCGATCCCACCGCTGCGGGCGGCCGTGCGGTTCGACCCGGAGATGGACAATGCCGCCGTCAACCTGGCGGCGGCATTGATTAACAACGGTCTTTCCGCGGAAGCCATCCCCCTTTTGGAGAGAGTCTGCCAACGGATCCCCGACTGGGCCGAAGCCCACTTCAACCTCGGCTTGGCCTATGCCGGGGTAGGCAACTTCCGCGCCGCTCAACGTGAATTGACCCTGCTCTCGCGACTTTCCCCCCCCCAGGCACGCTCCCTTGCCAAACTGATCGACCAGACTGCACGCGCTTCCCGACCGAAGTGACCTTCCAGGCCGGGTCCGGAAAGCTGCCGGCACACCTGCAGGACCTTTCGTACCCACAGCCAGAACAATGACTCGCCCCGTCGAAAATGACGATGCGACAGGAACCCTGCATCGGTAGAGGCGCTCCTGCTTGAAGCCCGGCGGACACGATCATCCGGCATTCATCTGGACACTCGCCAACGACCGGCTGACCGGTGGCCCCGAACGAATTGCCGGGGCAACAAAAAAAAAGGCGGAGGAGATGAACTCCTCCGCCCTGGTCAACAGTGTGAAGCTAACGTCAGGACAGCTTACGGGGCCGCGTCGAGGATGGTCTTGCGACCTTCCGGGAAGACCGCCGGAGTCCAGCCGTTCTGGTACGCATGGGCCTTGACCTGCTGGTGGCAGCTCGTGCAGGCAGCGGCGCCGGTTCCCTCGAGGGTATCGTCGAGTTGCCCGCTGAACGAGGTACCGGTGTTGGTCGTGGTGGCCACGGACACGGCCTGGTCAGGCACCATCGCGAAGCCCGGCACGTGGCAGGCATCGCACTCGTTGAGCGGACGCGGATAGGTCGGATGGTAGATGTTGTGGACGCGGGTCGTCCCATTCGGGTTGGTGCCGGCCGGATTGGAGCCATACACCGTCGCCGCGTGGCCGGAGGTCAGCGGATTCCCTTCGACGTCGACCGTCGGCCAGTTCGGCGGGGTCACGCCTTCCGGCGCCCAGACGAAGATCCCCATGGTGCGGTAGATCATGGTGATTTTGCTCGGGTTCACTGTTTTGCCCGTGGAGTGCACGGCATGGAGGAACGATTTGAGGCCGTAGGTCTGACCAGCCTGGCCGTCGTAAGCCTCGGCGGCAGTGACGCCGTCGCCGACGCGGTTGATCTGGTCGCTGGAAGCCTCGTTGTGGCAGATTACGCACATGTCGACGTTGTCGATGCGGTTGCCGCCGTGCTGGTACAGGGAGCCAACATGGCACCTGAGGCAACCGGCGGTATCGGCAATGGCGCGGCGCAGCGTCGTTGGTGCGGCCCCCGTCGCAACCATGTACTCGCGGGTCGGGGTTTTCGAACGGACCTGGATCACGTTCTGATTGCCGGCAACGTTCGGGTTGACGTCGGTGATGCCGGGGGGGACGACCTGCGCCTTGCCCTGCAGGGCGAGGACGCCGCGGCCGTTCTTCGAGGAAGCCTGCTCGGCGGTGGGCAGCGCGATCACCGAGGTGGCGACGTTGGCGGCGCAGGTAGTGTTGGAAGTGGTCAGGGTCACGGCGTTGGCCTGGCCCGGGGAGGTGGCGGCGCCGTCGTTGACCCAGTCGTCGCCCTGGCCGAAGCCCTTGAGCAGGCTCAGGTTGCTGGCCGCCTGGCCGGTGGCACTGTTGGCCGCCCCGCCGGCATGGAAGATCGGGGCGCCGGCCGCAACGGTCGTGTTGCACGGATTCACCGGGACGCCATCGTAGGCGGCGGTCCAGGTGACGTTCAGGTTGGCGCCGGAGCGGGTGATGCCGGTGATCTGCATGTTGACCTTGGCGCCTTCGACCACCGAGACGTCCTGGCCACCCCAGATCAGGCCGCTGCGCTCGGTAAGCAGGCCGTTATGGAAAGCGGCGATGGTGGCAGGAGCGATCGTCCCTTCGTGGCAGGCCGAGCAGTTGGTCGTGGCTACAAAGCCGTTATGATTGATGCCGCCGAGGATCCCGGTACCAAAGGCGGTCCAGTTCTCGTGGCAGCTCATGCACACCGTATAGGTCACCGGTACAGCAGCGACAGCGGCAAGGTCGGTTGTGTGGCAGACCGAGCAGTTGTTCATGTAACTCGGATAGGTGACCTTGAACGTCGTCCCGCTGACCGTATATTGACCGGAGGGCATGACCTGTTCGGAGGCATGGATGCCGTGAATCAGGGTCATGAACAAGGGGGCGCCAACACCGTCGTGGCAGCCACCACAATTAGGGGCCAAGCCGACACCGGCGTGGAACGTCGCATTGGGCCCATGGCAACTGGTGCAAACATTGGCACCAACACCCGAAGTAGCGGTGTGGACTGCCGTGGCAGCCGCAATCTTGCCAGTTTCATGGCACATGTAGCAGGTCTCCACCGGCGGCACGGTGGACGCCGGAGAAGTCGCCTGCAGCGAGGCCAGCCACTCATCCACGGTGCCGACGAAGCCGTTGGCGACGGCGATCTCATAGGCGCTCGCCCCCGGTGCACCCGGTGCCCCAGCAGCACCGTTCGACCCGTCGTCGCCGTCGTCGGAACAGCCGACCAGGCCCAGACTGGCGACCAGCATTGCCAGCAGCAACAATCGTGATAATGCCTTCATAACGTTCTCTCCTTCCTTTCACAGCCCTTAGATCAAAAAGGCAACCATCCCCACCCATTGGCGATGGCCCGAATAGCCCTTCACTTCTCCCCGCCGGCACCTTGCCGGCAAAACACGCTAACTTTCGGAAGCTTAGCAGCAGGGACGAACATTGCAAGCTGCATACAGCATTTTTTGGGGAACTGCTTTTTGACCGCGCCCCCGGTCATTTCACCAATTCGATCTTCGGGGGCGGTGCGCCGGTCCCGTTCCTCGCAAAATTAATAAAACGACCAAAATCCAACGAACTACTAAAAATCTTTAAGCACTATCGGAATATTGTCCCCAAATTGATTTGCAATTAATCCTGCACGGAGCGCGCCAAAAATTGAGGCTTGATTTCTGAGACCCCGAAAAATATTATGATTTTTTCCTGGAGGTCTATCCATCGCGTCAATCATGCCTGCTTTCCTACTTAAATACCGACGGCTCTGCCTGCTGGCCCTGTGCGCGCTGCTCGGCCTGGCCTGCAGCCACCTGGCGGCAGTTCTGCTCGGCACCGCGGGGAGTCGGCGGACTCCTCCTCCCCTGACGGCACTACAGCGTCCGGCGGCGCCGACGGCACCTGAAACCGAACTGGGGTTCATCCTCCAGCATCACCTGTTCGATCGGACCGCCCGCGCCACGACCGCCGTGCCATTCCCCCTGCAACCGGGAGAATCCGGCGAACCGGCCGTTGCCGCGAGCGACCTGGAACTGGTCGGCACGATCGTGGCCGGCAGCCGGTCGCTGGCCATGATTCGCACCGGACAGATGCTGCAGATCCACCACCTGGGCACCGACCTGGCCGGCGGCAAGATCGAGGAGATCGTCCGCGGCCAGGTCGTCATCCGCGGCGGCAGCGGCTCCCGGACCGTCATCCGCATGCGCGACGACGCGGATCGTTCCCGCATGCAGGGCACGGACCATGCCGGCACCACGGGCGGTTCTCTCGACAGACCCTTCGCCGGCAACCCCGTTGCCAGGAGTCAGGCACCCGCCGACAGCGATGACGAGACCCCCCCCGCGGGCGGAACAACGGTGCGCCCGGCGGGAACAAACAGCTGGGTCGTTGCCCGCGGCACCGCCGAAGCGGCACGGGAGAACCTCGGCGAACAGTTGCGTACGGCGCTCATCCAGCCGAACCTGATCAACGGCAAGACAGACGGCTTCGTGATCAGCCGCATCCAGCCGGGAACCCTGCTCGCCCAGATGGGGCTGCAGCCCAGAGACGTCATCAAGCGGGTCAACCGCATGCCGCTCGACTCTCCGGAAAAAGCGCTGCAGATCATGCAGCAATTGCGGGAGGCACGTCAGATCACGATCGATCTCGAGCGTGGCGGCACCCCCCTAACTTTTTCTTATGCGATCGAATAGGAGTTCATGGTGAAACCGACTGCCTTTCGCACCTTTATTATCGGCCTGGGCCTGCTTGCCCTGCTGGCGGGAAGCACGGCAGCCTTTGCCGAGACCCCGCCGGCAAAGCCCGCCAAGGCGGCTTCATCGAACCGGGTGACCCTGGATTTCAAGGATGTCGAACTGACCGATCTCATCCAGACGGTCAGCGAACTGACCGGCCGCAACTTCATTTACGACGACACAGTGCGCGGCAAGGCCACCATCGTCACCCCCGAAGGGATGACGCTTGACGAGGCTTACCAGCTGTTCCTGACCGTGCTCAACCTCAAGGGATTCACGGTCGTCCCTTCGGGGAAGGCCAACAAGATCGTCCCCCTGAAGAGCGCCAAGGAAGCGAACCTGCCGCTGGTTACCGACGGGCAGAAACCAACGGAGCAGTTCGTCACCCGACTGGTGCGGCTGGAAAACCTGGATGCCAGCACAATTGCCGAAACCGTTCTCAAGCCGCTCGCATCTCCGACCAGCAACATCATGGTCTACTCCCCCACCAACACCCTGATCATCACCGACAGCGCCGTCAGCATCGACCGCATGGTGCAACTCATCAGGGAGCTTGACGTTCCGGGTTCCTCGCAAGCCCAGACGGTCATCGCCCTCAAACATGCCGGTGCCGAGGAGACCGCGAAGCTCTGTGCCGAAATGCTGGGCTCCGGCTCAACCGGCCGCCGGACCAGGGGTGGAAGCGCCGTCCTTCAGGAAGAAGCTTCCGGCAGCAAGGTTTTCCCCTTCCCCCGGACCAACAGCCTGGTGGTCATGGCCACGGCGGATCAGCTCGCCGCCATCCGTGAACTGATCGCGCTGGTCGACCAGGACCTGGGCGGGGAACGGGCCAACATCAACGTCTACCGCCTTGAGAACGCCTCGGCGGAAACCCTGGCCAAGACCCTTAACGAAATCATCACCGGGATCCGCAACGAGGCCCGTGCCGCTGCGAGCGACCAGGTTCGTCCCGCGGCCGCGGTGGCCGCCGGCCCGGTGACGATCACCGCCGACAAGCCGACCAATTCGCTGATCGTCAACGCCAAGCCGGAAGATTACGCCACCATCAAGGGGATCATCGAAAAGCTCGACATCAAGCGCAAGCAGGTTTATGTCGAGGCACTGATCATGGAGCTGTCGATGGATGCGACCGAAGCGCTCGGGGTCTCCCTGCAGGGGGCGGCCTCGGTGAACGACGACGGGCTGGTCTTTGGCAGCAGCAATCTCAACAAGGGGCCACTCAGCTTCGGCGAGATCAGCGAAGGCACCGGCCTGCTCACCAAGGCGGTCGACGGCCTGCTGGCCGGCGGCTTCTTCAATCCGATCACGATTGACAACCCGAACGGCGAGGGGACGATCACCGTGCCGACCCTGTCGGTGCTGATCAACCTGTCGAAGACCGACGGCGACGTCAACATCCTCTCGGCGCCGCGCCTGCTCACCTCCGACAACGAGGAGGCGGAGATCATCGTCGGCAATAATGTGCCGATCATCACCTCCCGCCTCACCGATACGGGCGGCAGCAATGACCTGGCTCAGAGCGTCTCGATCGAGCGCAAGGACGTGGCGCTGACCCTGCGCTTCACGCCACAGGTCACCGAAGGCGACCTGGTGCGCCTGAACGTCTTCCAGGAGATGACCGATATCGTTCCGTACTCAACCGCGCTGGCGGCGAGCGTCGGCAGTCCCGGCGACGTCGGCCCGACCTTCACCAAGCGGTCGGTACGCAACACGATCCTCGCCGAAAACGGCCGCACCGTGGTGCTGGGGGGGCTGATCGGCACCACCATCAACGAAACGGAAACCAAGGTACCCTGGCTCGGCGACATCCCGGTCCTCGGCTGGCTGTTCAAAACCAGATCGACCCAGGAGAAAAAAACCAACTTGCTGGTTTTTATCAACCCGACGATCATCCGTGGACCGGAAGACCTGGCCCGTGTGACCGGCCGCAACCGCCAGGTTGCCGACCGGCTGATGAACGACAAGACCCGTTCCGCGCTGCCTGACAGCTACTTTGTGGAAGGCACGCAGAAGCCGTTTACGGCAACGGCCCCTGGGGCATCGGCCGCTCCCGCGGCCCAGCCACACACGCAGCCCGCAGTGATTCCTCCGGCGATTCCGGTAACGGTTCCGTCTCCACTTCAGCCGGCAGCGCAGAGCTTGCCGACTCCGGTGCCTGCCCCGAAAACCGCTCCGGCGCCAAGCCCGGGCGAACTGGCCCTGCCGCGGAGCACGCCGCCGGTCGCACCCCCGGCGGCACCGGCAGCAACTTTGCTACCGGCAGCGACCCCGGCGCCGGCCGCGGTGCCCAAACCAGCGGCAACCCCGCCCCCGAGCCCGACTCCGGCGGTGGTTCCCAAGAGTGAACCCAGGGCAGTGTTGGCCCCGACCCCGGCCGCGGCGGTTGCGCCGGTCCCGACGACCGTACCGAGCCCCACCAGAACCGCGCCAAAACCGGCCCCGGTCCCCCCCACGGCGGTGGCACCGCCCCCGCCGCCACCCGCACCCA
>VEPG01000076.1 GCA_012026975.1 Desulfuromonas sp. | reverse complement strand
CTGTATGGAAGGGCCGTCGCTCAACGGATAAAAGGTACTCCGGGGATAACAGGCTTATCTCCCCCAAGAGTCCACATCGACGGGGAGGTTTGGCACCTCGATGTCGGCTCATCGCATCCTGGGGCTGAAGTAGGTCCCAAGGGTTTGGCTGTTCGCCAATTAAAGCGGTACGCGAGCTGGGTTTAAAACGTCGTGAGACAGTTTGGTCCCTATCTGCCGTGGGCGTAGGAGATTTGAGAGGATCTGTCCTTAGTACGAGAGGACCGGGATGGACGAACCTCTAGTGTACCTGTTGTCCCGCCAGGGGCATTCGCAGGGTAGCTACGTTCGGAAAGGATAACCGCTGAAAGCATCTAAGCGGGAAGCCCCCCTCAAGACTAGATCTCCCCGGGAGCAATCCCCTGAAGGTCCGTCGTAGACGACGACGTTGATAGGCCGGCGGTGTAAGCATGGTAACATGCTCAGCTAACCGGTACTAATAGACCGTGAGGCTTGACCATAAAAAGTTTACGTGAAGATGGGGGAGGTTCTCCTCCCCCTCCCTTCCAGCAAACAGTTGATAGCCTGAAGTCATCATGTCCTGGCAATTGTCTGAAGCTCTTTCACTTTTCGGTGGCTATAGCGTAGGGGTCACACCTGTTCCCATCTCGAACACAGAAGTTAAGCCCTACAGCGCCAATGATACTGCACGGGTGACCATGTGGGAAAGTAGGACGCCGCCGAAATTAAACGCGAAGGCCCGCCTCGAAAGAGGCGGGCCTTTTTATTTTCAAATTTATCCTTCCAGCTATTTCTTTACCTCAATGCCATAGCTCCTGATTTTGCGGTGCAAGTTGGAGCGTTCCATCTCGATAGCCTCTGCTGTCCGCGAAACATTCCAGTCGTTTTCCTCCAGTTTGCGCAGCAAAAATTCCTTTTCAAATTCTTCCCGGGCTTCGCGGAACGTGTCGGCAACGGTTGCCGATACGTCACTCAAGGGCTGCTGGTCGGTAGCCTCATGGCGCCGTGAGGTAATGGACTGCGGCAGTTGGGCATACGTTATGACTCTGGCCGCCACCATGATGACCAGCCGCTCGATCAGGTTCTTCAACTCACGGACGTTGCCGGGCCACGAATAGCGAACCAGGGCCGCCATGGCTTCCTCATCGAGCGACTTGATTTCCCGGCCTTCTTTCCTGCTGAAATAAGTGAGGAAGTGGTCGGCCAGAAGAGGGATGTCTTCATGCCGATCCCTGAGGGGGGGGACGTGAAACGGGATGACGTTCAGCCGGTAATACAGGTCCTCCCGGAAGGCTCCGGCCGCAATCTGGCTGGGAAGATCCTTGTTGGTGGCTGCAATCACCCGGACATCGACTTCAATGGTGCGATTACCACCGACCCGTTCAAATTTCCGCTCCTGAAGTATGCGCAGGACTTTTGCCTGGGTCTTCAGGCTCATATCCCCGATCTCGTCAAGGAAGAGGGTTCCGTCATTGGCCAGGTCGAATTTTCCTCGCCGTTGCGCGGTCGCTCCGGTGAAGGAGCCTTTTTCGTGGCCGAACAGTTCGGATTCGATGAGATCTTCAGGAATGGCCGCGCAGTTGACTTCGATAAAAGGTTTGTCGCCACGCTGCGACAGGGTGTGGATGGCGCGTGCGACCAGTTCCTTGCCGGTGCCGTTCTCACCGGTAATCAGTGCCCAGCCGGAGGTTGGCGCAACAATCTCGATTTGCTTCTTCAATTCTATGATCATCGGGCTGTTGCCGATCATCTCGTACTCTTTGGCGATCTTCGCCTTGAGCTCGCGATTTTCTTCCACCAATCGGGTCAGTTTCAGTGCGTTTTGAATGGTGAGCAGTAGTTTTTCAAGCGAGAGGGGCTTTTCAATAAAATCATAGGCCCCGAGTTTGGTGGCTTTGACTGCGGTTTCGATGGTGCCGTGCCCGCTCATCATGATCACCAGCTGTTCGGGGAGCTGGTCACGAATCCTGGTCAGGGTCTCCAGACCATCCATGCCAGGCATCCAGATGTCGAGCAGAATCAAATCGGGTTTGTCTTCACGCAGCCGAGCGAGAGCTTCTTCGCCGTTGGCGGCGGTTGCCGGAGTGAAGCCTTCATCTTGGAGGATTCCGGACAGGCTGTCGCGAATGCTTTGTTCGTCATCGACGATCAGGATGCTTTGCATGTGGCCTCGTTAGGGGGAAGGTTTAGTCAGACTTCCTGGATTTCGCCGGTAACCGGAAGTTCAACGATAAACCGGGTGCCGCGCGGTTCGTTGTCGCGGACCCTGATGTAGCCGTTGTGGTCGGACACAATCGTTGAGACGATTGCCAGCCCCAGTCCGGTCCCGCTTTTCTTTGTGGAAAAGTAAGGCTCGAAAAGCCGCGGCTTGTCCTCTTCGGGGATGCCGCTGCCATTGTCGCTGACCGTCAGAGTTGCCAACTGCAGGGGCTGGCTGTAGCTGGTGGCCAGTTCAATCGAGCCGCCCGGACCGACTGCGGCGACAGCGTTGTCAAGCAGGTTGATGATGACGCGCTTCATCTGTTCGCGATCGAGACTGAATTTTGGCAGTGCCGCATCGGGGTGGAGGCTGAAACTGATGTCCCGATGCCCTTCCTGGAACAGTACCAGCGCTTCGGCAACGACTTCATTGAGATTGTTGACGGTCGGGTTGCTGGCCGGCATGCGGGCAAAGTTGGAGAACTCGTTGACCAGGGTCTTGAGTTCTTCAACCTGCTTGATGATCATCCGGGTGCATTCATTGAAGACCGGGTCGTCTTCACCAAGGCTCCCCTGGTAGCGGCGCCGCAATCGCTGGGCGGAAAGCTGAATCGGTGTCAGCGGATTCTTGATCTCGTGGGCGATGCGCCTGGCTACTTCGCGCCAGGCGGCCATCCGTTGAGCTTTGAGAAGTTCGGTGAGGTCGTCGAACACCACGACTGTGCCCATGAACTCCTGATTGTCGTCCTTGAGTGTGGTGACGTTGACCAACAGAGTCAAGCGACTGTCGGCCAGATTGATGCTGATCTGGCGCCGAATCGTGTCTTTACCCGAGCCGATCAGGTCACGCAGCAGATCGCGAACGACCGGAAGATGATCGGGATCGAGGACTTCCCGGAAATTCTTCCCGATAATTTGTGCGGGAGCAAGGCGGAGAAGTTTTTCCGCAAATTTGTTAATGGTGGTGATGACCCCCTGGCTGTTGATGGAAATGACGCCGGCGGTGACATTGGCCAGAACCGTTTCCATGTAGCGGCGGCGCTGTTCCAGTTCCTGGTTGGAGTTTTGCAGTTCCTGGTTGGCCTGACTGATGGTCTGCTGGCTTTGGCGCAGATCCGTAGTCATCTTGTTGAAGGAGTTGACCAAGCTGCCGATCTCGTCATTGCTGCTGCGGCTGATGGTAACGTCGAGATTGCCGTCCGCGACCTTGTTGGTGGCCTCCGCGAGTTCCTTGAGCGGTTCGGTAATACCTTTGGCCAGGTAAAAGCCGGCCCAGGTTGCCAGAAAGACGATTACCAGCGAAATCAGCAGAAGGGAAAGCACATAGCCGATCTGGATCCGCCCCTTGAGCAGCTTGGCGTTACGATATTGTTCGAAGGAGAGGTTGATCTCCTTGATTTTGTTAACCAGCGAGTAGGGAACGTAATAGTTCACGACGACCACGCCGACCACATCGGTGGGATTCCAGTTGGAGTAGACGGGGACGATGCCGCGGATCAGATCGGCCTTGCCGATCGGGCTGATGCGGGTAAAGCGATTTCCCTGCAGGGCTTCACGGATGCTGTCCGAGCCAGGGTCGGTGAATTCAGCCGGAGGGACCTCCGGGTTGAGTGCGCGCACCAGTTCCTCGTGGGTGGATGAAAAAACTTCGACGACGCCAAGGTTGTATTCGCGTTGTTTTTGGTGGATCAGGTTGGTCAGTGCAGGCAGATTCTCTTCATTGAGGAGCTTCTGCTCCTTGATAAACTGGGAAATCTGCTCAGCATAGTAAAGGGCATTGCTCGCCGAGTTTTTGTAATAGGTCTGGGCGACCTCCAGGGATTCCTCGATTGCTTCCTCGATTTGCCGGTTAAACCAGTTTTCGATGGAACTGGTGATCAGGCCGGCGGAGACCAGGAAGAGCAGCAGGGTCGGTACCAGAGACAGGGCGACAAAGGCCAGAACCAGCTTGCTGCGCAATTTTGCGCCGGGAATCGCGCCGCGCCGCTCCATCCACAACTTGAATATGTTTCGAAAAACAAAGAACAGGCAGATGATGATCAACAACAGGTTGAAATTGATCAAGGCCAGAACAAGAATGTTGCCGGAAAGTGGAATCTCCGTGGTAAGGCTGAAAAGTTTGGGCTGGTAGCGTAGCGACAGGAAAACCAGGATAACCAGGGCAATGACGACAAACCACTCCCGCCGTCGTTTGCGGAACTCGGCCTGAGGGGGTACGGTCGTTTTTTCGGGGTTGTCGGATGTCGTCATGGCAGACCACGTAGGTCTGGCCATTCTAGGGTGAATGGAGGGGCTTTGCAAGCCGGCAGCGATAATCAAAAAGGGCAGCCGGAACGGCTGCCCTTTAAATCTTGATGACCAGCAGATTACTCAGGCGCGCGAGAGCGCCAGTTCCGGGGAAAACGCCGGCAGGGGAACCTGCAGGGCCTCCAGCAGATCCTCTTCGGAGAACTCGAGAAACTGCCAGCAATGCGGGTTGGCGAGGATCTTCTCCACGAGCTTGTGGTTGATGTCATGCCCGGCCTTGTAGGCACGGACATGCCCAAGGATCGGATAGCCCACCAGGCTGAGATCGCCAACCGCATCGAGGATCTTGTGACGGACGAACTCATCGGGGAACCGCAACCCTTCCGGGTTGAGAATCCGCTCGTCATCGATGACGATGGCGTTTTCCAGGGAGCCGCCGCGGGCCAACCCGGCCGCCTTCAGGCGCTCGACATCCCGCAGGAAGCCGAAGGTTCGGGCCGGAGCCAATTCCCGCCGGAAGCTCTCGGCGGTTACTTTGACCGACCGCTGCTGCATGGCGACGCAGGGATGTTCGAAGGCGATGTCGTAGGTCATGCGGAAAAAGCGGGAAGGGATGATGTTCACCCGCTTGTCGCCATCGGTTATCGTGACCGGTTGGCGGATTGCCAGGTACACCCGGCTCTTCGAAAGCTTGCGCAGACCGGCGGCTTCGATGATTGAAGCAAAAGGCGCGGCGCTGCCGTCCATGACCGGGACTTCCGGGCCGTCGATATCGATATGCAGGTTGTCGATGCCGTAGGCGGCCAGCGTGGCAAGCAGGTGCTCGACGGTTGAAATGCGCACGTCACCGCGGCCGAGAACGGTCGCCAACCGGGTATCCACTACGTTTTCGGAACGGGCGGCGATGCTGACCGTCTGTGATCCGATGCTGCGGTGGAAGATGATCCCGGTTCCGGCCTCGGCGGGACGCAGGGTCATGTTGATGAGCGATCCGGAGTGCAGGCCAATGCCGGAAATTGCCACGGTTTTATCAATGGTGCACTGGCAGATCATGTTCTTCAAGCTTCCTTCAAGTCGAGTTGAATATTGCCGACAATATTTAGTTATGCAAGTCGTGGGCCAACTCGTCGTTGCCAGTAACTACCCAATATTATTGATTTTTATTTTTTGTTGAAGGTGTTGCTGGAGGGGTCGGCTGTGCATGTGCACCACGGGTGTGGCGTACATGCCACACCCGGTCAGAGTCGGCCTGAGCGGAGAATGCCGATAGCCAGCCACAGGCCGAGAAAGCCCGCGACCGAGTAGCCGAGGAAGCCGAGCACGGGGAATCCGAACATGAGTGGTCCCTTGCTGGTCTGCATGATCAGTGACGAACCGACAATCAGGGAGCCAATCACCACGGCAAACGATATGCGGTTGCTGGAGCGGTCCAGGTCGGTCACGAGCTTGTCCAGGCCGCGATGTTCAAGATCGATCTTGAACTGATTGCGATTGAGGCGGTTGAGAAACTCCTTGATGTCGCGCGGCAGGTTTCTGATCAGCGAACTGTAGGATTGGGCGATGCGAAACACCTCGCGGGAGATGCTCCCCGGATTGAAGCGTTCGCGGACCAGTTGCTCGATGTAGGGGCGCATATAGTCGATCATGTTGAATTCGGGGTCGAGTTGGCGCCCCAGTCCTTCCATGGCAATCAACGATTTTGCCAGCAACATGAAGTCGGCCGGGAAACGGATGTGATGATGAGTCAGGATCTCGATGAAGTCGGTCAGCAATCGTCCGACCCTCAGGTCCTGGAGCAGAATGTCGTAGTAATCCTCGATGAACTCATGGAGATCGCGGCGCAGGCTTTTCAGATCGGCATCGTCGGTCAGCTCTCCGGAATAGAGAAGCTGGGAAATGATGCGCTCGACGTCGCGTTGCAGCAGGGCTTCGAGCAGCTCGATCAACTGGAGCTTGAGCTCCGGGCTCAAGCGACCGACGATGCCGTAGTCGAGCAGGCAAAGAACATGGTCGGGGAGAACGAAGATATTCCCCGGATGCGGATCGCCATGAAAAACCCCATGGTCGAGAACCTGCTTGAGAAATGCGGTGGCACCGCGCCGGGCCAGTTCCTTCAAGTCGAAGCCGCGATCAGTCAGTTCCTTGAACTCGCTAATCTTGATCCCCGGGACATATTCAAGGGCCAGCACGGTTTCTCCCGAGTGCTCCCAGTAGACCTTCGGGACATAGATGGTCGGATCATCGGCAAAGTTAATGGCAAACCGCTCGATGGTATGCCCCTCCCGGGTAAAGTCCATTTCCCGACGGATGGTGCGGCGGAACTCCTTGACCAGGCCGACCGGATCGTAGATGGCCACGGCCGGCACATGCTGTTCGATCAGGTGGGCTATCCCCATCATGATGTCGACATCGGTCTCCACGATTTTGGCGATGCCGGGGCGCCGCACTTTGAAGGCCACTTCCTCGCCGGTGTGCAGTCGACCGCGATGAACCTGGGCGATCGAAGCGGCCGCAAGCGGTTCGGCCTTGAATTCACTGCAGATTTCCTCAATCGATCGACCGAGCTGGCGCTCTATCTGCCGCGTGATCTCCTCGACGGGATGGGCGGGGACTTCATCCTGGAGCTTGCGGAACTCGTCGGTGTACGCTCGCGGCAAAACATCCGGCCGGGTGGAAAGGAGCTGGCCAAGCTTGATGAAGGTCGGGCCAAGTTCCTCCATGGCCATGCGCAGGCGCTGCGGTTGGCCAAGCCGCTGCAGATCCCGTTCGGAGCGGCGGGTGACGATCCGTTTGCCGACTTCAAGGTAGAAGTGGAGGTTGAGCTGCTCGACAAAATGCCCAAAGCCATACTTGATCAGGACGCCCAGGATGGCCCGGTAGCGCCTGATGGTGCGCAGATTGCGATTGAAGCTCAAAAACGAAATCATGAGAGCGGCGGCTGTCTCAGTCGGCCTTCGTTTCCTTCAGTTTTTTCTCCAGTTGGGCGACTTTCTTTTTCAGTTTGTCGAATTCTTCCTGGGTCACGACCCCCATCCGGCCACAGGCCTTCTTGATTTCCTCCTGGGCCAGGCTTTCCAGTTTCTCCTGGTTCTGCTTGGCCATGTCCTGCACCTTGCCGAGGAAAGCCTTCCCTTCTTCTTCCGTCACATTGAACTTTTGCCGCAGTTCCTGGATGAGTTCCTCGGCTTTTTTCTGACTGAGGGTTGCCGCCCCGAGAGCGGTCAGCAGGGTCTTTTCCAGCAGGTTGCTCATGATGTCCTCCGTTTCGCTTGATAAGGTCTGGAAATAAATGAACTTTACATCATATTAACAGATGCGTCCAAGGTTTCAATGGCGCGCGGCCAGTTGCAGGATTTCCGGAAGTGCCGCCCGTGCGGCCGCTTCCCCCGTGGCGATGATCTCCGCGGCCCGGTGAAATTCCAGCAGGGTGATGCCGGGGCACTGCGGCCGGATGATCAGATCGTGATGGTTGTCGGCCAATCGGAGGGCGTTGATCTGGTTTTCCATGATCGCCACGCTCTGGGCACAGACCCGGAAAATGCCGGGTATCTTGCGGTCATTCGTCTCGGCCGCCGGTTCCGGGAGGGGCTCGGAGCCGAGCAGCCGCCGGAACAGCTGCTCAATGCCGGTGGCGGAGAACAGTTCACGAGGCCGGCTTGATCCCCCGTTGATCCTGTTGTGGGGGAGGAAGGTCTCGGGCGTCTGCTTGTCGACTTCGGGGATCGTGCAGATGCCGATGACCCGGTCGGCGCCAAGAAGCCGCACGACATCGGCCGGTACCGGGTTGCACAGCCCGCCATCGACAAGAAAGCGATCGCCGAAGCGGACCGGTGGAAAAACTCCCGGGAAGGCCAACGCGGCACGCAGAGCTTCGAGCAGGTCGCCTTTGCGGATAATCAGAGCTTCACCGGTTTCGATGTCGGTTGCGGTGATCGCCAGCGGTAGCTGCAAGGCTTCAAAACTGTGGACCGGCAGGAGTTCGGCCATGAACTCCACCAGCTTGCGGCCGTCGACCAGCCCGGATGTCGGCACGGTCGGGTTAAGCAGGCGGGCCAGCTTGCGCCAGTCGAGTTCACGGGCCACGCTTTCCATGCGCTGGACCGGGACGCCCGCGGCATACAGCGCGCCGATGAAAGCCCCGATCGAGGTGCCGGCAATGCCGTGGACCGGTATCCCTGCTTCTTCCAGAACCTTTAACACGCCGATGTGGGCGAGCCCTCGGGCCGCGCCGCTTCCCAGCGCCAGCCCCAGGCGTGGCGGTACGGCTGAAGCTGGCGTCCGGTGAGGGCGGCTGCTCATCGGCGAAACAACCAGAAAAGCAGGGAAAAGATCAGGGAGAGCAGCAAGCAAGTGCCGAGCGGGAAATAGAAAGAGAAAGACTCGCGCTCGATGCGAATGTCGCCGGGGAGTTTGCCGAGAAACGGGATTTTGCCGGTGAAGGTCAGTACCAGCCCGGCAATGATCAGGACGCTGCCGAGGATGATCAGTAATTTGCCCGGATGCATGGCACCATCAATTGGCGCTGCGCGGGTGATAGCGATCTTTTTCGGAATAGATGCAGCCGCAGTATTGCTGGCGATAGAGGCCCATGGCCTTCGACTCGCGGATCCCCTCTTGCCAGCCACTGCGAAAATCCTGGTAAAGGAAGGGGATGCCATACAGCTTGGCGAGTTCTTCGCCGCACTGACGGATCAACGTGTGATTCTGGTAGCGGGAATAGAGCAGGCTGCTGGTGAACGCATCGAAACCGTGACTCGCCGCATATTCGGCGGCACGCCGCAAGCGTGACTGGTAACAGTAGGTGCAGCGCCCGGCAGGGTCCTGAGCCACTTGAGAGAGAAAGTCTTCCAAACCGTATTCGTCAATGCAAATCAGGGGGAAATCGGCAGCCGCGGCGTACTCGCGGGTGGTGTCGAGCCGTCGCCGATATTCCTGGTAGGGATGAATGTTGTGGTTGAAGAAATAGCCGGTGACCTGGTGGTGCGCTTCACGCAGGACGCGTGCCGGGTAAATGGCGCAGTTGGCGCAGCAGATGTGCAGGAGAATGTTCATGGCCGATTCTCGGTTTAATGGTTCATTATATCCGATTCGCGGGGAAATGACAGTCAAACACTTTCCACCGGCGGGAGACCGCGTTCGCGCCAGAGCCTTCTGGCCAGGGCCAGGGCCCGTTTCTGCGCGGGCTGCTGCCGGCGGCATTCATTGACAAGGTCCTGCCAAAGTCGTTGCAGATCCTCCCTGTAGGCAGCAATCAGGCGCAGGGTGAGCGCCGGATCGGTTGGCAGGTCGACGCGTAGGCGGCCGTCGCGGGAGGCCAGGAGCAGGGCCTCGGCATCGGCCGGATTGTCGCTGTCCACAGCAGTTCCGTCCGGCCCGGTCAACCGGATCCGGTCGAAAAAATGTGAATCTATCTGCAGCGGGCCGGGGAGCAGGTAGCTTCGCAGCGAAGGGAGGTCGACCCGTCGCAGGTAGTGTTCGGGGAAGCGCGGCAAGCCGTCCCGGAAAACCCGGGCGGCAATCTGTTCCGCCGGTGCGGGAGGCGTTCTCCTGCTCCGCGGTGCGGATGCTTCGGTTGCCGTCGCGCTTGAGCCCAGGGCAGCCACGGCGAGCAGGTCCGCATCTTCCAGAAGTGGTGCAACCTGCAGGGACGTGCCGTCGGGATGGCAGATCGTCAGGGTGTCGGGAGCCTGGCTGGGGCCGATCAGGGTCAAGGTCTGCCGGCCGTCGGCATGCAGTTTCACGGTGGCCAGCGTCAGCCGCTCCGCAAGCAGCGGCCAGAACTGCCCGGCGCCGGGGGCCGTCGTCCAGGACGCCGGCAGGGTTAATTGCAGCATCTCGTCGGGATCAGCCAGGCCAGCCAGGTGCAGGGCATCCCAGAGCCAGGCCGGAGCATCGCCAGGCAAGTGGAAACGCCGGTAAGGCCAAGGGTGGCGCAGCGCCGCCAGTCTCGGCCGGCGTTGCACGGCCGGTACGGGCAGAATGTCGTCAATGGTTGCGGTAATTCGCGCCGGCTTCTCCTCCGGCGGGAGAAGGGCAACGCCGGCATAGGTCCGAGGCGGTTGCGTATTCTGGCCTGCGGGAAAGGTCAGCTTCCAGCCGGCCAGACAGGGCTGCGGCGCAATGAGAATGCTTCCGGCAAGGGGTTGCGGCGGGAGGTGGTTGACCAGCAGTGCGTCGTTGGCTGGCGGCTCCGGCAATGGCGAGGTCTCCAGGTGATAATCCCGGGCGGCCTCGGCAAAGAGCAGGCCCAGTGATGAGGCCGCCCGCTCCGACTGCTGCCGCCAGCCAAGCTGTGCCAGGCGCCCGGCGAGATGGTGAAAGCGAATGGCGGCATTTTCCGGCAATGGCGGTTCGTCCGGGGCAGCGGCCAGATGCAGCGATTCCGCCTGGCCAAGGTCGGCGAGCGCATAGCCAAGGGCGCGGTCAAGACGTTCCGGCCTGATCCCTGCCGGCATGCGATCGTGCCGCAGCAGGGTCAGCAATCGCCACAGCGTCAGCCACCCCTTGTCGCGGGCACTGCGCGAGATACAGGTGTCGGGCAGCCCGGGGCTGGCCGCCAGCCTGGCGGATTCCTGCAAAAACGGCTCGATGTCGCGCAAGGTCTGCAGGCAAAGATTGGCAAAATAGGCGGGCGGCAGCTGTTCGGCCGGCAATACGGCTGAAACCGCCAGGTTTTTCAACTCCAGCAGAAGCTGCTCGAAAGTGATGGCAAAGTCATCCGCGCTGATGCTGCGCGCATCAGGCATCGGCCAGTTTTTCAGCAGCAGCGGTGAGTCGCTGCCGGTGTCCCAGAGGTTGACACCGCGTGCCTCCCAGGTCACGAATTTCCGCAACCCGAGGCTGGCGGCAATTTCGCCGCCGTCTTCCGGCAGTTTCCGGTCGCCTTTCACCGGGATGAGGATCATTGCGCCGGCCAGCAGGCTGTCGCGATTGATCCAGAGCACCAGATCCGGTGTCATCGGCCCCTTGCCGGTGATAACCGGCGGGTTTTCTTCCACGCGGCGAAACGGCAGGCGGCCGCCGGCCACCCGGTGCTTCAGCCAGTCGAACAGCTGGCGACGAAATTGGGGGAGGAAATTGCTGGTCATGCCGGAACCGCCTCTGCTGTCGTGCAATCAGGCAAACAGCGGTGTCCCTGTCGAGGTGCCTGGGCGTCGGCCGAGATGCTCGCAGGCGGCCGCGGTTGCCACCCGGCCCCGTGGCGTGCGGTTGAGAAAGCCCTGCTGGATCAGAAATGGCTCGATGACATCCTCGATGGTGTCCTTCTCTTCGCCGATGGCTGCCGCCAGGGTGTCGAGACCGACCGGTCCGCCGCCGAACTTGTCGATGATGGTCAGCAGCAGGGCGCGATCCATCTGATCGAACCCTTCACGATCGACCTCCAGGCGCAGCAGCGCCCGATCGGCGAGTTCCCGGGTCACCCGCCCGTCGCCGTCGACCTGGGCAAAGTCGCGGACCCGGCGCAACAGGCGATTGGCGATGCGCGGCGTGCCGCGGCTGCGCCGGGCAATCTCGAAGGCGCCGTCGGCGTCGATCGGTACGCCTAGGATGCCGGCGCTGCGATGAACGATGGTCGCCAGATCGTCGCTGTCATAAAACTTCAGACGACAGATAACGCCGAAACGATCACGCAGCGGCGAGGAGAGCAGACCGGCCCGGGTGGTGGCACCAACCAGAGTGAAGTGCGGGATATCGAGCTTGATGGTCCGGGCCGAGGGTCCCTGGCCGATCATGATGTCGAGCTGGTAATCCTCCATGGCCGGGTAGAGGATCTCTTCGACCACCGGCGAAAGACGGTGGATCTCGTCGATGAACAGGACATCGCCGGCCTCGAGATTGGTCAGGACCGCCGCAAGATCGCCCGGACGCTCGATCACCGGTCCCGAGGTGCTCTTGATGCCGACCCCCATCTCGTTGGCGATAATGTGCGCCAGGGTGGTTTTCCCCAACCCCGGCGGGCCGTAAAAGAGGACGTGATCGAGCGCTTCGCTGCGGCCGCGGGCGGCACCGACAAAGACCTTGAGGTTGTCCTTGATCTCCTTCTGACCGACATATTCGTCGAGGACGCGCGGGCGCAGCGACAGTTCGAAGGTCCGCTCGTCGCCGGTGGGCTGTGGGGTGATCAGGCGGTCAGTCATAAGAACCAGCGTCAAGAGCCAGGATGTGAGAGCCAAGAAGAAACATTACCGCGCCAGGACCTTAAGGGCGCCCTTGAGGATCTCCTCCATCGGAGTGGCGTGGGCGATTTCCATGGTTTCCAGAATCTTGCGGGCCTGGGCATCCTTGTAGCCGAGATTGACCAGCGCGGAAATCACGTCGGCGAGCGGATCGGACTGACCCCTGCCGGGGGACTGCGCGGTCGGTGGCTGACTGCCTGCCGGGACGCCGGCCGGCCCGATTTTGTCCTTGAGTTCGAGGACCAGGCGTTCGGCGGTCTTCTTGCCGATCCCCGGCAGGGTCGACAGGCGCTTGATGTCGCCGGCGAGCACCGCCGTCTGCAGTTCAACCACCGGAATGTGCGACAGGATGTTGAGCGCCAGCTTCGGTCCGATCCCGGAAATGTTGATCAGGGTTGCGAACATTTCCTTCTCGGCGGCGGTGAAGAAGCCGAAGAGCAGCAGTGCATCCTCGCGCACGTGGGTGTGCACCAGCAGGCGCACCTGGCCGGTGTCGGGCAGGGCGTAAAAGGTCGACAGCGGAATGAACAGGCGATAGCCGACGCCGCCGGTGTCGAT
This sequence comes from Desulfuromonas sp., assembly GCA_012026975.1. Taxonomy (GTDB): domain Bacteria; phylum Desulfobacterota; class Desulfuromonadia; order Desulfuromonadales; family BM103; genus VAUL01. The sequence goes on along the minus strand of VEPG01000076.1, from coordinate 7,478 downwards.
GATCACGTGGTCGATCGATTTGTAGGCGAGCTCGCCGCGCAGCAGGGCAATCATAGGGGCAGTGCTGAGAGCTGAGTGCTGAGTGCTGAGTCAAACCAAAGCATAAAACTAGCGTCCGGTGCGGGTAAGGGCCTGGTTGAGGGTGCGGCTGTGGGCATGGCAGATCGCCACGCCGAGCGCGTCAGCCGCATCTTCCTGGGCGATTTCCGGCAGGTTGAGCAAAGCTTTGACCATCTGCTGAACCTGCGCCTTGTCGGCCCGACCGTAGCCGACCACGGCGCTTTTCACCTGCAGGGCACTGTATTCGTGGACCGGCAGGCCGGCATTGACGGCCGCGACCATGGCCGTGCCGCGGGCATGGCCGAGCACCAGGGCCGCCTGCGGGTTTTTGGCCAGGAACACCTGCTCGATGGCCACGACCTCCGGGGCGAATTCAGCGATGATCCGCGTCACCCCGTCATGGATCGTTTTGAGCCGGGTCGCCAGGGGGGCGGTCGTATTGGTCGCGATGATGCCGTTGTCGATGTGGCGCAGGCGATTCCCCTGCGTCTCGATGATCCCGTAACCGGTGGTCCGGCTCCCCGGATCGATGCCTAATATTCTCATCGGCTCAGGGCTCAAGGTGCCTGGCGCAAGAGCTCAGCCCTCGAACTTCGCCAGTTCGTCGTCGGCGATGTCGAAGTTGGCATAGACGTTCTGGACGTCGTCGTTGTCTTCGAGCTTGTCCATCAGCTTGAGCATCGACTCGGCCTGCTTGCCGGCCAATTGGACCTGGGTCTGCGGCAGCATGATGACTTCGGCGGTTTCGAACTCCAGGCCGGCTTTGAGCAGCGCGTCGCGCACGTCCATGAAGTTGGCCGGATCGGTAATGACTTCGTAGGAATCGCCTTCGTCCTTGACGTCTTCGGCACCTGCTTCGAGGGCGGCTTCAAAGAGCTTTTCGAAGTCGACCGCGACCGGGAACGACATCAGTCCCTTGCGTTCGAACAGGAAGGCGACCGAGCCGCTGACCCCCAGGTTGCCGCCGTATTTGGTAAAGATGTGGCGGACATCCGCCACCGTGCGGGTGCGGTTGTCGGTCATGAACTCGACGATGATCGCCACGCCCCCCGGACCGTAACCCTCGAAGGTCCCTTCCTCGTAGCTGACCCCGTCGAGGTCGCCCAGCCCCTTTTTGATGGCCCGGTCGATGTTGTCCCGGGGCATATTGGCTTGGCGGGCCTTGTCGAGGGCCGCGCGTAGCCGGGCGTTGCCTTCCGCATCGCCGCCGCCGATTCGGGCGGCCACGGTGATCTCTTTAATCAGCTTGGTGAAGACCTTGCCGCGCTTGGCGTCCTGGGCGCCCTTGCGGTGCTTGATATTGGCCCATTTGCTATGTCCTGACATGGGTACCGCGACTCCTTGTTGAAAATGGGGTCAGGGACGGATTGCGTCCTGCAAAAACGCCTAACTCTAGCATGAAGAGATCGGGCAAACAAGCCGTGCCCGGCGGGCGGAAACGGAAAAGAGCCGGCCAATGGCCGGCTCCGGAAGGGCCGTGCGAAAAGCGGTCAATGTTCGTGGGGGGTTGTCCGGTAATTGATGACCTGGACCCGGTCGATCACCTTGGTGATGCCCGCCGTTGTTTCGGCCAGCGCTACGGCCCGCTGTCGTTCCGGCTCGGAATGCAGTTGGCCGGCAAGCGTGGCCACGCCGTCCTGAACCGAGATGTCAAGAAGGTACTGCTCGATGTCGCCCGAAGAGCTGATGCTGATTTCGATGCGCTTGCGCAGGACCAGGTCGGCGAGCACCTTTTTGAATTCCAGTTTGCTTTCGACCAGGTGACGATCCTTGATGGCGTCGCAGATAACGCGTACGGCACTTTCCTCGGAAAGGCGCTGGGTATTGATCACCAGGTCGTAGCCCAGGGGATCGTCCCAGTCGCGATCGAAGTAATATTTGATGAAGCCTCCGCGCTGCTGATCGCTTTTGCGCACCAGGATGCGGGCATAGTCGGGATCGAGCCATTCGCGCTCGGCCCAACGCTCGACACGGTCTTCGAACGGTGCGGTGATCCGTACCCGCAGGACGCTTTCAATCCCGCGGAGAAGATCCTGCCCGCCTCGGCCATAGATGATGACATTTCCCTTGAGGGCAAACTCGAGAATGATCAGTTCGATCAGGTGCAGGGAGACTTCATGCTTGAGATCGAGGGTTTCGACAAAGTGAGGGGGTTTTTCGTCGGCCTGCTCGACCGACTCCCGGGTCAGACCGTATTGCTCGGCAACGTCCATGATGGCATCGCCGTCTACCAGGGTATAACCGAGTTTCTCGGCAACCTTGTGAGCAATCGGGATGCCGCCGCTCCCCATGTGGCGGGAAATGGTGATGATGGCCATGTATCGTCCTCTCGCCGCTTTGGTCAAAAGCGAAGGAATGTTACCAAGTTTGAGTCCGGTCTGGCAAGCGCAAAGGCGTGTCGGTCACACTGTCTCAATAGTTTGGCTTGCTGCTGAAGCAGTGACGGGCTTCGATGAAACGAACGGTGCGGGTTTTCGAGCGCATGACGATGGAATGGGTCTCCGCCCCGCCGGCAAAATAGCGCACTCCCTTGAGCAGGTCGCCATTGGTGACGCCGGTGGCGGCAAAAACCACGTCGCCGCGCGCCATGTCATCGCCGCGGTAGACCCGGTCGAAGTCAGTAATGCCCATGCCTCGGGCGCGATCACGCTCCTCGTTGCTCATGAACACCAGGCGGCCCTGGATGTCTCCGCCGAGGCACTGCAGGGCGGCGGCGGCAAGGACGCCCTCGGGCGCCCCGCCGATCCCCATCAGCAGGTCGATGCCGCTGTCTTCCACCGCGGCGGCAATGGCCGGAGCGACATCCCCGTCGCTGATCAGGTGGATGCGCGCGCCGGCCTTGCGAATGTCATCAACCATATGGTCATGACGCGGCCGGTCGAGAATGACCACGGTCAGGTCCGCGACCTGGCACCCCTTGGCTTCGGCCACCCGCCTGAGATTCTCTGCCGGCGGCAGGTTGATGTCGATGGCACCTTTGGCACTCGGTCCGACGGCAATCTTCTCCATGTACATGTCCGGGGCGTGCAGAAAGCCGCCGCGCGGCGCCAGGGCGATGGTGGCGATCGAACCGCTCAAGCCCTTGGCGCAGATGTTGGTCCCCTCGAGCGGGTCGACGGCGATGTCGACTTCCTGGCCGTTGCCGGAACCGACCTTTTCGCCAATGAAGAGCATCGGCGCTTCATCCATCTCCCCTTCGCCGATGACCACCGTACCGCTGATCTCGATCGATTCCAGACTGCGCCGCATGGCTTCGGTGGCGGCATGGTCGGCCGAGGTCTTGTCTCCCTTGCCGACCCAGCGGCCGCAGGAAAGAGCGGCGGCTTCGGTAACGCGTACCAGTTCGAGAGCCAGATTGCGGTCCATCGACGTACCTCCAAAAGCAAAAGACTTGGTTGACAGCGGGCGACATGATGGCATTTTTCAACAATTGTGACAAATTTTTTCGGGTGGCATACATATGGATAATCGAATATGATGAAGACAGCAAGAACCATGTCGTGTGAGGAGAAAAACATGCGTCAGTCAATAATAGCCCTGTTCGCCGGGCTGCTGCTCGTTGTCGCAAGCCTGGCGGTCGCTGCCGTCGCCCGCAATATTGACGCCCCGGGCGCCGTGACGTTGCTTAAGCAGCGCCAGGATGTCTACCTGCTCGACGTGCGCACGCCGCAGGAATACCAGCAGGGACACCTTGCCGGCGCCCATCTGATCCCCATCGATCAGGTCGCGCAGCGGCTGGGCGAACTCCCCGGGAACCGGCCGATCCTGGTCTATTGCGCGGTCGGGTCGCGCAGTGCGCAGGTTTTCAACTTTCTGGCACGGCGCGGCTATCCCGAGGTCTACAATCTCGATGGCGGGATAGTCGGGTGGGCACAGAGCGGTTACCCAGTCCAGCAGGGCCCCTAGCGTCGGCGCTGAACGATGAGTGCTGAAAAAGAGGGGATCGGCGCGATGTTTCTGTATGCTCATCGGGGGGCGTCGGCCGAGGCGCCGGAGAATACCCTGGCGGCGTTCCGGCGGGCGCTCGAGGTCGGCGCGGATGGCATCGAACTGGATGTGCATCTGTCTGCTGACGGCGTACCGCTGGTCATTCACGACGAGACGCTGGAACGCACCACCGATGGAACCGGCCCGGTCGCGTCTTGCGGCATCGAAGGTTTGCGAACGCTGGATGCCGGAACGTGGTTCGCCCCGCAATTTGCCGACGAGCCGTTGCCGACCCTGGAGGAGACGTTGGCTTTGCTGGCCGGTCGCCTCCGCCTCAACCTGGAAGTCAAGGAGAGCCGGGCGGGGAGGGCGGTCGTCGAACTGTTACAGCGCTTCCCCGCCGCGGATGTCGTGCTCTCCTCTTTCGACTACGGGTTGCTGGCCAGCTTGCGGCGTGCCGCGCCCGAACTGCCGCTCGCGGTTCTGACGGATGATGGCAACTGGCGCCGCGCCCTGGCGCGAGCCGAGGCCCTGCGGTCCTGCGCCCTTCATCCCCGCGCCGACCTGGTTAACCGCCCGCTGATGGCTGCCTGTCGCCGGCTGCGCCTGCCGGTATTCCCCTGGACCGTCGATGCTCCCGCCCAGGCCCGCGAGTTGGCGCGAATGGGGGTTGCCGGGGTGTTTACCAACGATCCCGGCGGGCTGCGCGGTTACTTCCCGTCGCCGACGGCATGATGCAGGTTAGGCTTGAGAGTTGCTGCCGACTGCGCTAGACTGCCGCGCCATGAACACCTTCCCCAGCGATATTACCCCTCTTGCCGCCGAGTTGCGCGAACGCCTTGCCGCTGCCGGCGGGCTGCCCTTTGCCGAATTCATGGCGGCGTGCCTCTACCATCCACAGTACGGCTACTACATGACGCCGCGCGAGCGGATCGGCAAGGCGGGCGACTTTTTCACCTCCACCAGCGTGCACGCCGTATTCGGCCGGCTGGTGGCCCGGCAGCTGATGCAGATGAGCGAACTGCTGGGCGGAGACATTTTCCAGGTTGTCGAGCAGGGTGCCGGCGAAGGGCATCTGGCCCTCGATATTCTCGAGACCCTGGCCAGCGAAGCGCCCGAACTCTATGCCCGGCTGACCTATACGCTGATCGAGGTCGGCCCGGCCAGCCGCGACCGCCAGGCCCGGACGCTGGCTGCCCACGCCGCGCGGGTCGCCTGGTGTGCCGCCGACGAATGGCGGATTGATGCCGGCTGCTTCCTGTCCAACGAACTGGTCGACGCCTTCCCGGTCCATGTCGTCGAAAAGCAGAGTGGGGAACTGCGCGAAGTCTACGTGGCCGCCCGGGCGGACGGCACGTTCGGTGAAGAGTTGCGCGGGCCGTCGACCCCGGCGCTGACGGAACATTTCAAGTGGCTCGGCGTCGCGCCGGTCGAGGGAAATCGCGCCGAGGCAAACTTGGCGGCACCGGTCTGGATGCGCCAGGTCGGCGAACGCATCGGCCGCGGTTTCGTCATCACCATCGACTACGGCTATCCCGCAGCGGAACTCTATGCGCTGCATCGCCGGACGGGGACGCTGCTCTGCTATCGGCAGCACCAGGCGGACGACGACCCCTACACGGCGGTCGGCGAAAAGGACATCACCACCCATGTCGATTTCACTGCCCTGCAGCAGGCCGGGGATGAGGCGGGGTTGACGACGTTATGGTTCGGCGAGCAGTACCGCTTCCTGCTGGGGCTCGGTTTCTTCGAGGAACTGCTGCGCCTCCAGGCCTGCTGTGCCGACGAACGCGAGGCGCGGGCCCTGCGCATGACGCTGAAAAACCTGATCCTCCCCGAGCAGGGGATGGGAGAAACCTTCAAGGTGCTGGTGCAGGGGAAGGGGGTCGGGGCTCCCGCTCTGCACTGCGCCCGTCCGATCTCAAGCATCCCGATGACAGGTTTGGCCGCTCTGTAGAGATTCCCTGTGCCGGTTTGCCGTGCGCGATGACCGGCGCTATACTGAACATACCCCAGCGAGAGGAGAACACGATGAAAGAACAGGTTTTGGAAGTACTCCAGTTGGTCCGTCCGGCTCTGCAGGCCGATGGCGGCGACGTGGAGTTGGTCGACGTGACCGACGACGGCGTGGTCAGCGTCAAGCTCAAAGGCGCCTGCGGCAGCTGCCCGATGGCGACCATGACGCTGAAGATGGGGATCGAGCGGACCCTCAAGGACAAGATCCCGGGGGTCAAAGAGGTCGTTCAGGTCTGAGTTCGATGGCTTCGTGCCGTCAGGAGGTGCGCGATGATCAAGGTCAAGACGTTCGGCGAACCGTTGCAGCCGTTCAAGGCCCAGCGCGAGTTGCATGAACTGGACGAGCGGATCAACCGTTTCCTGGTCGAGAACGCCATCAAGCGCGTGGTTTCGGTAAGCGACAGCACCGTCATCGAAGGCGGCAATACCTGCGGCCTGATTCGTACGCTGGTTTACGAGGAGTAGGGCGGCGGGATAAATTCCAAAGAGAAAAAGCAAAAGCGGGGATGCGCATGAGCGTATCCCCGCTTTTTTTGTGTGTGGCGGCGGGGCAGGGCGCACACGCGGGTGCGCCCCTACCGATTCGTTCTGCATATGTCATATTTTGTCACGATGTTGCGTGAGAATTTTTTCAGCATAGGGTGTGTATGCTACGGGGCGGAAACCAGCGATAACCGGGCAGGCACGGGGGGTTGATAATACCGGGCAGACATGGGGCTGCCCCTACGATGAATGCCAATGAAACGATTTGATCCGGATATTCACCACAGGCGATCCATCCGCCTGCGTGACTATGATTATGCGACGAACGGCGTCTATTTTGTCACGATCTGCGCGCAGGGGCGGGAATGCCTGTTCGGCGAGGTGGCGTCAGGGGAGGTGCGGTTGAACGAGGCCGGGCGGATGGTTGAATTGTGGTGGCGAAAGATTCCGGAGAAATTCGGCCATGCCGGATTGGACGAATATGTCATCATGCCAGACCATTTTCACGGCATCATCCATTTCGTAGGGGCGGACCCATGTGTCCGCCCGGTATTTGATTCGGGCGTCGATAATCAGGGCGCACACATGGGTGCGCCCCTACATGCAATCGTGCAATGGTTCAAGACAATGACGACCAACGCCTATATCCGCGGCGTCGACACCCACCATTGGCCATCATTCCCCGGCCGGTTGTGGCAACGCAATTATTTCGAACGGATCATCCGCGACGATGCCGAATTGCAGCGGATGCGTGAATACGTGGCGGGGAATCCGGGGCGGTGGGCGGAGGAGGAGGAGAATCCGGCGGATCTGGGAAATCCAGGGCAGACACGCGGGTCTGCCCCTACGTAAATGATGCATGATCGGATTGATGTAGGGGCGGACCCATGTATCCGCCCATGGATATTGAATGCGTAGGGGCACCCCCCCCGTGGGTGCCCAGGTGTTGATGGCAGGCAAGAGGAGGCGCGGGATGTCGATTGAAACGGTTG
>VEPG01000039.1 GCA_012026975.1 Desulfuromonas sp. | reverse complement strand
CTTTCGGCGATTGGCGGCGGGGTGCGGGCGGCGGCGGTGGAGGAAAAGAGATCCATAGGGGGAATGCTAGCACAGGCATGGCCGACCGACAACCGGAACGCCTTTGTAAGTACCCGTTGCCATGGACTTCGCCGTAATGCTGTGCTAGATTTCCGGGGCATCGCGCAAGGAGGTTCGCCTTGAAATCAGTCGGGATTTTTGTCAAGCGGCGTCATCAGGATGCCGTGCGGGTTGCCGGCGAGGTCGCCGCCTGGCTCAACAGCCGCGGCATTGCCGTGCTGGTCGACGAGGCGCTGGTAGCCGAGATCCCCGATGCGTTGGGCTGCCCGCCGGCGGAGATGCCGACCCAGGCCGATCTGCTCATCGTTCTCGGCGGCGACGGCACCCTGCTCTCGGTTGCCCGCCTGGTCGGCGACCGGCGCACCCCGATCCTCGGCATCAACCTGGGCAGTCTCGGCTTTCTCACCGAGATCACCCGCGACGAGGTCGATCCGGTCCTGACCAAGCTGCTGGCCGGTGAACTGACGATTTCCGAACGTCTGCGCCTCGATGTCGCCATCCGCCGCAACGGGGCGGAAGTGGCCCGCTACCGGGTGCTCAACGACCTGGTGATCAACAAGGGGGCGCTGGCCCGCATCATCGACATGGAGGCGTGGGTCGACGACACCTACCTGACCACCTTCAAGGCCGACGGGCTGATTGTCGCCACGCCGACCGGATCCACCGCCTACAATCTCGCCGCCGGCGGGCCGATCATCTCCTCGGCGGTGCACTGCCTGGTGATCTCGCCGATCTGCCCGCACATGTTGACCAATCGGCCGATCATCGTTTCCGACGAGGCGCTGATCCGCATCGAGGTCAAATTCCAGGACGAGGATGTGGTGCTCACCGCCGACGGCCAGGTCGGCATGCCGCTGCAGGGCGGTGACGTGGTGGAGATCCGCCGCTCGGCCCACCCCGCCCTGCTGGTGCTCAGCCCGACCAAGGATTCCTTCCAGATCCTGCGCACCAAGCTGAAGTGGGGGGAAAGATAAATGCAAGGCGCAAGACTTAAGCGCCAAGAAAAGGCTTTTTCTTGAGTCTTGGCGCTTAGCGCTATAATCTGGATTGACTGTAATGCTATTGACCCTTTCCATCACCAATTTCGCCATCATCGATCGTCTCGAAGTCGAGTTCGGAACGGGCTTCAATGTGCTGACCGGGGAGACCGGCGCGGGCAAGTCGATTGTCATGGATGCACTCGGTCTGCTCCTCGGTGACCGGGCCAACCCGGAACTGATCCGTGCCGGTTGCGAGGAGGCGACGGTCGAGGCGCTGTTCGACCTGGCCGGGCGCTCCGATCTGCAGGCCGTGATCGATGAGGCCGGGTTCCCCGCGGGCGACGACCTGATCCTGCGCCGGGTCGTCAGTCGTGCCGGCCGCAGCCGCGCCTACATCAACGGTAGCCTGGCGACCCTGACGCAATTGCAGCCGCTGACCGAACAACTGGTGGCCGTCTGCGGCCAGCACGAGCATCAGGCGCTGATGGGGCGGGAGGCGCATCTCCCCCTGGTGGATATTTTCGGGGGACACGGGGAACTGAGCGAAGAATACCGGCAGCGCTTTGCCGCCTGGCGCGCAACCGGCGAGCACCTGGCGCGGCTGGCCGAGGCCGAGCGTGAGCGGGCCCGGCGCCTCGACCTGCTGCGCTACCAGGCGCGGGAGATCGCCGAGGCGCAACTGCGCCCTGGCGAAGAAGAGGAGTTGGCTGCCGAGCGGCTGCTGCTGCAGAATGCCGAGCGCCTGGCGGCGGCCGCAAACAACGGCTACGAAACGCTCTATGCCGCCGACGGTGCGGTTTGCGCGGCGCTCGGCCGGCTGGCCGGCGAACTGGAAGGGTTGGCCGGAATCGACCCGGAGCTGGGACAGCTGGGGGAGACGCTCAGGCAGTCGCTTTACACCCTGGAAGACGTTGCCACGCAATTGCGCAGCCACCTCAACCGGATCGGCTGCGAACCGGGCCGCCAGGAGGAGGTCGAAGAACGACTGGCCCTGCTGACGGCCCTCAAGCGCAAGTACGGGGCGTCGATCGCCGAAATTCTCGAACAGCAGGGGGCCATCGGTGCCGAACTGGATGAGCTGGAGCATGCCGAGGAGACGCGGGCGGTTCTCGAGGCGGAACTTGCCGGCCAACTGAAGGACCTGCTCGATGCCGGTCGGCGGCTCGGCGCGGCCCGCCGGGACGCGGGGACGCGCCTGGGCGCCGCCATGCAGCGTGAACTGGCCGACCTGTCGATGGCCGGGGCGCGCTTCGAGTTGCAGTTGACCGAATTGCCGGAACCGGGGCCGACGGGGCTGGAACGGGGCGAATTCCTGCTGGCGCCGAACCGGGGCGAAGCCCTGCTGCCGCTGGCGCGCATTGCCTCCGGCGGCGAGCTGTCGCGCATCCTGCTGGCCCTGAAGCGGATCACCCCGGGGAGCGAACAGGTGCCGACCCTGGTCTTCGACGAGGTTGACGCCGGTATCGGCGGCGCCACCGCAACGGCCGTCGGCAACAAGCTGCGGGCCGTGAGTCACCATGCCCAGGTGCTCTGCGTCACCCATCTTCCCCAGGTGGCGGCCGGTGCCGATCGGCACTTCCTGGTGGTCAAACGGGAAGCAGACGGGCGGACCATCACCGGCATCGAGCGGCTTGACGGCGAGGCGCGGGTGCTGGAGATGGCGCGCATGCTCGGCGGCGCCCAGGTGACCGAGCGCACGCTCGCCCATGCCCGTGAATTGATCGGCGCGCCAGCCCGGGCGTAAAATGACGAAAGAGAAGGTTGCCATGGTCCGCAAGGCGATTATCCCCGATGTCCGCGAAATCCACCGCCTGTTGCTCGATTACGCCCGCGACGGACTGCTGCTGTCGCGCTCGCTGGCGGAACTCTATGAATCGCTGCGCGATTTCTACGTTTTTGAAATTGACGGCAGGGTGGTTGGCACCGCGGCACTGAACATCTGCTGGGAAGATCTGGCCGAACTGCGCTCCCTGGCGGTCCATCCCGATTACAACGGCCGCGGCGCCGGCAAGGAGCTGGTGCAGGCCTGTCTCGATGAAGCCCGCCGCCTCGGCATCCGCCGGGTCTTCGCTCTTACCTACAAACAGGCCTTTTTCGAAAAGCTCGGGTTCACGGTGATCGAGAAATCACAGCTGCCGCACAAAATCTGGGGAGACTGCATGAAGTGCGCGAAATTTCCCGATTGTGACGAGATCGCCCTGAGCATCGACCTGCCCGCGCTCTCCCAAAAAGGTTGACATTCCACAGCGGTTTCGGGTAACAAGTTACACTCCCGTGTACCGGGTCGAATTTCAGGAAGGTGCCTAACGCCTTCCCTCGTGTTCCGAAGGAAACGATTTTGTCCAAACGTTTTACCATTCTGATCATCCCCGAAGGCTCGCACCGCGTGCGCCGTTTCGCTCTCAAGCTGTCGGCCCTCAAGTGGTCGGCTGCCGGGGCGGCGTGCTGTGTGCTGCTGGTGATCGGACTGGCGGTGTTTGCTTTGAAGGCCAATTTCGATCGCAGTGAATTCGAGCGCCTGCGCGAGCAGTCCCGCATGCACCGCCAGGAGATGGAACAGCTGGTGGCCAAGCTCGAGGACCTGCGCAAGGAACTGGTGGTCATGGCGCAGAACGACGCCAAAATGCGGGTGATGAACAAATTGACCAAACCGAAGGCCGATACCCTCGGCGGGGTCGGTGGCCCGGCGGTGGGTGATGAACCGACCGACAATCTGGCGACCCTCCAGCAGCAGATCGACGATCTGCGCCGTGAGGTCGATCTGCGCCGGGTCAGCCAGGAAGAAGTCCAGGGTTACCTCAACGACCAGCGTTCGCTGCTTGGCTCACGGCCGGCCGGCTGGCCGGTCAGGGGCTGGGTGACCTCCGATTTCGGCGTGCGCCGCGACCCGTTCGACGGCCAGCGTCGCATGCACGAAGGACTGGATATCGCCACCCGTACCGGCACCCCGGTGATGGCCACGGCTGCCGGCATCGTGCGCGAGGTCGGCACCGAGCCCGGTTACGGCAAGCTGGTGGTCATCGACCACGGCTACGGTTTCTCCACCGCCTACGGCCACAACTCGCGGACCATGGTCAGGGTCGGTCAGCGCGTCAAGCGCGGGGATCTGGTTGCCATGGCGGGCAATACCGGGCGTTCCAGCGGCCCGCACGTCCACTACGAAGTGCGCCTCAACGGCGCGCCGGTCAATCCGCGGAAATTCCTCTGAACACCCCCTAGTCAGTTTATGACCCCGGCCTTGCCGGGGTTTTTTGTTGACGCGCACTCACCTCCCGAGTGATTTGCCATCCCCGTTCACTCCCGATAAACTGTGACTAGAGTTAACGGCGCGGCCCGTCGATCTGAACAGCAAGGGATATCCTCGATGAATGACATGCAGGCAGTCATACGCGAAACGATCCGCGACCTGGTCGCGACTGCCGCCGCCAACCGCTTCCCCGTAACCGGCGAACCTTACTTCGACGAGCCGCTGGTCGGGTTCGCGGCAGCCGACGATCCCCTGTTTAGCGCGTACAAAGAGATCATCGGCGATTTTCACCGCACGCCGGGGGAAATCCTCGACGGCGCGGCCACGGTGATCTGCTGGGTGCTCCCGATCACCCGCGCCACCCGGGAAAGCAACCGACCGGAGACGCAGTGGCCCTCCCGGTCGTGGGCACTGACCCGCAATCACGGCGAGACCTTCAATACGCTGTTGCGCCGCCATCTGGTCGCCTGGCTCGCGGCGCGCGGTCAGCGGGCGCTTGCGCCGCAGCTGGCACCGGAGTGGCGGCAGCTCGACGATCCCCGTGTCGGCGTCGCCTCCACCTGGTCGGAGCGGCATGCCGCCTACGCCGCCGGCCTCGGCACCTTCAGCCTGAACGACGGACTCATCACCGGGCACGGCATTTCTCATCGCCTCGGCAGCGTCATCACCGATCTGGTCCTCCCGCCCACGCCCCGTACCACCCCGGATCACCGCCACAACTGCCTCTGGTACCGCGAAGGGAGTTGCGGTCTGTGCATTGGCCGCTGCCCGGTCGGGGCCATCAGCCATGCCGGACACGACAAGACAATCTGCCGGGAATATGTCTATGGGACCGTTCCCGCCGCCGTGGCGGAGCGTTATGGTGTTACCCAGACCGGCTGCGGCCTCTGTCAGACGCGAGTGCCGTGCGAGGCACAGGTGCCGCCGGGGAAGAAGCCGGCGGCGACCAGCCTTTGAGAGAGTTGATACCTCTTCGCGCAACCCGGGCCCCGGTTTTGCCGGGGTTTGCTGCTGGCAGATTCATCCCCTTTGACCTTGAGACCCCCCGGTGTGATGTGCTAACATAACTCGCTTAATGGGCGCCTGTCCGACAGGCGCTGCAACACCAATCCATAACCGGAAACGGAGCAAGTAATGATCGGTTCGATCATCAAGAAAATTGTCGGCAGCAAGAATGAACGTGAACTGAAGCGGCTGCAGCCGCTAGTGGACAGAATCAACGCCCTCGAGCCGCAGATGCAGGCGCTCGGTGATCCTCAGCTTGCCGCCAAGACCGCCGAGTTCCGCGAGCGGTTCAGTCGCGGCGAAACCCTTGACGCCCTGCTCCCCGAAGCCTTCGCCGTGGTTCGCGAAGCGGGCAGACGGGTGCTCGGCATGCGCCACTTCGATGTGCAGCTGCTCGGTGGCATGGTGCTGCACGACGGCAAGATCGCCGAGATGAAGACCGGTGAGGGGAAGACCTTGGTGGCGACGCTGCCGGTCTACCTCAACGCTCTGGCCGGCAAGGGCGTCCACGTCATCACCGTCAACGACTACCTGGCCCGCCGCGACTCGGAGTGGATGGGGCAGCTCTACCGCTTTCTCGGCATGTCGGTCGGCTGCATCGTCCACGGTCTGACCGATGCCCAGCGCCAGGAGGCCTACGGCTCGGACATCACCTACGGCACCAACAACGAGTTCGGCTTCGACTACCTGCGCGACAATATGAAATTCGCCCTGGCCGACTACGTGCAGCGCGACCTCAACTACGCCATCGTCGACGAGGTCGACTCGATTTTGATCGACGAAGCGCGCACGCCGCTGATCATCTCCGGGCCGAGCAGCGCCTCCAGCGAACTTTACTACGCCGCCGACCGGATCATCCCGCTGTTGAAAAAGGGGGCGGTCAAGGAAGATCGCGACGGTGGCATCGGCCGGGTCGTGCGCAGCTATACCGGCGACTACACCATCGACGAGAAGGCCCGCGCGGCGACGCTCACCGAGGAAGGGGTGGCCCGGGTCGAACAACTGCTCAAAGTGGACAATCTTTACGACCCGCGCAACATGGCGCTGCTGCACCACGTCAACCAGGCCCTCAAGGCTCACGCCCTGTTCCGCCTCGATGTCGACTACGTGGTCAAGGACGGCGAGGTGATCATCGTCGACGAGTTTACCGGACGTTTGATGCCGGGACGGCGTTGGAGTGACGGTCAGCATCAGGCGATCGAGGCTAAGGAAGGGCTGAAGATCGAGCGCGAGAACCAGACGCTGGCGACCATCACCTTCCAGAACTACTTCCGCATGTACAAAAAACTGGCGGGGATGACCGGCACCGCCGACACCGAGGCCGCCGAATTCAACGAAATTTACAAGCTTGACGTGGTGGTCATGCCGACCAACCGGCCGATGGTTCGCCGCGACCAGCCGGACCTGATCTACAAGACCGAGAAGGAGAAGTTCAAGGCGACCATCGACGACATCGTGACCCGCTTTGAAACCGGCCAGCCGGTGCTGGTCGGCACCATCTCCATCGAGAAGTCCGAGGTCCTTTCCGAATTGTTGAAAAAGCGCGGCATCCCGCACAATGTGCTGAACGCCAAGCAGCATGATCGCGAAGCCGAAATTGTCGCCCAGGCCGGGCGCAAGGGAGCGGTAACCATCGCCACCAACATGGCCGGCCGTGGTACCGACATTGTCCTCGGTGGCAACCCGGAGATGATGGCCAAGCGCGAGGCAGCCACGGCTGAAGATTTCGAGGCGGCCTACGCCCAGGCACTGGGCAAATATCGCGAACTCTGTGCGAAGGAGAAGCAGGAGGTGCTCGAGTGCGGAGGCCTTTACATCCTCGGCACCGAGCGCCACGAATCGCGGCGCATCGACAACCAGTTGCGCGGCCGCTCCGGCCGCCAGGGCGACCCCGGCGAGAGCCGTTTCTACATGGGGTTGGATGACGACCTGCTGCGCATCTTCGGCTCCGAGCGGGTGGCGTTTATCATGGACAAGCTGAAGATGCCGGAAGGGGAGCCGATCGAACACGGCATGATCTCGAAGGCGATCGAAAACGCGCAGAAGAAGGTCGAGGCGCACAACTTCGAGATCCGCAAGCATCTCATCGACTACGACGACGTCATGAACAAGCAGCGCGAGGTGATCTACACCCAGCGCAAGGAAGTACTGGCCGGGGAGAACATCGGCGCCACCGTCGAGTCGATTCTCGACGAAACCGTGCAGGACATGGTTGCTACCTTCTGTCCCGAGAAAACGCCGCCGACCGAATGGAACTGGGAAGGGCTGTTCATCGATTTCGGCGGGCAGTTCAATTTCGCCGCCGACCTCCCCGCGGCCGCCGCTCCCGGCTTGACCCAGGAGGCGCTGACTGTGGCGCTGCGCGAGCAGGTGGCGCGTCAACTCGAGGCCCGCACCGAAGAGTTCGGGGCCCCGGTGATGGAGCACCTGATGAAGGTACTGCTGCTGCAGACCATCGACGATCAGTGGAAGGACCATCTGCTCTCCATCGACCACCTCAAGGAAGGGATCGGGATGCGCGCCTACGGCCAGCGCAACCCGAAGGAAGAGTACAAGCGCGAAGCCTACGGGCTGTTCATGGAAATGATGGGGCGGATTCGCCAGGAGGTGATCAACAAGCTCTTCCGTGTGCAGTTGGCGCGGGAAGAGGAGGTCACCCGCATGGAAGAGGAGCAGCGTCGCGAGCGCAACGCTCTGACCAAACTCAGCGGTCCGGCGCCGGCGGTGCAGGCTCCGGCCAGGCGCGATGCCGGGACCGTTGGCCGCAACGATCCTTGCCCGTGCGGCAGCGGCAAGAAATACAAGAAGTGCTGCGGTCAGTAACAACGGCAGGAGGGATGGTGTGACCTTATCGCCTGGAGCAGTCGGCCTCGAGGCCCTGCTGTTGGTCGAGCATGCGCCCGGCAGCCTCGACCCGGTGCGCAATGCCTGTCCGGGCACCCCTCTGCTCACCCTCTCCCTGACAGAGGGCATTACTGCGCCGGACCTGATTTCGCGGCAAAAAGTGGCGGCCGTCATCTGCGATCTGACCGCGGCCGATCCGCGCGGTTTCGCCGTGCTGCAGCAGATCCGGCGCGTTCATCCCTGGCTGCCGGTGGTCATGACGCTGCCCGAGGGGGCCTTTCCCCTGGCGCTGGAGGCGTTCCGCTCCGAAGCGGCCGATGTCCTGTTTCATCCGCTTGATCAGGAGGGTATTCAGGGGGCGCTGACCCGCTCGGCGGCGCGCACCGCCCGATTGAAGGCGGACAGTGATCTCCAGCAGCGGGCCACGCGCTCGCTTGACGATCTGGTGCTGCTCAAGACGATCGGTGCGACCACCGGCAGCGAGGAGAATCTGCCGCGCCTGCTCGAACGGGTGGTTGCCGCGATCCAGACGGCGTTGAAGGTCGAAATCGTTTCGCTGATGCTTTGCGGCGAGGACGGCCTGCTGGAAATCCGGGCCTCGCGCGGTCTTCCGGCGGAGGTGGCGGCCCAGGTCAGGATCGCCCCGGGGGACGGCGTCGCCGGTTTTGTGCTGGCCAGCGGCGAGGCCGTGCTGATCGACGACATGGCCAGTGACGGCCGTTTTCCGCTGCGCGGGGATGCCGGCCGCTACCGCAGCGGCTCCCTGCTCTCCGTGCCGATCCGCACCCAGGAACGGGTTGTTGGCGTCCTCAATGTCAACAACAAGAAGAGCGGCGAACCCTTCACCGCCGCCGACCAGGAACTGTTGGCCATGATCGCCCATCAGGCGGCGCTGGCCATCGAAAATCTCAAGCTGGTCGGCCGTCTGCGGGAACAGTCGCAGGAACTGGAGCAGACCCATGCCGACCTGCTGCGCCTGCACCACGATCGTACCCGTTTTGTCTGCAGCCTCTCCCACGAGTTGAAGACGCCGCTGACCTCGATTCTCGGCTTCGCCGACCTGTTGGTCAATTTCTTTGAGCAGATCGGCCAGCATGAGCTGCGCGAATACCTGGGCCGCATCCATGCCGAAAGCGTGCACCTGGAACGGTTGATCAGCGGCATGCTGCGCCTGTTCGTCATCGATTCGGGGAGCGAAAACTGGCAGTGGGCGGCGATAGAGCTTCCCGCCTGCATCGATGAGGTGCTCGCCAGTCACGATCTGACCATTGCGGAAAGGGACCTCACCATCGACCTGCAACTGGCCGAGGGGCTGGCCCCGCTCTGGGCCGACCGCGACAAGTTGCTGCTGCTGCTGGATGCGTTGATCGATAACGCCGTCAAGTTCAACCGCGATGGCGGCGGCATTCGCATCCATGCCGAGAATCGGGAAGTCAACCGCTCCCCGTATGTCTACCTGGCCATCGCCAACGACGGGCGCACTGTGCTTCCCGAACAGGCCGATCTGATTTTCCAGCACTACTCCCAACTCGGGGATCTGGATACCGACAAGCCCTGCGGGGTGGGGATCGGTCTGGCCACCTGCCGGGCCATCCTGCGCCAGATGCAGGGGTGGATTTTCCTTGAATCGATGAGCGGCAAAGGGACCTGCCTGGGATTGCTTTTCCCGGTCCACCCCGGCCGCAAGGAGAGCTGTCATGCCGAACTCGAACGTCACTGACCTGCCGGCGGGATTTCGCTGCGCTGCCCGGGCCGCCGGCATCAAGAAGTCGGGGAAGCCCGATCTGGCCATGATCGTGGCCGATCGTCCGGCCGTATGCGCCGGCACCTTCACCACCAACCGGGTGGTTGCCGCCCCCGTCATCCTGACGCGCGAGCGGATTCGCACCGGTTTGTGCCAGGCCATTCTGGTCAACAGCGGCAACGCCAATGCCTGCACCGGGAAGCAGGGGCTCGCCGATGCCCGGCGCTGCGCGGCCCTGACCGCGGGCGCGCTGGGGATTGCCGAGGAACTGGTGGCGGTCTGCTCGACGGGGGTGATCGGCGTGCCGCTGCCGATGACGTGTTTCGAGGCGCATGTTCCGGAGCTGGTCGGGGCCTTGGCCATTGATCAGCTGGACGCCGTGGCCGAAGCGATGCGCACCACCGACGCCTTTCCCAAGACGGCTGTGCGTAGCGTCGTGATCGGCGGCCGTTCCTGCCGGATCGTCGGCCTTGCCAAGGGGGCGGGGATGATCCATCCCGACATGGCCACCATGCTGGCCTTCGTGATGACCGATGCCACGCTGGATGATTCCCTGGCCGGGGCACTGCTGCGCACGGCGGTGGGACATACCTTCAACCGGATCACTGTCGACCGGGATACGTCGACCAACGATACCGTGCTACTGCTGGCCAGCGGCGCGGCCGGCGCCCCGGCGCTTGTCGCGGGCAGCCCGGAGGAGCGGTCTTTCGCCGCTGCGCTTGAGGAGGTCCTGCAGGATCTGGCGAAAATGATCGTGCGTGACGGGGAAGGAGCTACCAAGCTGGTGCGCATCCAGGTCAATGGCGCTGCTTCCGAAGACGACGCCCTTGCCGTCGCGCGCAGCATCGCGACCTCGTCCCTGGTCAAGACGGCCTTTTTCGGCGCCGACGCAAACTGGGGGCGGATCATCGCCGCCGCCGGTTACGCCGGGGTTGACCTCGATCCGGATCGCGTCCGGATTCTCTTCGACGCCGTGCCGATGGTCGAAAACGGGCTCGGCCTGGGAGCCGGCCAGGAAGCCAAAGCTACCGAGGTGCTGAAAAAGGCCGAGTTCACCGTGACCGTCGAGCTCGGACTCGGCAGCGGCAGCGCCTGGTATTACACGTCGGATCTGGGGTACGAGTACGTGCGCATCAATGCCGACTATCGGTCATAAGCAGCGAGGGAGCAGGTAGCGAGATGGCGAGATAGAATAACCTTGCTACTTGCTATCTCGCGACCTCGCTCGTTACCTTATGTCAGTCCCTTGCAAACCCAGCCCTCGCCGACCGGGTCGCGCCGTCTGGATCGTTCTCGATGGCGTCGGTCTGGGCGCGCTTCCCGATGCCGCCGTTTACGGGGACGAGGATGCCGCCACTCTGCCGCACGTGGCTGCGGCCTGCGGCGGGCTGTTCCTGCCCAGCC
Organism: Desulfuromonas sp.; assembly: GCA_012026975.1. GTDB lineage: Bacteria > Desulfobacterota > Desulfuromonadia > Desulfuromonadales > BM103 > VAUL01. Next base: position 9,720 of record VEPG01000039.1, on the reverse strand, counting down.
TGCAGCGCCTTGGCCTGGGGCACCTCGCCGATATTGCCGGCGTGCCACCCGTCCCGGTTCCGTGCGGGGCCTTCGGCCGCATGCGCGAGCAGGCCGCCGGCAAGGACAGCATCTCCGGGCACTGGGAGATGGCCGGCGTCACCCTGACGGAGCCGTTTGCCACCTTTCCGCAAGGTTTCCCGGCCGAGTTGATCGAGCGGTTTGCCGAGATTGCCGGCTGCCCGCCAATCGGGAATGTCGGCACCAGCGGGACATCAATCCTGCGGTTTTACGGGGCCGAACATCTGCGCACCGGCCGACCGATTGTCTATACCAGTGTCGATTCGGTCTTTCAAATTGCTGCCCACGAGGCGGTTCTCCCTCCCGAAGAGTTGTACCGGCTGTGCCGGAAGGTACGTGCCCTGGTCGATGACTACCGGATCGGACGGGTCATTGCCCGGCCGTTCACCGGTGATGTCGACACAGGGCTCAGGCGCACGCCCGGTCGCAAGGACTTTCCCCTGCCGCCGCCGCGGCCGACGCTCCTCGATTGCCTGACTGCGGCAGGGATCCCTGTGTGGGCTGTCGGTAAACTGGCCGACCTGTTCGCCGGACGAGGGATTGCCCGGCAACTGCCGACCCGCGACAATGACGAAGGGATGGCACGCATTCTCGATGCCCTGGAGGGATTCGGCGGTTTTGGGCTGCTGGCAGTCAATCTGATCGATTTCGACATGATTTACGGTCATCGCCAGGATGCCGTCGGTTTCGGCCGCGCCCTGGAGCGGTTCGATGCCTGGCTGCCGCAGTTGCAGGCAGCGCTGGCCGAGGACGATCTGCTGCTGATCAGCGCCGACCACGGCTGCGACCCGCTTACCCCTGGCACCGACCATACCCGGGAATATGTTCCGATCCTTGCCTGGCGACCTGAGCTGAACGAGCCCCGGCCGCTCGGCGAACGAACGACCTTCGCCGATCTGGGGGCAACCATTGCAGAGTATTTTGGTGTGACGTTGAAGGAGGGGAAAAGTTTTCTGGAGGAGATCGGGTAACTGCTCAGCGTTTCAGTTGCGTGGCGGAGAAAGTGCCGACCCCAGGCTGGCAGGCGGCGACTTCATTGAGAAAACTCTCCTCGATGAAACGCTCCAGCAGGACCGACTGTTCCGGGGTCAGCGACGAGAATCCCAGGCCAAAGCCCTGCACATAGTTGTTTTGTGGGGTTGGTTCGACGATGTAGAGCACGGTCCCTTCGACTTCGAGCTCCTTGGAGTGACCAAGCAGGGGGAAGACCGCGGAGACCTTGTTGCCGGGGGCAAGACGCAGCGACGATCGGAAAAACAGACCATGCATGCTGAGGCTGAGCACGTCGGCGAGGAGAAAATCCTCCCCTTTGGTGCGATACATCCCGGGGAGATGCAGACGCAGGCGCAGGTTGCGGCGGGGGTGCTTTTCCACTTGACTCTGGATCAGGGCGAACAGGGCAAAGATATCGACCGGGACACTGAGGGTTGTCTCCGGTTCGGGGCCCGGCAGGGGGGCGGCGGGATGCTTGAGGGCCAGGAGCGGCAGAGACGGTTGGGGCCGCTGCAACTCCGGGTGGTTGAACAGGTTGTTGCCGATGATCAGCATGGCCGGTGCGCTCCCGGCCAGAAACGCATTGGCCTGGGCAACGCTGGTGGCCGTCAGAACCCGGTAGCCCCAATGTTTGAGGATTGGCTCCAGAGTGGCCAGCAACTCAAGGCGGTCATCGACAAGCAGCAGGCATTTCATCGGTTTGGGCACAGATTCGATAGGGGACTGTAAAGAACGTCTGATGTTAACTGAAATTTTTTTGCCGGCATAGGGGAAAATCAATTGACCATGGATCCAGCACCGGAAAGCACAATGTGTTGTCAGTTGTTCATCTTGTCAAGCCCTGTGGATTGTCAGCGATGAAGATTCGCGAGGCGATTGAAGAGCGTGAAGTTGCTGCGCTGGCGCCGCAGGCCTGCGCCAGCCGTTTTTCGCGTGGCCGTGCCGGTGATGAGCCTTCCTGTCCGGTGCGCACCTGTTTTCAGGTCGACCGTGACCGCATCCTGCACAGCAAGTCATTCCGGCGTCTGAAACACAAGACCCAGGTCTTCCTCTCGCCGGAAGGTGATCACTACCGCACCCGCTTGACCCATACCCTCGAGGTCGCCCAGATCGCGCGCACGGTCGCGAGAGCATTGCGGCTCAACGAGGATCTGACCGAGGCCATCGCGCTCGGTCACGACCTTGGGCACACGCCGTTCGGACATGCCGGCGAACGGGTGCTGGATGAGCTGTTGAACGATGGCTTCCACCATGTACGCCAGAGCCTGCGGGTTGTCGAACGGTTGGAAAACGACGGGCTGGGGCTCAACCTGACCTGGGAGGTGCGCGACGGCATCCTGCACCATTCCAAGGGGCGGGGAGCGCTGCTCGGCAGCGGCGTGCACGATTTGCCGGCCGCTCTCGAAGGGCAGGTCGTGCGCCTGGCCGATGTGGTCGCTTACGTCAGCCACGATCTCGATGACGCCATTCGCGCGGGGCTGATCGGCAGTGATGCGGTACCCTCCGGTCTGAGGCAGTTGCTCGGCAGTCGGCACGGGGAGAGGATCAATACCATGGTGGTCGATATGATCGAGACCTCCCTGGCGACGGACACGACAGCCATCCGTTTTTCCGCGGCGGTTTCCCAGGCGGTGACCGAACTGCGCGACTGGCTGTTCCTGCATGTTTATCAGGCTCCTTCAGTGGCTGAAGATTTTTATAAGGCCAGCCATGTGCTGCACGAGTTGTTCGGCTATTTTGTCGCCCATCCCGCCGAATTGGCCGCCTGCGGCGGTCGGCGGGCGGAAGACGACACCGTCGAGGTTGCCGTCGCCGACTTCCTGGCAGGCATGACCGACCGCTATGCGATGAATCTCTACCAGCAGCTGTTTTTGCCGCAGCCTTGGAAGGTATTGTAAAGCGGGGAAAAGTCTGGGTATTTCAGTCTCCGCCGCTTGACACCCCGGAATGCCGTATGATAGCTTTTCAAGCGGTCTTGCCGGGGTGTCTGTCGAGACATGTTGCCGGTCGCCGAGGAGGCTCCCATGAGTAAAAGGTTGTTGCTGGCCGATGACAGCATCACCATCCAGAAGGTCATCCAGATTACCTTCGCCCACGAAGATTATGAGCTGGCCATCACCGACAATGGTGACAGTGCCTTTGCGCGGGCCAGGGAACTGGTGCCCGACCTGGTGCTGGCCGATGTCTACATGCCGGGCAAGAACGGTTACGAGCTGTGCGCGGCTATCAAGACGGAGCCGGCGCTGAAGCATGTACCGGTATTGCTGCTGGCCGGGTCCTTCGAGCCGTTCGATGAGGGGAAGGCACGCGCCTCCGGGGCGGATGCCTGGATCGAGAAGCCGTTCGAATCCCAGTCCCTGATCGACAAGGTGGCCACCCTGCTCGGCGCCGCCCCAGCTGCCGCCGCCCCGGCGCCCGCGGTGGCTCCCCAGCCGGTCACGGTGCCCGAGCCCGCTCCCGCGCCGGTCGATTCCTTTGCCGATATTTCCTTCGAGGAGCCCGTTGCTCCCGCCCCCGTGGTGCCTGAGCCCGCTCCGGTGCCGGCCGACGCTTTTGGCGATATTTCCTTCGAGGAGCCGCCGGCGGCCGCACCGGTCTTCGAGTTCGCCGCCGAGCCGTTCCCCGTCGCGGAGGAGCCGCTGGCTTTTGAGGAATCCGCCTTGCCCGCGGCCGATTTCGGCGCGTTTGGGGACACGGAAGAAGTCATGGCTCTTGGCGACGATGATATTCTCGGCGCGGAGGATCTTGAGCCCGCCGGTGAAATGCCGACGCTGAGCCCCTGGTCGCGGTCAGAAACGCCGCTCGAGACATCATTTGAAGCGCTGGCAGAGCCTCAGCCGCTGGCGTTTGCCCCGCCAATCGAGCCCCCGGTGGAGCCGCCTGCCCCCAGTCTGGCTCCGGCGGCCCCGGTCATTCCCGCCGCTCCGGTGGCGGCGCCCGTGGCAGTGCCTGCGGCGGCCCCGGTAGCGGCTCCGGTCGCTGCCGCTGTCGTGGAACAGCGCGTTGCCACCCTCACCGAAACGGAAATCGAGCAGATTGTCGAGCGCGCCGTCGGCAAGGTCATCGAGAAGCTCGCCGGCACGGTGCTGGAGCGGGTCGCCTGGGAGGTGGTCCCCGATCTGGCCGAGGCGCTGATCAAGGACGAGATCCGCAAGATCAAGGATGCCGCCGCCTAGCGAAGCGCCGGTCGTTGACAATTCAGACGTGAAATGGGGATTGATGCAAATCCCCATTTCTTTTCAGAGGACATGATGAGCACCGAACCAAAGCTCTCCAAAGGTTACGAACCGCACGACGTCGAACGCAAGTGGTACCAGGCGTGGGAAGCGAAGGGCTATTTCCGCGCCGACGAGCATTCGTCCAAGGCCCCCTATGCCATTGTCATCCCGCCGCCGAACGTCACCGGCGTGCTGCACATGGGCCATGCCCTCAATAACACGTTGCAGGATATCCTCTGCCGCTGGCAGCGCATGCAGGGGAAAGAGGTCCTGTGGATGCCCGGTACCGACCATGCCGGTATCGCCACCCAGAACGTGGTCGAAAAACAGCTGGCGCAGCTTGGCACCGACCGCCACGCCGTCGGCCGCGACGGCTTCGTCGCCCGGGTCTGGCAGTGGCGCGAGGAGTCCGGGGGGCAGATCATCCAGCAGCTCAAGCGCCTCGGCGCTTCCTGCGACTGGGAACGCGAGCGTTTCACCATGGACGCGGGGCTCTCCAAGGCGGTGCGCGAGGTCTTCGTGCGCCTCTACGAGGAAGGGCTGATCTACCGGGCCAACCGCCTGATCAACTGGTGCCCGCGCTGTCACACCGCACTCTCCGACCTGGAGGTCGAACACGACGAGAAGAAAGGGCATCTCTGGCACCTGCGCTATCCGGTGACCGGCTCCGACCGCTGCCTGGTGGTGGCCACCACCCGCCCGGAAACGATGCTCGGCGACACCGCCGTGGCGGTCCACCCCGAGGATGAGCGCTACGCTGATCTCGTCGGCAAGACCGTCATGCTGCCGCTGGTGAATCGCGAAATCCCGATCGTCGCCGACGAGTACGTCGACCGCGAGTTCGGCACCGGCGTGGTCAAGATCACCCCGGCCCACGACTTCAACGACTTCGAGGTGGCGCGCCGCCATAATCTGCCGGCCATCAACATTCTCGACGAATCCGGGGTGATCAACGAGAACGGCGGTCCCTATCAGGGGCAGGAGCGCTACGAGGCACGTGCCAACGTGGTCGCCGATCTCGAGAATCAGGGGCTGCTGGCCAAGATCGACGACCATCAGAATGCCGTTGGCGAGTGCTATCGCTGCAAGACCGTGATCGAGCCATACCTGTCGCTGCAATGGTACGTCAAGGTCGGCCCGCTGGCCGAGCAGGCGATCAAGGCAGTGCAGGACGGCAGCACCCGCATCGTCCCGGCGCAGTGGGAGAAGACCTACTTCGAGTGGATGTTCAACATCCAGGACTGGTGCATCAGCCGGCAGATCTGGTGGGGACACCGCATCCCCGCCTGGTACTGCGAGGACTGCGGCGGGATCACCGTCAGTCGCGAGGATGCCACGTGCTGCGCCGATTGCGGCAGCGCGGCGATCCGCCAGGACAGCGATGTCCTCGACACCTGGTTCTCCTCGGCCCTGTGGCCGTTCTCGACCATGGGTTGGCCGGAGCAGACGGCGACGCTGGCCAAGTTCTATCCGACCTCGTGTCTGGTCACCGGCTTCGACATCCTCTTCTTCTGGGTGGCGCGGATGATGATGATGGGGCTGAAGTTCATGGACCAGGTCCCGTTCACCGATGTCTATATCCACGCCCTGGTGCGCGACGCCCAGGGGCAGAAGATGAGCAAGAGCAAGGGGAATGTCATCGATCCGCTGCACGTCATCGACGAGTACGGCGCCGACGCCTTCCGCTTCACGTTGACCTCGTTTGCCGCCATGGGGCGAGACATCAAGCTCTCCACCGAGCGGATCGCCGGCTACAAGGCCTTTGCCAACAAGCTGTGGAACGCCAGCCGCTTCACCCTGATGAACCTGGAAGGGTTCGCTCCGGACGGCATCGATCTGAACGACCCGCGGCTGTCGGATGCCGATCGCTGGATCCTCACCCGGCTCAACGAGACCATCGGGCAAACCACCCAGGCCTTGAGCGAATACCGTTTCAACGAGGCGGCCAGCACGCTCTACGCCTTCACCTGGAACAGCTTCTGCGACTGGTATATTGAACTGAGCAAAGAGTCGTTGCACGGCGACGATCCGGTCGCGAAGCAGCGCGTGCAGGGGGTGCTGTTCAGCGTGCTCGAGCAGTTGCTGCGCCTGCTCCATCCGATTATGCCGTTCATCACCGAGGAGATCTGGCAGGCCCTGCCGGGAACGCGCCCTGCCGCCTCGCTGATGCTGGCGTCCTGGCCGGACGCAGCCACGATTCCGGTCGATCACGCCGCGACAGCACGCACGGAACTGGTGATGGACGTGATCCGTGCGATCCGCAACATCCGCGGCGAGATGGACGTTCCCCCCGGCAAGCAGATCGCCGCCCTGCTGTTGTGCGGCTCAGGCGAGTCGGTCGCGATTCTCGATGGTGCGCAAGGGGCGATCAAGGCGTTGGCCCGCGGCGGCGAGCTGCAGATCGGCCGGGAGTTGACTCGCCCGGCTCAGGCCGCCACTCAGGTGGCCGGCGACGTGGAAATCTGTCTGCCGCTGGCCGGGCTGGTTGACATCGCCGAGGAAGAGAAGCGCCTGGGCAAGGAGATCGCCAAGGTGCGCACCGATGTGGAGTTCTTCCGCAAAAAGCTCTCCAACGAGAAATTCGTCGCCAACGCCCCTGTCGAGGTGCTGGAGAAGGATCGCGCCAAGCTGCTCGAGGCTGAGGAGAAACTGGCGATTCTGCAGCGGAGCCTGGAAAAACTGGCGGGGATGAAGTCGTAAAGGCAGCTTCGCCGGAGCACGATGATGGAACTCGACCTCGATTTGCTGAGACACCTGGTCACCAAGCGCAGTGAGGAGATTGATCGGGCAGTCGCCGGGACCGGCTATCTGACCAGGACCGTCATCGGCGTCGGCACTTTTCTGCTCGACAACGAGGGTAACCTCGATCTGTTGACCGCCAAGCAGAAGGTCACCTTCGACAAGTTTTTCAGGCCGCTGTTGGAAAAGGGGCGGTGATCGACCGCTCTTCGCGCAGTCGCCAAACTGATCGGCTGAAGACAGGGAGTGTATGGGCGACGAAAAGATTACGGTCAGGACCGAAAACGGCAAAAGCCTGGAGGTGGTGGTCGTCAGCAGGAGCGTCGACGCGATCTGGGTGGTGCTCGGCGAAGGGGTCCACAACGTCAAGTGCAAACTCGTGCCGACCAACAACAGCCTGGCCTACGCCGGCAGCGTGATGGGGCGCGAACTCATCTACGAGCGCAGCGTCAAGCAGGTGCAGGCGGACATCGCCAGGCACCACCAGGTGATGGCCACCTACCGGCCGAAGGGTTGAAGTCAAACATCCAGAGACAAGCCAAAGGGGCGCAATCTTGCGCCCCTTTTTTATTGATCGACAGGTGGCTGTCCAAGGCCAACCGGAGACATCACCACATCAACCTGATGTGACGTATGAGATTGACAACCCCCATAGCAGCGACCAGGATTCCGGCAGCACGCAGCATCCATAACCGTGCCCGGGTGCCGAGCCATTGGGTGGCCGTACCGACCAGGAACAGGGCCGGCACGGTGCCGAGACCGAAAGCCAGCAGGACCAGCGCCCCGGTGGCGATATCGGCGCTCTGGGCGGCGGTGATTGCCACGGCGTATAGGTAGCCGCACGGCAGGAAGCCGAACAGCAGACCCAGGGGGAGGGCGGCCAGTGCCGGCGGCAGTCGGCGCAGCCCCTGCACCGCCGTGGTCATGGTCTGCAGCGGGCCGGGCATGTCGAGGCGGGCGATGTTCAGCCAGGCGAAAAGGCCGGCGCTTCCCAGCCCCACCAGAATGATGAACAGGTCCGAGCCGATCAGCAGCCAGCGGGTGAACTCGCGAAAGCGGTCGGTATAGGCCAGCGCCGAGCCGAGCCAGCCGACCAGGGCGCCGATCAGGGTGTAGGTGGCAACCCGTCCGGTGTTGTAGAGCAGGTGGAAGCTCCAGCCGCCGGGTTGCCCGGTGGCGGAGAGGGACAGGGCGCCAACCAGGGTCCCGCACATGCCGAGGCAGTGGCCGGCGCCGAGCAGCCCGGTGGTAAAGCCCATGAGGATGAGCGGATCGCTCATTTCATCCTGACTTTCTCGATATCGAAAGTCATCGCCTGCCGGCTGCCATCGGTCTTTTCGGCCAGACAGCCGATCCGCCAGGCTCCCATCGCACAAGTGAAAATCAGTTCGCCACCGTAAGCACCGTCGCGCTCCGTCACCTTCGGCCGGTTCTCGGGCATGGTCATGGACGGCATGGTCATGTCGCAGCTCACCCTGGCGCCAGTCAGCGGCCGGCCGGCGGCGTCGCGAATGGTGAGGCGGAACGGGATCGCCGTCATGGTGACCAGTTCATCGGCGTACAGTTCGAGCACCGCGCTGCCGGGGGTGGCGTCCATTGCCGTGAGGCGGATGGGTGCAACTGCCGCGGCCATGGACGCCGTCGAAATAGCAACGATAAAAACATGTGCAAGCAATAAGTTGCGGATCAAGATCTTAACCTTTTTGTGAAGTGTGATCATCGTCATCGTCTTCGAGCATCCGGTACTTCGGTCCTTCCGGATCGTCGAACTCGCCACGTCGTACGGCCCAGAGAAAAAACAGCCAGACACCGGTGCCGACGCACAGGGAAAGAAAGATCAGGGCAAGGGTGGAGAGGGACATTGCCGACGCTCAGAGATTCATCAGCCCTTGGTTCCCAGCAGGCGGACTTCACGCTGCGGGAAGGGGATGCTGATGCCGTGCTGGCGAAAGGTTTCGAGCATCGAGCGATTCAACTCGCCGATGGCATCGAAATAGTCGGGTACGCCTACCCATGGGCGCACGCCAATGGTCACGGAATAATCGGCCAGGGTCATGACCTGGACAATCGGTCTGGGCTCCTGGAGGACGCGTGGATTGGCACGCAGAATCTCGTCCACGGCGGCAAGCGCCTGGTCGAGATCGGTGTTGTAGGACACGCCGACTGTCAGGTCGAGCTGACGGATTTCACCGTAATTATGCAGAATTTCGCCGGCAATCTTGCGGTTGGGGATAACCACCCGCGAGAGGTCGGGGTGGCTCAGGGTGGTGCTGAACAGGGAGATGTTTTCCACCAGGCCTTCTTCACTGGCAATCGAAATGTACTCATTCACCCGGTATGGCCGGGTAAAGATAATGGTCAGCCCCGCCGCCAGATTGGACAGCACGCCTTGCATGGCGAGCGCGATGCCGGCGCCGGCCACGCCCAGGCCGGCAATCAGGGGGAGCAGGTCGACGCCGAGGTTCTGCAAGGCCATGATCAGGAAGAGTACCAGAACCAGCAGTCGGGTTGTCCGGATCAGCAACTGCCGGATGGTGATGTCCAGATCCATGCGCGTCAGCAGATTGTCCAGAAACTGTCCCACCCAACGCCCGACATAGTAGCCCAAAGCCAGAATCAGCACGGCAACCAGCAGTCTCGGCCCGATTTCGATGCTCAGGTCGATCAGTTTGCCTTGGATCTGGTTGAACATATCCAGTTGTCCCGTTAC
>VEPG01000111.1:9083-21114 GCA_012026975.1 Desulfuromonas sp. | reverse complement strand
GGCCCCATCTGCGGCGGGTTCCCCGAGGCGCACCGCTTTTCAGCTTTTTCGTCGGCTATGGCCTGTTTCGTTTCCTGGTGGAATTTGTTCGCCAGCCTGATGCCCACCTCGGTTTTCTTTGGGGGGGAGCAACCATGGGCCAGTTGCTGTCGATCCCGATGATCGTCTTCGGTCTGGCGGGACTCTTCTGGATCCGTCGGCGTGGCGAGGGGTCATGAAAGGGGTTGCCGGGATTGTCTTCGACTGCGATGGGGTGTTGTTCGAGAGTCGTGCGGCCAATCTAGCCTATTACAACACCATTCTTGAAATTTTCGGCGAACGCCCGGTCGATCCGGACGATGTTGAGCACGCCCATCTCTGCCATACGGCCGCAAGCCCTGAAGTCTTCCGGGTTCTCCTGGGGGAGGAGCGCATGGTTGCTGCCCTGGATGCCGCGCGGTTGCTCGACTATCGCCGCTTCATCCCGGCTATGCGGCCCGAGCCGGGAATAGTCGCAGCCCTCGCCGGATTGTCTCTGCGTTTCCCGTTGGCCGTTGCCACCAACCGTGGCGGCAGTATGCACGAAATTCTCGAACATTTCGAACTGGCCGATTACTTTCAGGCAGTGGTCACCAGCCGTGATGTGCCGCGTCCCAAACCGTATCCTGATATGCTGCTCGAAGCGGCCCGGCAGTTGGCCCGTGACCCGGCGCGGATGCTGTTCATCGGTGATTCGGAGCTTGATCAGGCCGCCGCAGTGGCAGCGGGTATCCGCTTTGCCTCCTACCGCAACAATCTTTCTGCCACTCTTCAGCTAGACAGCCACCAGCAGTTGCTGGAACTGTTTATCACCAGCGCCTGAAACGTCGAAACCCCGGAAGAATCTTCCGGGGTTCCCGTGGCGATGGATGGTTTTTGACGGCAACTCAGTCGAGTTTCTTGCTCATTTCCAGGACATGACCGCCGCTTGACGGCAGGTAGGAAACCTGGTCCATGATGGTGTGGATGAGGTAGATTCCCCGGCCATGCTCGTCAAGAGGGTGGCCGGGCTCGGCGAATTGCCTGATGTCGAACCCCTGCCCATGGTCGTAAACACGGATGGTCAGGTTCCGTTCGATAATGCCGATCTCGATATGCACTTCCCTGGCGGGATCACCTTCATTGGCATGCTGGATGGCGTTGGCCATTGCTTCCGTCAAAACCAGGTTCAGTTCGTAGGCAAGCTTTTCCCGATCTCCTCCATAGTGTTTGAGGGCCAGGGCAATGTTCTCGCCGATATGGCCGATCAGGCAGAGATAGCGGGTCTGGTTGGGAACCTTGATGTCAACTTCAATCCGGTCGGTGTTCATGCATGGTCTCCCGGCAACCTGCTGCCTCTCTTGCGGTGTTGCTTCACCGCTCCCGGGCAAGATCAGGAAAAGCTCGCCAGCGCTTCGTCGACATCAGAGAAAATTTCGAAAACCCGGTGCAGCCTGGTCAGCTCGAACATCGACTTGACCTGTAGCTGCAGCCCGGACAACTTCAGGCTGCCATTGCGGGAACTGGCATTCTTGAACCCGGAAACCAGGGCGCCAAGCCCGGATGAGTCGACAAAGCGCACCGCCTGCAGATCGACGATCAGGTTATTCTTCCCTTCCTCGAACAGCTTCAGCATCTGGGCTTTGAGTTCGCTGCTGTTGTGCGCATCCAGACGTTCTTCGTGAACGGCCAGCAGGACTGCGCTACCTCTTTGCTCAATCGACAGGTTCATGCATGACTCCTGGTGGAGGAATTGAAATTGCGAAGAAATTTTAACATAAAATCGGCATCGTCAGGAGCTTTTCTTCACTTCTTCGATCTTCATGACGACCAGGGAAATATCATCGTTGAAACTGTGTGATCCGGAAAAGAGGCGAACCTGTTGCAGGATAAGGTCAATCAGCTCTCGCGGTGCGAGCTGGTGAGAGTCCTTCAATAGATCGGCCAGCCGCTCCTCACCGAACAATTCACGTTCAGAATTGGCAGCCTCTATCACCCCGTCGGTATAAAGCAGGAGGACATCGCCGGGCCCAAGGTCGACGTTCTCCTGCTCGTAGGGAAATTCGCGGCGAACGCCAAGGATCAACCCTTCGGCGTCCAGGCGTAGATAATCGCCGGCATTCTTGCGCCAGAGCAGTGCCGGTGAATGCCCGGCGCTCGCGTAAATTGCTCGTCCGCTCTCGGGATGAAACTCCAGCAGGAACATGGTCACGAACAGTTCGGCCCGATTCAAATCTTCATAGAAGAAGCGATTGAGTTCGGCGAGGGTGTCGCGCGGCGTGCCAAACTGGCCATAGCGGGCGCGGATCAGGGTGCGGGTTTCGGCCATCAGCAGAGCCGCGCCGACGTTGTGTCCGGAGACATCGGCGATCACCAGGCCGATACCACCGTCCGATTGCAGCAGAAAGTCGTAGTAATCACCGCCGACATCCTTCGCCGGAACACAGATCCCTCCGAGCTGGATGCCGGGAATTTCCGGCACGCTGAGCGGCAGGAGTCCCAACTGAATGGTTTTGGCAATTTCCAGCTCCCGCTGCTGCTCGCGGGCGGCGATCAACCGTTCGGTTTGCTGGGCGTTGCGCCAGGCGACTCCCACCTGGCCGGCCAGGCTGCCGAACAGTTCCACGAATTCTTCCGTGAAGATCCCCTTGGCGGTGCGTGAGGAAGCTGAAATCACCCCGATCGGCTGCCCTTCGACGGTAATGGGCGCATGAGCGAATGAAACGATCCCTTCGAGTCGGGTGATCTCGGCGGTTTTCTGCTTGCTGATCGTGTCGCAGTCGTTGACGACAATCATGTGGTTGGTCAGAAAGGCTTCGCCGATGAACGTGTCCATGGTCAGTTCACGGTCGGCATCGAAAGCCTGCGTCAGGGAGGTGCCGCGCTGGCTGCGTACGGTCAGGGCCTGGCGTTCGGGGTCGAGGATGCGAATCACGCAGAGGTCGAAGCGAAACTGATCGGTGAAGATCTTGAGAATCTCGTCAAGTACGGTCTGCAGGCTAGCGCCGCTCGAAGCGGCCCGGGCCGCTTCGTAGAGCACGCTCAGCTGTTCGCGGCTGGCGGTGCGGCTGATGTTGACCGAGCCGAGAACATCGAAGACATCCTCCATGTGGCTGCCGCGGGCGGCGAGGTAGTTTTCCAGGATGATCCGGGCGGGGGCGGTGCCGACGGAGCCGGCCAGGGTCTGTTCCGTGAAGCGCTTGAGCTGGGGGAGTTCCTGCTCGGAGAGGCTGCCCTTGGCATCGATCTCCCGGTTGCCGAGATATTCGCTGATGGCCTGGTGAGCGCGTTTCTCGCCGATGAATTTTGCCATCAGTTCGACAAACTCGATAATCGTCGGCGCCTTGCTGATGCGGCGAAGCTGCGGTGCTTCCGCCCTGTCCTTGAAGACGTCGACAAATTTTTCGGTCTGTTCTTCTTCCGCCGGCACCGGCGTGGTCAGCAGAGAGATGGCCAGAAAACTGCCGACGTTGACGAAGAGCGTCCAGAACAGGGCATGCGACCAGAGGCCGAAGTCGACCAGGCCGAGCAAGGCTGTGGGGCGCAGGATGGCCAGGCCGAACAGTCCGTCATCGAGGATCGAGGTGCCAAGCCAGCCTGATTCGACAAAAGCCGGGATCAACAGGGTGTAAAACCAGACCATGAATCCGAGAACCAGCCCGACCGTTGCACCGCGCCGGGTTGCGCGCCGCCAATAGAGTCCACCGATGATGGCGGGAGCGAACTGGGTGGCGGCAAGGAACGAGATCAGGCCGATGTTGACCAATGCCGCCGATTCGCCGAGCGTTCGGTAGTATAAATAACCAAGCAGAATGACCGCGAAGATGGCAATGCGTTTCAGATTGATCAGCAGGCCGGACAGATTGCCGGCCCCGGAGTAAACCTTGAGAATGATCGGCATGAGCAGATGGTTGAGGATCATCGTCGACAGGGCGACGGATTCGACCATGACCATTCCCGCCGAGGCGGAAAATCCGCCGATGAAGACAACCAGAGCCAACCATGGATGACCGCTATCCAAAGGGACTTGCAGGACAAAGAAGTCCGCGCCGGAGGTGTCGCCGTTGTTGAGGATTATCCCTCCCAGGGCTATCGGGATGACAAACAGGTTGATCAGAAAAAGATAGGCCGGAAAGCGCCACATGGCCTTGTGGATGTGTTCCTCCCGACAGTTTTCGACGACCATGATATGAAACTGGCGCGGCAGGAACATGACGGCCATCATGGCCATGAAAGTCAGGGAGAACCATTCCGGGTAGGGAATCTGCTCGGTGTTGAGCATAAGCAGTTGGTGCCGCTCCGGAAAGCGGGCCAGAAACTGGCTGAAAATGTCGGTAAAGCCGTCGAACAGGCCATAGGTAATGAAAATGCCGACCATCAGGAAGGCAACGACCTTGAGCAGCGACTCCAGGGCCACGGCTGCGACCAGCCCTTCATGGCGTTCGGTGGCATCGAGATGGCGCGCGCCGAACAGAACGCCGAACAGACCAAGCAGAACGGCGACGATCAGCGCCGTGTCGATGGTGGCCGGGAGGCCGGGAATATAGTGTCTCGCCCCGTGAGCAAGTTCGTTTGACGGAATGGTGAGCAGGTTGAAGGTATAAGAGACGGCTTTCAGCTGCAGGGCGATGTAAGGGAGGATGCCGAGCACGGCGAACAGGGTGACGATGGCGCCGAGCACGGCCGATTTGCCATAACGACTGGAAATGAGGTCGGCGATGCTGGCAATGTTCTGTTCCTTGCTGACCCGTACCATCCTGCGCAGCAGGAACCACCAGGTAAAGGCCATCAGCGTCGGGCCGAGGTAGATGGCTATGAAGTCGATGCCGCTGGTTGCGGCCCGGCCAACGCTGCCGTAATAGGTCCACGAGGTACAGTAGACCGCCAGTGAGAACGAGTAGACGTTGGGATTGTCGATCAGGCTGCGTCCGGCCTGACTGCGCTGGTCGGCATAATAGGCGACCGCGAAGAGCATCCCGAAGTAAAGCAGGGAGAGGGATGCGACGATGCCGAATGGGATCATGCCTGATCCTGCGGAGGGGGCGGCGCCGAATCGTGGTCCTGCTCCTCCTTGGCACCGAGCAGAAGCGAGAAGAGAGCGACGACTACGATTGAAAGAGGCCAGCCGATCAACAGATAGAGAATGATCAGGGGGATGCCGAATACCTGCACATCCTTGTTGAAAATGTGCAGGAAGGGGAAGTTGAGCATGACCAACCCGAGGACGAAACAGATGACCCATGCTTCGCGCAGATGCAATGGATTTTTCGTCTGGAGATTCATGGTCTGCTCACCCGGTCAGCAGTCGACAGATAACATCCTGCACATTATAGTCGACCGGGCGAGAACTGTCGATTGTGATCAGCAGGGGACTGTCGGGGATCGGCTCAAAAGCAGCCGCCTGAGCTTCGAACAGTTCCCGGCGTCCATCCGAGGCATCCTGCCCCTCTTTCTGCCGCCGGTCGAGACGTACCATGGCGATCGCCTTGTCACAGTGCAGGTGCAGCAGGCGTACCGGCAGCGACAGGCTGTCCGCCAGGTCGAGAAAAGCCTGTCGCTCGTCCTGACGGGCGAACGAAGCGTCGACAATCACGGTCCTGCCGCGGCGCAGCAGCAACTCGGCCCGATGCCGCATCTCCCGGTAGGTTCGGGTGGTCATCTCCCGTGCATACAGTCCCTCGCCGAATCTGTCCCGCCGGTATTGCCCCGAAGGGACGGCGGCCAATTCCTTGCGAATGACGTCGGAGCGCAGTTGTTCGGCACCGAGAGCTTCAGCCAGGGCCCGTGCGAAGGTGCTCTTGCCGACCCCCATCAGTCCTGTCGTGAGCAGCAGCATCCTTGGCACATGATAACCGAGGGCCAGATTGAAATAACGGCGCGAGCGGTCCAGCGCCGCCTGCCGAAGCTCGGGAGCGACGTCGGTTTCATCGGCCAGAAGCGCCTCGACCTTGCCACGGACCCAGGCCCGATAGCTCTTGTAGAACGGCAGTAATGCAACGAGGCCGGGGTCATGGGCATGTTCCTGATAGACGGCGAGAAAGCGCCCGGCGAGATCGCGGCGGCTGCGGAAATCTAGGTCCATCAGCAAAAAGGCCAACTCCGCTGCAATATCGTCAATCCTGAGGCGCCGGCAGAATTCAATGCAATCGTAGATCTGGACCGGATCGGTCATGCAGATGTTGCGGGCGTGCAAATCGCCGTGGCCGTCGCGTACGTATCCGGCCTTTTCGCGGGCGGCGAAAGCCGGTTCCAGACGGCTATGCTGCTCCCTGGTGATTGCCGTCATGACGCGGTGGGCTTCCGCGCTGAGTGCCCGGCCGATAACGGGGATCGTCTGAACGAGGTTTTCCTCGCAGTTGGTGCGGACGATCGCTGCATGGCCACCCTCCGCTTCGTTGCGGCAGATGGCCGAGGAAGCGAGCAGGGGTGCGAGATGTCTGGCCAGGCGCTCGATCTCGCCGGGAAGTCCGAGATCTGTCTGGTCGATGAGCCGGTCGAGCATGCGCTCATCGGGAAGCCGGCGCATGTGTACGGCGAATTCGAGCAGAGTGC
This sequence comes from Desulfuromonas sp., assembly GCA_012026975.1. Lineage (GTDB taxonomy): Bacteria > Desulfobacterota > Desulfuromonadia > Desulfuromonadales > BM103 > VAUL01. The sequence continues at coordinate 14,565 of VEPG01000111.1, read as the reverse complement.
CGGGACCTTTGAAGTGCAGGGTTCCATGGAACGTCCGCAGGCTGACAACGCCCAGGTAGGTGTCTGGGGCAAAGCGTTGGTTCAAGCGGACTTCCTCGGCGCAGTAAAAGCCCCGGCGCTCGAGAGTGGAATAGTCTAGAAAGCCCAACGCAAGCGGCTTCTTGAATTTGTAGGCGTGACGGTCGGTCAGGTAGACCCTGGAAATGTGGGTTTCACGATACTCGACGCGGCTGGTTGGCTCCGGGTAGGTGGCCGGGTCGAGCAGTTGCCGATGCATCTCCTGAAAGTCCATCCGCCTCTCCGGACCCGCCATGATTTTTCTTATAAATTACCAGATGATAGCCGCCTGTAAAGAAGTTGACCCGGAGGGTGGTCAATTGACCCATGCCGTCGCGTATGTTAGATTCTAACGTTATCGACACGTTTCGTTGATACACTGGAGATTAATTGGATGCGCTATCGTTTGTTGTTGCTCATGATCCCCGTTTTTTTCGTCGCGACGGGATGTGCCGTACCGCTGGCGGGCAATACTGTCGAGTCGGGATATGTGTCCCGGGTTGAGGATCCCCAGGCCAAGGCGCTTTATCATTACGGGCGCTTCCGCCTGCTGTTCGATGAAGGCAAGGACGAAGAAGCCGAGGCCGCCCTGCGCGAGGCAATCAATTTCGATCCGGAAAACGAGGAGCTGCGTTTTGCCCTGGCCGAGTTTTTTATCGATACGGAGCAGATCAAACAGGCGGTCAGAACCGTCGAGGATATCCTCATCCGCAACCCCAATTCGACAAAGGCGCACCTCCGCCTTGGCAATGCCTATTTTGGCAGTCGCCAGCCGGAACGGGCGATCCCTCATTTCCGTAAACTGCTCGAACTCGACCCGAACCAGGAACAGGTGCGTCTGCAGCTGGCTATCGCATTGGCCAGGTCCGGAGATGCCGGCCAGGCCATTGAAGAGCTCAAGGAACTGTTGCGGCGGTCACCGGATTCCCAGGCCGGCCGACTGGCGCTTGCCCGCCTCTACCGCGAAACCAAGCTCGACACCCTGGCCATAGAAGAGTACCGGTCACTGCTCCAGCGCCATCCCGATCTGACACAGGTTTCGCTTGAGCTGGGGCTGCTTTATGAAGAACGTCGGCAGTGGAACGAGGCCTTGGGGGTGTTTCGTGCCGCACTGGCCAGGAATCCTCTCGAGTTCTCGCTGCGTCATCATCTTGCCCGCGTCTATGTCGGGATGAAACGCTATGCCGATGCACTCGTCGAGCTGCAGGCCATTGTCGAATTGAAGCCCGAGGATTTCGATGCCCGCCGCAAAATCGGCCTGATTTATCTGGAGCAGGAGAAGTGGGACAAGGCGATTGCGGTTTTCCGCGAGATTCTCAAGCTGCAGCCGGATCTCGAACCGGTGCGTTACTACCTCGGCACAGCCCTGGAACGCAAGGAGGAGTGGGCGGCCGCTCTCGATGCGTTTAAGCGGATTGCCGCCGATTCATCGCTTTACGACGACGCAGTTGCGCATATGAGCTACATCTATGTGCAGACCGGTCGTAACGCAGAGGCGATCGCGTTGCTCGAGGGGCGTCTCCGCCAACCGGAGCCGCGGCCACAGATTTTTTACTACCTGGCCGTGTTGTACCTCGGTGCCGGCGACCAGGCCAAAGCCCTTGACGTCCTCGATCAGGGGCTGGCCCGTTACGCCGACGACTCCGATCTGCTTTACGAGAAAGGATTGATCCTGGAACGGCTCGGTGAAAGGGAGAAGGCCCGGGAAGTCATGCGTCAGGTCGTGGCCGCGGACCCTGAGCATGCCGAAGCACTCAACTTCCTGGCCTACGGTCTGGCCGAGGACAACCGTGACCTTGACGAGGCCGCAGCCATGGCTGAAAAGGCCGTGGCAATCAAACCCGCCGGGCATATTCTGGACACTCTCGGTTGGGTCTACTATCGCCTCGGTCGCTTCGAGGAGGCACTCAAGGCGATCGGAGAGGCAAATCGCCTGCTTCCCGATGACGATGTCATTCATGAACATCTTGGCGACGTGCTGAACGCCCTCGGCAAGGCTGATTTGTCCCACGCCGCCTATCAGAAGGCCCTTGAGCTGAATCCGGATAATCAGGCCGTCCGCGACAAGTTGCAGCGGCTTGGCCGCCCGAAATGAGGCCCCCACTGCAGTCCACGCTAGCAACGCTGGCGTTCCGGCTGATCATCGTCATGCAGTTGTGCATGCTGCCCGGCTGCGCGACTCTGCCGGACTACCGGCCAAAGACCCCGGTCGCGAGCGATATCGGCCGTACGCTGCTCGACGAATGGCTGACGCGGAGCCTTCAGGCTCACGCTCTGCAAGGGGTGGCCAAGGTCAGGGTGCAGACCCCGGAACGGTCGCTGAGCGGAACCCAGGTGCTCCTGGCGGAAGAGCCTGACCGCCTGCGCGCCGAAACGTTGAGCCCCTTCGGTACCCCGCTGCTGATCTTGACCGCCAACGACGCGGAACTTGCCGTACTGGTGCCGGGAGACAACGCCTTCTATCGAGGTCGGGCCACGCCGGAAAACCTCGGGCGTTTCACCCGCCTGCCGTTGCGTCTCGCCGACCTCGTCGGCATTCTGCTTTTCCGGCCGCCGACTATTGACTACCATAACCTCGAAACCGCCCAACTTTCCGAAGGTGGCTGGATGGTCACGCTCGAGTCGGGCCAACGCCGTCAGGAACTGCTGTTCGATGTCGGCCACCGCCTGACCGAAGTGCGCTACCTGCACAACGACGAGTTGCAGTTGCAACTGGCCTACAGCGAGTTTGATGCCACCCCGCGGTTCTTCCCGCGCCGCATCGAGCTGGCATTGCCGCAACAGCGCATCAAGGTCAAGATGGACTTCAGGGAACTCGACACGAACCGTCAGTTTTCGCCGGGTATTTTTACGCTGTCTCCCCCCCCTGGAGCGACGGTGACGATTCTGGACGAAGTGGCCGTTTCACAGACACCCTCTCAGTCGGAGAGCAGATGATGCGCTATTGGGCGAGCTTGCTGCTGTTGCTGACGATGTTCGGCTGTAGTCGCCAGGAAGCCGCGGCACCGGGTTCCGAGGACGTCACGCCGGCTTACGGCGATACCTTCATCGAGGCCTCCATCGGCGAACCGAGCACGCTGTTGCCGGTGCTGGCCTCCGACTCGGCCTCCTCCGACATCAACGGCCTGGTCTATGACGGCCTGCTGCGCTACGACAAGAACCTGCGTCTCGAAGGAGTAATGGCGAAATCGTGGGAGATTTCCTCCGACAATCTGACCATTACCTTCCATTTGCGCAAGGGAGTCAAATGGCACGACGGTGCACCGTTCACCAGTGCCGACGTGCTCTTCACCTACCGGATGTATATCGATCCCAAGGTGCCGACTTCCTATGCCGAGGATTTCAAACAGGTGGACAAGGCGGAAGCTCCCGATCCCTACACCTTCCGCGTCACCTATCGGCAACCTTACGCGCCGGCGCTGGAAAGCTGGGCTACGGCCATTCACCCGAAACATCTGCTCGAAGGCAGGGATGTGACCAAAAGCCCCCTCGGGCGCGCACCGGTCGGCACCGGGCCATACCGGTTCATCGAGTGGAAACCGGGGGAAAAACTGGTGCTCGAGGCCAATCCCGACTATTACGATGGCAAGCCCTACATCCGCCGCGTGGTCTACCGGATCATTCCGGACAGCTCGACCCAGTTTCTGGAGCTGCAATCAGGTGGTCTCGATTTCATGGGGCTGACGCCGATCCAGTTTTCCACCCAGACCGATACCCCGGCGTTCCGACGCGGTTTCAACAAGTACCGCTATCTGGCCTTCAGCTACAGCTATCTCGGCTACAACCTGCGCAAGCCGCTTTTCCAGGACGTGCGCGTGCGCCGGGCGATCGCCCATGCCATCGACAAGCAGGAACTCATCGATGGCGTTCTGCTCGGCTTGGGGAAGGCGGCGACCGGTCCCTACAAGCCGGATACCTGGGTGTACAATCCGCATGTCAAAACATACCCCTTTGATCCGGCGCGCTCGCGAGCCCTGCTCGAAGAAGCCGGCTGGCGTGATGCCGACGGTGACGGCGTACGGGAAAAAGAGGGCCAAAAACTGGCTTTCACCATCGTCACCAACCAGGGGAACGACCTGCGGTCCAAGACCGCCGAGATTCTGCAGCGGCGCCTGAAGGAAGTCGGTATCGATGTGCAGATCCGCATCGTCGAATGGGCCACCTTCCTCAAGGAGTTCATCTTTCCGGGCAATTTCGACGCAACTATCCTCGGCTGGACCGGCGGCCCGGAGCCCGACCAGTACAATATCTGGCACTCGAGCAAGACCGGGCCGCGCGAACTGAACTTCATCCACTACAAGAATGCCGAGGTTGATGCTCTGCTCGAGCGTGGCCGTCGTACTTTCGACCAGGCTGAACGCAAGAAGATTTACGACCGCTTTCAGGAAATCCTGGCCGAGGAACAGCCCTACACCTTCCTTTATGTCGGCGAGGCCCTGCCGGCCGTGTCCCGACGCTTCCACGGTATCGAGCCGGCCCCGGCCGGAATCACCTACAACTTTATCAAGTGGTATGTGCCGGCCGGAGAGCAGAAGTATGCAAGATAAACAGGTGAAACGTGAAAAGTGAAAGGTGAAATCAGACAGCCAATTCACCGGAATTGTAGAGCTTTTAACCTTTTACCTTTAACCTTTTGACCAGTCTCTTTATGTTAGCCTACCTCGCCAAACGTCTGCTGCTGATGATCCCGTTGCTGATCGGCATCACCCTGATCAGCTTCGTGGTCATTCATCTTGCGCCCGGCGAGCCGACCGATCTGCAGACCGATCTCAATCCCAAGGCCAGTGCCGAGATGCGCGAGAGGCTGCGCGAACGCTACGGCCTCGACCAGCCGCTTCCCGTCCAGTACAGTCAATGGCTGGGGAGGTTGGTCCGGCTTGATTTCGGCGAGTCGTTCGCCCAGGATCATCGCCCGGTCTTCGACAAGATCGTCGAGCGTCTGCCAATCACCATCATGATCAACGTCCTGTCGATCGTTGCCATCCTCGTCGTGGCGGTGCCGCTCGGCATTCTCTCGGCAGTGCGCCGCAATTCTCCCTTCGACCGCGCCACCACGGTGCTGGTTTTCGCCGGCTTCGCCATGCCGTCTTTCTGGCTGGCATTGCTGCTGATGGACTATCTCGGCGTACGTCTCGGCATCTTCCCGATTGCCGGGCTGAAATCGATCGGTTACGAGTACCTTGGGTTCTTCGGCCAGATCTGGGATGTCATCCATCACCTGATCCTGCCGGTATTTGTCTCGGCCTTTGGCGGGTTGGCCGGTTTTTCCCGCTATATGCGTTCCAACATGCTCGAGGTGATCCGCCAGGACTACATCCTCACTGCCCGCGCCAAGGGGTTGCCCGAGGCGCAGGTCATTTACAACCATGCCCTGCGCAACGCCCTGCTGCCGGTGATCACCATCCTCGGCCTGTCGGTGCCGGGT
>VEPG01000111.1:0-9073 GCA_012026975.1 Desulfuromonas sp. | reverse complement strand
AATCCTGGTGATCGGCGCGGTGCTGACCCTGGTCGGCAATCTGCTGGCCGACCTCGGCTACGCTCTGGCCGACCCGAGGATCCGGCGATCAGGTTGAAGTCCTATCCGTGGCCTTGCCTTCTGGTAGCAGGGTGCCTGACCTTGTGACCCGTTATCGCCCTGCTATAATTCGTCTGTCGACCGGTTGGTTGTTCGCGTTCTGTGTTTGAATTTCCGGAGGAGGTGGTCATGCAGGGGCAATTTTCGGGCATGCTGATTGTCGGCTGGGTCGTGTTGCTGGTCGCTCTCGGTCTTTGCGGTTGCAAGATGGCCGAGCAGAAGCATCACTACCGCAATAGTCTGATCGATTATCTCTATCCAAACGATCAGGCCCACCAGGAGGCCGCGGTAGCGCCGGCCACCGCCGGAGTGACCCTCCCTGCCAAGGTCGGTATCGCTTTTGCCCCCGAAGTGGTTGCCCAGATCAGCGAGAAGGACAAATTGGAGTTGCTGAAACGGATCAAGGATGAATTCGAAACCCATCCGTTCATTGCCGCGGCGGAACTGATTCCGAGTCAGCATCTTTCGGTCAGCGGCGGCTTTGCCAATCTCGACAAGCTGCGCCTGATGTATGGCACCGACCTGATCGCCCTGGTCAGCTATGACCAGATGCAGCATACTGATGAAGGGTTCAAGACAATTTCCTATTGGACGATTGTCGGCATGTACGTTGTTGAAGGGGAAAAGAACGATACCAACACGATGATGGATTTGTCGCTCTTTCACATACCCAGCCGCAAGATGCTGCTGCATGCCGCCGGTACCAGCCAGGTTCGCGAGGGGGCAACCATCATCAATCTCTCCGAACAGCTACGCAACGATTCGTTGACCGGATTCTCGCAGGCGACCGACAACCTGATCGGCAATCTGCGAGGTGAGTTGGGCAAATTTCAACAGACGACTGCCGCTGCAACGCCATAAAGGCAGGGTATCTCTCCAGCGGGAAAGTAATCGTCGCGTTTTCATGACTTGACAGGGATCGGGGAGATCTGCTTAACTCCCAAGACAATCTGCACAGGCTGTGAAAAGGAGTAGTAGGGCGTTCTCCCTGCCTCAGAGAGCCGGTGGCTGGTGCGAACCGGTGCAGGAAACCCTGAACTCGCCTTGGAGCCGCGGACGTGAACGGACCCGAAGGTCCTTGTAATTTCCGCCGTAAGCCGGCGTCAACGGCCAAGCAAGGTCCGCCATAGCCGAGAGGCGAAGGTGGGCGAAGCAGGGTGGTACCGCGAAGCGTAAGCTCTCGCCCCTGTCAGGGGCGGGAGCTTTTTCATTTTACGAGCGACACGAGTCACAACCCTTCAACGGAGGAGGCGACAGCGATGAGCAAAGTCAAGGACCAGGCCAAGATGATCAGGATTTTCGATACCACCCTGCGCGACGGCGAACAGTCTCCCGGCGCCAGCATGAACATCGAGGAGAAGCTGCGCATCGCCCACCAGTTGGAGAAAATGAACGTCGATGTCATCGAGGCGGGCTTCCCCATCGCTTCGGAAGGCGATTTCGAAGCGGTGAAAAAGGTTGCGCAGACTATCCAGGGGCCGGAGATCGCCGGTTTGTGCCGGGCCAGCGACATGGACATCGACCGTGGCTGGGAGGCGCTGAAGTACGCCGGCGAACGCGGGCGCATCCACACCTTCCTTGCAACAAGCGACATTCACATGAAGTACAAGTTGAAGATGAGCGAGCAGCAGGTGATCGACACCGCGGTCAAGGCGGTTCGGCGCGCCGCCGGCTACACCCCCAACGTCGAGTTCTCCGCCGAAGACGCGGTGCGCACCCGTCTGCCGTTCCTGGCCAAGGTAGTGCAGGCGGTGATCGAGGCCGGGGCACGGACCGTCAACATCCCCGACACGGTCGGCTACACCATCCCGTCGGAATATTTCAATATCATCCGCTACCTGAAGGAAAACGTGCCGAACATCGAGCAGGCCGTGATCTCCGTGCACTGTCACAACGATCTCGGTCTCTCCGTGGCCAACTCGCTGGCCGCGGTCCAGGCCGGCGCCGGACAGGTTGAATGCACCATCAACGGCATTGGCGAACGGGCCGGCAACTGCTCGCTGGAAGAGGTGGTGATGACGCTGCGTACGCGGCGCGACATCATGCCGTACGAGACCCGGGTCAATACCGAGCACATCTACGCGGCGAGCCGCCTGCTCTCGACCATCACCGGCATCGTGGTGCAGCCGAACAAGGCGATTGTCGGCGCCAATGCCTTCGCCCACGAGGCGGGGATCCACCAGCACGGCGTGCTGATGGAGAAGAGCACCTACGAGATCATGACTCCCGAATCGATCGGTCTGAATGCCAACAAGCTGGTGCTTGGCAAGCATTCCGGCCGGCACGCCTTCATCGCTCGTCTCAAGGAGTTGGGCCATGATCTGTCCAAGGAAGACATTGAGAAGGCCTTTGTGCGCTTCAAGGCGCTGGCCGACCTGAAGAAGGAAATCTTCGACGAGGACCTCGACGCCATTGTCGCCGACGAGGTGGTGCGCATCCCCGAGGTCATCAAGCTGGTGCAGATGAGCGTCTCATCCGGGTCGTTCTCGGCGCCGACCGCCACGGTCGAACTGGAGATCAACGGCAAGGTCAAGAAGACCGCGGTGCTTGGCGACGGCCCGGTCGACGCCACCTTCAAGGCGATCAAGAAACTGACCAAAATGGAGCCGAAGCTGCTGCATTTCGGCATCGGCTCGATCACCGGCGGCACCGATGCCCTTGGCGAATGCACGGTGCGTCTCGAAGTCGATGGCCGCGAGGTGCTGGGGCAGGGAGCGCATTCCGACATCATCGTGGCGAGCGCCAAGGCGTTCATCAATGCGTTGAACAAGGGGATGTCGAAAGCGAAGAAAAATCCGCACCAGCTGTAAGCTAAGAACCAGGCAAAAGGCAAAGGGTTAAAGGTTAAATCCTGAACCTTTGGCCTTGGACCTTTAACCTGAATTTTGAGGAGAGAAGCATGGGCCAGACCACAGCTGAAAAGATTTTTGCTGCGCACCTGCGCGATGAGCCGTTCCCGGGAACCAGGGTGCTTGATATCGATCGGGTGCTCTGTCACGAGATCACCACGCCGGTGGCGATCGCCGATCTGGAGTGGCGCGGCAAGGACCGGGTGTTCGATACCGGGAAGATCAAGGCCGTCATCGATCACGTCACCCCGTCCAAAGACAGCAAGACCGCGCTGCAGGCCAAGATGCTGCGTGACTGGGCGCATCGTCACCAGATCAAGGACTTCTTCGATGTCGGCCGCAATGGCGTCTGTCACGCGCTCTTCCCGGAGAAAGGCTACATCCGCCCCGGTTTCACCGTGATCATGGGCGACTCGCACACCTGCACCCACGGTGCCTTCGGCGCCTTTGCCGCCGGTGTCGGCACCACCGACCTGGAGGTCGGCATCCTCAAGGGAGTCTGCGCCTTTCGGGAGCCGACGACGATCCGCGTCAACCTGACCGGCACTTTGCAGGCAGGGGTGGTGGCCAAGGACGTGATTCTCTTCGTCATCGGCCAGCTTGGGGTCAACGGCGCCACCGACCGGGTCATCGAATTCCACGGCCCGATCGTCGAGGCAATGAGCATGGATGCGCGCATGACCCTGTGCAACATGGCCATCGAGGCCGGCGGCACCTGTGGCATCTGCCAGCCGGACATGACGACCGTCAACTACCTCTGGCCGTTCATCCAGACCGAATTTGCCAACAGGGAAGCCGCCCTGGCCGAGTACGGCAAGTGGTGCGCGGATGCCGATGCGCAGTACGAAAAGGTTCTGAATATCGATGTTTCGACGCTGGAGCCGCAAGTGACTTTCGGGTTCAAGCCCGATTGTGTAAAAACCGTCAAGGAAATGGCCGGCACCAGGGTCGACCAGGTCTACATCGGCACCTGTACCAACGGCCGCATCGAAGACCTGCGCCAGGCCGCCGAAGTGCTCAAGGGGCGCAAGATTGCCGATTCGGTGCGCGGCATCGTCTCGCCGGCAACGCCGAAGATCTTCCAGGAGGCATTGGCCGAAGGGATCATCCAGATCTTCATGGATGCCGGTTTCTGCGTGACCAACCCGACCTGTGGCGCCTGTCTCGGCATGAGCAACGGCGTCCTGGCCGAGGGGGAGGTGTGCGCCTCGACCAGCAACCGCAACTTCAACGGGCGAATGGGGAAGGGTGGCATGGTCCACCTGATGAGTCCCGCCTCCGCGGCGGCCGCAGCCATCACCGGCGTCATCACCGACGCCAGGACGTTGTAGGGCGGCCTTGTCATTCCTGTAGGGGCGCAATTCATTGCGCCCAGGGCGTGATAAATCACGCCCCTACGCGATTTTTATAGGAGATATTGAATCATGAAAAAGACTTTCGGCGGGCCGGCGCTCTTTCTCGACCGGGCCGACATCAATACCGACGAGATCATCCCGGCCAAGTATCTGACCGAAGTGACCAAGGAGGCGCTCACGCCTTATTGTCTCGAAGACCTCAAGCTGGAAGGGTTCGACCCGAAAGGGGATGAGTTGAAACGTGCCAGGGTGGTGGTTTCCCGCGCCAACTTCGGTTGCGGTTCCTCCCGCGAGCATGCCCCGTGGGTCTTCGAGGTCAACGACATTCACACCATTGTTGCCGAGAGCTATGCGCGCATCTTCCGTCAGAACATGTTCAACTGCGGGATGCTGGCCATCGAACTGCCGGCCGCCGAGATCCAGCGGCTGTTTGACCTGGAAGAGGCCGCGGCCGGCAAGGTCGAAGTCGAGGTGCATCTCAAGGAACAGCTGTTGATCGCGCGCGGCAACGGTCGCGAGGAGAGTTTCACTTTCGAGATCAGCCCCTTCGACAAGGCTCTGGTCGAAGCCGGCGGCTGGGTGGAGTACGCCGACGCTCGCTATTGAGACCAGGTTCGCCGGATTGTCTTTGAGAGGGGAAAGCTTTTGACCGACAGCACGCAGCCTGACCCGGCAGTCATCCGCCAGGGGTTGGCCAATGTCCGCAAATTCCGCTGGATATTATGGGCAACCATCGCCATCTATGTACCGGGGCTGTTAATTGCTTTGCAGCTGCGGCTGTCCAGCGGCACCTTGAGCATGCTGTTCGGCCTCTGGGTTGTTCTGCTTTGCGTTGCGGTTGGTTTGGCAACGGTCGTCAAGTGCCCGCGCTGCCTTAAACCCTTTCACACCAACGGTCCTACCTTCCTGCCTATTCGCAGGTGCGTTCACTGCGGTCTGCACGTAACGGCCGACAGGCAGGGACTTAACCGCTAGTCCCTGCCGTCATCCCGTGCCATCCTGAACCTGCTTTTTGCTTGTCTGACAATAGTCCTTCGTGCTAGCAGTGCGGGACTTTTTTCGGAGGCTTCTCGCGCATGATCCATCTGAACAACCTGACTCGTCAGCACGGCGAGAGGATTCTTTTCAAAAACGCCAGCTTCCAGATTCTCCCCGGCAGCCGCAACGGCCTGGTCGGCCCCAACGGCGCCGGCAAGACCACCATCTTTCGGCTGATCACCGGTGAGGAGCACGCCGATGCCGGCGAGATCACCTGTGGCAAAAATACGGTGATCGGCTACTTCTCCCAGGATGTCGGCGAGATGAGCGGACGCTCGGCCCTGCAGGAGGTGATGGCGGCTTCGGCCCGTACCGTGGCTCTGGGGGAGGAGATCCGGGCCATGGAGGCGGCCATGTGCCAGCCGATGGCGGATGATGCCATGGCCGATCTGCTGGCCCGCTACGGCGATGCCCAAGAGGAGTTTGAGCACCGCGGCGGCTACGACCTCGAGGCCCGTGCCCAGGCAGTGCTGACCGGCCTCGGCATCGGTCCCGATGCCTATCACCGTCCGGTCGAGTCGTTCAGCGGCGGCTGGAAGATGCGCATTGCCCTGGCCAGGATCCTGACCATCAATCCCGACGTGCTCCTGCTTGACGAGCCGACCAACCATCTCGACGTCGAATCGATTGTCTGGCTGGAGGAGTGGCTGGCCTCGGAATTCAAGGGGGCGCTGTTGATGACCAGCCACGACCGCGACTTCATGAATCGACTGGTGACACGGATCATCGAGGTGGCGGGTGGTACTATCACCACCTACGGCGGGAATTATGACTTCTACCTGCGTGAGCGGGAGATCCGCCGGGAGCAGCTGCTGGCCAGCCATCGTCGTCAGCAGGAGATGCTGGAGAAGGAGGAGGAGTTCATCGCCCGCTTCGCCGCCCGTGCCTCCCATGCCGCCCAGGTTCAATCACGGGGGAAGAAGCGCGAGAAGATCGATCGCAGCGAGATCCCCGCCGAGCAGCGGCTGATCCGCTTCGAATTCAACGAGCCGCCGCGCAGTGGCGACGACGTTTTCCGCATCGACAACCTCGGCAAGGTGTGGAATTTGCCGGAAGGAGGCGAAAAGTCGGTGTTCGGCGGCGTCTCCGGGACAATCCGCCGCGGCGACAAGGTGGCGGTAGTTGGCGTCAACGGTGCCGGCAAGTCGACCTTCCTCAAGGTGCTGGCCGGGCAGACCGAACCGACCGCTGGCAGTGCGACGCTCGGCGCCAACGTCAACTCCGGTTACTTCAGCCAGCACGCCATGGATGTGCTCGACCCGAAGAAAAGTGTATTCGAGACGGTGCAGGATGCCCTGCCGACTGCGACCATCGGCGTGCTGCGCAACCTCTGCGCAGCCTTCCTCTTCCAGGGGGACGACGTTGACAAGCGCATCGACAAGCTCTCCGGCGGCGAGAAAAGCCGGGTGGTGCTGGCGACCCTGCTGGCCCGCCCCTTGAACCTGCTGATTCTCGACGAACCGACCAATCATCTCGACATCCAGTCGCGCGAGATTCTGCTGGAAGCGTTGCAGAAGTTCACCGGCACCGTGGTGCTGGTCAGCCATGACCGCCACTTCCTGCGCTCCCTGGTCACCCGGGTTTTCGCCATCGATCATGGCGAGATGATCCCCTATGAGGGGGACTATGATTATTATCTGTTCAAGAGCGGGCAGAAGGGGCAGGCGGCGTGAGCCGCCTGAATCTTGACAATTCGCCGCTAGAGTGCTAAAAGCGCGGGGCTTTCAACAATCAATACAACCTGTGGAGGAATACAATGGAACGGACATTCGCGATCATCAAGCCGGATGCTTTTGCCGCCGGCGACGCCGGCAAAATCCTGGCCCGCATCTACGCCGAAGGGTTCAAGGTCGTCGGCCTGAAGAAGCTGTACATGAGCAAGGTCGAGGCCGAAGGTTTCTATTATGTGCACAAGGAACGTCCGTTCTTCGGCGAACTGACCGACTTCATGAGCAGCGGCCCGTGCGTGGTCATGGTGCTTGAAGCCGATGGGGCCATCAAAAAGTGGCGCGACCTGATGGGCGCCACCAATCCGGCCCAGGCCGAGGCCGGCACCCTGCGCAAGGAGTTCGGCAAATCGATCGGCGAGAACGCCACCCACGGCTCCGACGCCCCTGAAACCGCCGCCTTTGAAATTCCCTACTTCTTCTCCGGGCTGGAACTGCTGTAAGAGTCGGTTACGGCCGTCGCATTCCGGCAAAAGGGGACAGAATTGAATTCTGTCCCCTTTTGCTTTACGGTGTATTTGATGCTGGTGTAGGGGCGCATGGCATGCGCCCTGGGCGGACGCCATCCACCCCTACATTGAAATACTCAAGATGAGTCCACTAATCGACCTGAAAAATCTCTCCCCCCTCGAACTGGAGGCCTTCCTGACCGGGCTCGGCAAGGAGCGTTTTCGGGCCGGGCAGCTGCTGCGCTGGATCTATCCGCGCGGCGTGACCGACTTTGCCGCCATGACCGATCTGGCCAAGGCCTTTCGCGAGGAACTGGCGGAGCGGGCGGTGGTTTCGTCCTTCGTCCCGGAGTTCGAGGAGGTCAGCCGTGATGGCACCCGCAAGTTCCTCTTCCGGCTGGCGGATGGGCAGAGCGTCGAGACCGTGCTGATCCCGATGGAGGAGGGGCGGGCGACACTATGCATCTCCACCCAGGTCGGCTGCGCCATGCAATGCGCTTTCTGCCTGACCGGCACCTTTGGCCTGACCCGCAATCTCACCGCGGCGGAAATCGTCAACCAGGTGTGCGCGGTACGCGCGAGTTTCCCGGTGGACAACATTGTGCTGATGGGGATGGGGGAGCCGCTGCACAATCTCGACAACGTGGTGCGCGCCCTGGAGATCCTCTGCAGCACATCGGGCTTCGACTACAGCACGCGCAAGGTGACCCTCTCCACCTCGGGGCTGGTACCGGAAATGCTGGAGTTCGGGCGGCGTGTTTGCGTCAACCTGGCGGTATCGCTCAATGCCACCACCGACGCGGTGCGCAACGAACTGATGCCGATCAATCGCCGCTACCCGCTCGCGGAACTGATGCGCGCCTGCCGCGAGTATCCCCTGTTGCCGCGCCAGCGCATCACCTTCGAGTACATCCTGATCCGCGGTGTCAACGACTCGCTCGACGATGCCAGACGTCTGGTGAAACTGCTGCACGGGGTCAAGGCCAAAGTAAATCTGATCCCGTTCAACGAGCATGCCGGCTCGGCGTTTCTGGCTCCGGACCCGGCTGCCATTGAGGCGTTCCAGCGCCACTTGCTCAACCGCAACATCGTCGCCATCCGTCGTGCCAGCAAGGGACAGGACATCTCCGCCGCCTGCGGTCAGCTTAAGGGAAAACTGGAAGAGCAAAAGCTGCTGACTTGAAGGGCAGACACAAACGTCAAGACGCATGAAGCCTTTTCTTAAGTCTTAAGTCTTAAATCCTGCGTCTTAAATCTTTTTTTGAAGGAGTTTTCCATGTCCCAAACCACCATCGGCGTCATCGGCGGCAGCGGCCTCTACGAGATCGAAGGGCTGACGGAACTGCGGGAAGTGACTCTCGACACCCCCTTCGGTGCACCTAGTGACAGCTATGTCACCGGAACACTTGAAGGGGTGAAGCTGGTCTTTCTGCCGCGCCACGGCAAGGGCCACCGCCTGCTCCCTTCGGAAGTTCCCTACCGCGCCAATATTTACGGAATGAAAAAACTCGGCGTGCAAAGGATCATTTCGGTCTCGGCGGTCGGCAGCATGAAGG
>VEPG01000102.1 GCA_012026975.1 Desulfuromonas sp. | reverse complement strand
TCTTGAGCGTCTGGTAAGCCCAGAGAAAATACCACTCGGGCTTGATGTGGGGCGGGGTCACAAAGGGGTCGGCAGGCATGAAGGCCGATTCCGGGAAGAACAGCGTCGGCGCGAAGAAGACGATGGCCAGCAGGAAGGCCAGGAAGAAACAGATGACCGCCAGGTCCTTGATGACATAGTTCGGGAAAAACGGGATGCCGCCGGGGTGCTCCTCGTGTTCGAAGTGATCCGGCAACTCACGCGGCCGGTAATCCGGGCCAAACGGCGGCCGCGAAACTCCGGCGCGCCGCACGCAGAACAGATGGAAACCGACCAGTCCGCCGAGCAGCAGCGGCAGACCCATGACATGCAGGGCGAAGAAGCGCCCCAGCGTCGCCTCGTTGACCATGCTGCCGCCGCGCAGGAAGCGGACGATCTCGTCGCCGACGACCGGGATCGCCCCGGCGGCGTCGGTTGCCACCGTGGTCGCCCAGAAGGAGAGCTGGCTCCAGGGGAGCAGATAACCGGTCAGGCAGAGGCCCAGGGCCAGGTTGAAGATCAGGAAGCCGGAGAGCCAGGTCAGCTCCCGCGGGCGCTTGTAGCTGGCCATGAACAGCACCGAGAGCATGTGCAGCAGCAGGGCGATGACGATGACATTGGCCCCGACCGCATGCAGGTTGCGGATCAGCCACCCGAACGGGATCTCGTTCATGATCCGTTCGATGCTCTTGAAGGCCTCCGTCGGGTTGGGAACGTAATAGATGAGCAGCATGATGCCGGTGGCGACCTGAACCGTGAACAGGGTCAGCAGGACCGCGCCGAGGGTGTACCAGGCGTTGATGTTGCGGGGGAGCAGGTATTTGGTGAGGTTCTGCGCCAGCAGGTCCCGCACGCCGAGACGTATATCCACGAAGTCGATCAGACGCTTTTTCAAGTCCATCGTCTAGCCGACCAGAAGCTGGTCGCCCTCAAGGGTCAGCGGCAGGAGCGCGAGAGGTTTGGGAGGCGGCCCCCCCAGCACCTGGCCTTCGGGATTGAAACGCCCGCCGTGGCACGGGCACTGAAACTCCTTCTGGTCCGGAAGCCATTGCACGATGCAGCCCAGATGGGTGCACACCGCCGACAGGGCGACAAATTTGCCGGGAGCCGGTTGCAGGATTACGGCCGGCTGACCCCGGAAGTTGAAGAAATAGGCCTTCCCCGGAGAAACATCGCCGCGGGGCACCGGGACCCTTGCTTCGGCATCGGCCTTCCTGCCCGGCAACAGGTAGCGCCAGACCGGCCAGGCGGCCAAACCGGCAAAAAGCGCCGCCGTGCCGCCGAGGATGATGTACAGGAACTGCCGCCGCTGCGGCGATGGTGCGGACTGCGAATCCATCCGGGCTCCTGCGGGTGCGAGAGGTCCCCGCCGGTCATTGCGATCAGGGATGATTATAATCGTTGATGGCCGGTCCGCAAGTGGAGAGCGGACCGGCCATCGTTCAATGCAGACTGGCGGAATGTTCGCCGAGATCGGCGTAGACAGGGATGCGCAGGTCGTGCCGGATGGCGCCGGCGGCCTTGTACAGCACATAGCCGCTGAAACGGGGCTGCCCCGGCTTGGGGGTCAGGGTCAGTTCGACCGAAACCTTGCCGCCGGCCGGGATGGTCTCGGCACTGAACCGCGCGGTCAACTCCGGGGTGGTGGTTTCCAGCCCCTCAAGCCGGATTTCGCGCTTCCCCTGGTTGATCAGGCTGACCGTCGATTTGACCGTACGCTTGGGAGCCACCGCGCCGAAGTTGACCAGTTGCGGATCGAGGGCCACCTCTTCCTGAATTTTCCCATTCAGATGCAACTGCACCATCGGTTGGGCCGGATCGTTGGTGTAGAGATAAACCGTTTTGCTGATGGCACCGCGGAACCGGGTGCTGTCAAAAGTCGTCTGGATCTCGCCGCTCTCGCCCGGAGCCAGGGTTTTCGCCGAGGCCAGGGCCGCGGTGCAGCCACAGGAGCTGGACACCTTTTCAACCGTCAGCGGAACATTGCCGCTGTTGGAAAAGCTGAAGGCGTGGCGCACGTTTTCGCCCTGGTAGATCGTACCGAAATCATAATCGGGCTGGGGAACATTGACCGTCGGCGCGGCCCAGGCGGGGCAGGTCA
Source organism: Desulfuromonas sp. (assembly GCA_012026975.1). GTDB lineage: Bacteria > Desulfobacterota > Desulfuromonadia > Desulfuromonadales > BM103 > VAUL01. Next base: position 2,026 of record VEPG01000102.1, on the reverse strand, counting down.
TCAGCAGGAGAGCGCAAGCGGTACAGGCAAGCATCGATAGACGCATCGTTCTGACTCCTTTTTCGTTAAATCGAAGTCAGTATAGCACAGCCGCCGGCACCGTCGCCAACCCCTTCGGCGACGGCGAGAAAATTGACTTGATTAAGCGGCTTTGCTATATGAAAGTACTAACATGTCGACGACCGGACTCCCCGCGGCCCAGCCCGCCATGACCCTGCTCTACCCGCGTACGGAAATCGCCGCGCGGGTGGAGGCACTGGCCCGCGAAATCGACCGTGATTACGCTGGCCGCGATCTTCTCCTGGTCGGCATTCTCAAAGGCTCCTTCCTATTTGTCGCCGACCTGGCGCGCACCGTCAGCACACCGGTCGACATCGATTTCGTGCGGATCGCCAGCTACGGCTCGGAAACCCGTTCCTCCGGAATCGTCGAGATTCGCAAGGATCTGGAGATGCCGATCCGCGGCCGCCATGTCCTGATCGTCGAGGATATCGTCGACAGCGGCTACACCCTGGAAGCGCTCTGCAACCTCCTGCTGCTGCGTGAACCGGCGAGCCTGCGGGTCTGCACCCTGGTCGACAAAAGGGCGCAGCGCGCCACGGAAGTGCCGGTCGACTACGTCGGCTTCACCTTGGACAAAGGCTTCATCGTTGGCTACGGCCTCGACTACGACGAACGCTATCGCGGGCTTCCCGACATCTACCTGATCAAGACTGGTTCCTGAGTGGCAGGCGGCCGGGGGAGAATCTGATGATCATCACCTGTGAAGAGTGCCAGGCCAAGTTTCGCATGGCCGACGAGAAACTCAAGCCAGGGGGCACCAAGGTCCGCTGTTCAAAATGCAAGCATGTGTTCACCGTCCTGCCGCCGGAAGCTTCCCAGGCCGAAGCGACCGTCGACTACGGCGATTTCAACATGGAGCGGGTCACCGACGAGGAAACCACCCCGGCGGCGCCGGCACCCCTCGAACCGCCCCCAGAGCCTTCTGAGCCATCTGAGCCATCTGAGCCATCTGAATCTTTTGAATCTCCCGAGCCCCCGGCTGCCCCGAGCATCGAGCCGGCCGCCGTCGCGGCCGGGGAAGTGGAGCTCGACTTCAGTGGTCTGGAACAATCGATGGGGCCGGGGCCGGGCGATAGTGAACTGGCGGAGGACTTCTCCTTTGCCGACACCTCCACCCCAACGGAACCGTCCGTCGACGAGGAACCCGCGCCGGCGACCGGGGACTTTGGCAGTGAACCCTTGACGGGCGCCAGCGGGATGCCTGGCGAACTCGACTTCGACGCGACCTTCGCTGAAACCGAAGAGCCGGTGGCCATTCCTCCCGCGGCCGGCCCCGCCGAATTTGCTTTCGACCAGGCCTTCGCCGAGGACGGGGGGCTCGAAACTGCCGCCGACAGCTCCGCTTTCGACTTTTCGGTCGAAGCGGAGGCCCCGGCGACGGAGAGTTTCGACCTTGCGGCCGAAGTGGAGGCTTCGGGGCTGAAAGAGTTCGGCTTTGAACCGGAGACCGGCGAGGAAGCAGCCGCGTTCGGCCAGGAAGCGTCCCCGGTGGAGCCTGTCGAAAGTTTCGAATTTGACTCCGTGGGCACCTTTGAGAGTCAGGCGTCAACAGCGGAACCGCCCGCGGCGGAACCCACGGAAACTTTCGAGTTCGGTTCCGGGGATGCTTTCGAAACGTCGGCACCAGAGATGGAACCGCCCGCGACGGAAGCCGCCGAGGGCTTCGAATTCGGTTCCGGGGACACCTTCGAGAGCTCCGCGGCGGAGGAGCCGGCCTTTGGTGACGATACCGCCGCCTCCCCATGGGATCAGCCGGCACAAGAGGAAGGTCCGTCTTTCGACTTCGACGAACCGAACTTCGAATCCAAGACCGAGGAGAAAGTCACCAAAGGGCGTGACGAAGCCGGCTTGAGCTTCGGCGAGATCGACTTCTCCGATGGAGACAGCGAAGAGACGCCAGGCTTCGGCGGCGAACCGGATTTCTCCCGGGCGACCCTGGCCCGCCCCGCCGAGACGGAAGCAC
>VEPG01000097.1 GCA_012026975.1 Desulfuromonas sp. | reverse complement strand
CGAGGTGATCGCCGCCGCCGACGAGCACGGCCTGGCGATGGTGTTCACGGGGATGCGGCATTTCAGACACTAGAAAATATGGGTCCCATGGGTCATATACGACTTATGGGACCTATGCCCTTTTGGTAGGAGTTCGGAGATGAAAGTCCTGATAATCGGCGGGGGCGGGCGCGAGCATGCGCTGGTCTGGAAAATCGCCCAGTCGCCGCTGGTTTCAAAAATATTCTGTGCCCCCGGCAACCCGGGGATCGGCCAACTGGCAGTCAACGTCCCCTTGAAGGTCGACGACCTGGACGGCTTGCTGGCGTTTGCGACCACTCACCGCATCGACCTCACCGTGGTCGGACCGGAATTGCCGCTCTCCCTGGGGATCGTCGACCGCTTCGAGGCGGCCGGCCTGCTTATCTTCGGTGCCCGCCGGAACGCGGCGATCATCGAGGCGAGCAAGGCGTTCTCCAAAGATTTAATGAAGAAATATCAGGTGCCGACCGCCTTCTACGAGGTCTTTACCGAAGCCGAGCCGGCACTGGCGTTCATCGCCAGGCATGGTGCGCCGATCGTGGTCAAAGCCGACGGTCTCGCCGCCGGCAAGGGGGTAATCGTCGCCCGGACCGTCACCGAAGCCCAGGACGCGGTACGCGACATGCTCTCCGGCGACGCCTTCGGTGCGGCCGGGGCACGGGTGGTCATCGAGGAGTTTCTCGAAGGGGAGGAAGCCTCGTTCCTGGCCTTCACCGACGGCAAAAGCATCATCCCGCTGGCCAGCGCCCAGGATCACAAGCCGGTGTTTGACGGCGACCAGGGACCAAACACCGGTGGCATGGGCGCCTACTCGCCCGCCCCGGTGGTCACCCCAGCTGTTCATGAAAAAGCCATGCAGGAAGTCATGCGCCGGGCCGTTGACGGCATGGCGGCCGAAGGTCGCCGCTACCAGGGGGTGCTCTACGCCGGGCTGATGATCAAGAATGGCGAGGTCAAGACCCTTGAGTTCAACGCCCGCTTCGGCGACCCGGAGTGCCAGCCGCTGCTGATGCGCCTGAAGTCCGATCTGGTGCCGGTGCTGATGGCCTGCGCCCGCGGCGATCTTTCCGGTATCGAACTGGAATGGCATGACCAGGCCGCGGTCTGCGTGGTCATGGCTTCCGGCGGCTATCCCGGCGACTTCGCCAAGGGGTTTCCGATCAATGGCCTCGACCAGGCGGCAAAGATCGACGACCTGGTGGTCTTCCACGCCGGGACGGCCGAGCAGGACGGACGGATCGTCAACAGCGGCGGCCGCGTCCTCGGCGTCACCGGTCGCGGCCCGACCGTCGCCGCCGCCATCGCCAAGGCCTACCAGGGGGTGCGAACCATCAACTGGGAAGGGGTGCACTACCGGACGGACATCGGCCGGAAGGCGTTGGAGCGGTAAGGAATGGAATTGGTAGAGGTGCAGCATGCTGCGCCCTGGGCAAGGCATGCCTTGCCCCTACACAAAAAAGATCACACCCACGGAGAAGCCACCATGTCCCACCAACCCCTCGTCTCCATCCTGATGGGCAGCGACAACGACTATGAGGTGATGGTCGAGGCCGCCAGGGTCCTTAACCAGTTTGGCGTCCCTTTCGAGATGACGGTCTCCAGCGCCCATCGCACCCCGGAGCGCACCGCCGGCATTGTCCGCGGTGCCCGTGAGCGCGGCGTCGGGGTCATCATTGCCGGTGCCGGCGCGGCGGCACATCTGGCCGGGGTGGTGGCGGCCGAAACCATCCTGCCGGTGATTGCCGTACCGATCGACAGCACGTCGCTGCAAGGCCTCGACGCCCTGCTGGCCATGGTGCAGATGCCGGCCGGTATCCCGGTGGCGACCGTGGCGATCGGCAAGGCCGGGGCGCGCAATGCCGGCATCCTCGCCGTGCAGATCCTAGCCCTCGGTGATGCCGACCTGTCCCGCAAACTGGTCGAATTCAAGGCCGAAATGGCTGCCGGCGTCGAAACCAAGGCCAAGGCGCTGCAACAGAAGCTGGCAAAGGATTTCCCCCCTTTCCCTTGACACCCGCAAAACACCCACATTACACTGCATAAGTTAACATCCGGGGGGCAGGTGCGCTGGGGCGCACGCCGCCCCCTCTTTTACAGGAGATCGCCTTGAGCAAAGACCACAACTTAATTGACAGCATCTGGGATTTTTTCTGTTCCCTGAAGCTGGCGATCATCACTTTGATCCTGCTGGCCGGCACCTCGATCATCGGCACCGTTATCGAGCAGGGGATGACGCCGGAAGAAATGGCCGCCAAGACCGGCTGGAGTCTCGACACCCTCAAGTTTCTCGACAAGTCGATCAATGCCTTCGACATGTACCACTCCTGGTGGTTCCTGTCGCTGATGGGCCTCTTCGCCGTCAACCTGATCTGCTGCTCGATCAAACGTTTCCCGCATGTCTGGAAGACCGTGCGCGAGCCAAGGCTGGTGGTGGACGACGGCTTTTTCCGCTCGCTGAGCAACGTCGAGGAAGTGGTGGCCGCCAAGGGGACGCTCGACGGTGTCCGCGACCAGGTGGTCAATCTGCTGAAGAACCGTTTTGCTGCTCCGGTGATCACCGAGCAGGATGGCAAGATCCATCTCTACGCCGAAAAGGGGGCGCTCTCCCGCTTTGGCGTTTACATCACCCACAGCTCGATCCTGATCATCTTCATCGGTGCGATGATCGGCAACCTCTGGGGGTACAAGGCCTACGTCAATATCGTTGAAGGCAGCGCCATCGACCAGGTTTGGCCGCGCGGTGGCAAGGAGCCGATCAAGCTCGACTTCTCGGTGCGCTGCGACAACTTCGACGTCGAATTCTACGGTGACTCCCAGCGTCCCAAGGAGTTCAGCAGTGACTTGGTGGTTCTGCAGAACGGCCAGGAGGTGCTGAAGAAGAAGATCGAGGTCAACGACCCGCTGAGCTTCAACGGCATCACCTTCTACCAGTCGAGCTACGGCCCGGCCGGTGATGCGACCTTCCGCTTCCGCGTCCGCGAGCGCGCCACCGGCAAGACGATCGATGTCGCCGCCCGCCAGGGTGAACATGTACCGCTCCCCGGTGGGGCCTCCTTTGCCGTCACCAACTCCACCCAGAGCTACGACCGCTTCGGTCCCGCCGTGCAGATGCATGTCAACACCGCGGACGGCCAGCACGGCAACCCGTTCATCGTGCTGCAGAACTTCCCCGAGTTCGACGCTCAGCGCGGCGGCGATTACATCTTCTCCCTGACCGGCATGGAGCAGAGCTACTACACCGGCCTGCAGGTGGCCAAGGATCCCGGCGTCTGGGTGGTCTGGCTCGGCTGCTTCCTGATGGTGGCCGGCTCATGTGGCGCCTTCTTCCTCTCCCACCGCCGCCTGTGGGTGACGATTCAACCGCTCGGCAAGGGGGTCGGCGTCAAACTCGGCGGCAGCGCCCATCGCAACCAGCCGGCCTTCGCCCTTTATTTCGACACGCTCAGGAAAGACCTCAACGACGCCCTGGCGGACAAATAGTCCAGACGCCTTTTCGGAGGAGACATCTTTATGACCAGTTCCTTGCTGTTCAACATCACGACCGCGGCGTATTTCATCGCCATGGTGGTCTTCATCGTATATCTCGCGTCCAAGAGCGAACAGGTGGGCTTCGGCGCGACCATCATCAGCTGGATCGGTTTTATCGCCAACACCGGCGCCATCGGTCTGCGCTGGCGCGAAGCCTATGCCATGGGCTACCAGCAGGCGCCGCTCTCCAACCTCTATGAGTCGGTGGTCTTTTTCGCCTGGTCGATCCTGCTCATCTACCTGGTCTTCGATCTCAAGTACAAGTACCGGGCAATCGGCGCCTTCGTCATGCCCTTCGCCTTCGGCGGGATGATCTGGGCGCAGTGGACCCTGGATGCCACCATCGCTCCGCTGGTGCCGGCGCTGCAGAGCAACTGGCTGACCTACCATGTCATCACCTGCTTCATCGGCTATGCCGCCTTCGCCGTGGCCTGCGGCGTGTCGATCATGTACCTGATCAAGGTCGGCAAGGAGGAAGCGGCCTCCGGCAATCCGGTCGGCGGTATCCTCGGCATGTTCCCGAGCGTCAAGGTGCTCGACGACCTCAACTACAAGGCGATCATGGTCGGCTTCCCGATGCTGACCCTGGGGATCATTACCGGCGCCGCCTGGGCCAACTACGCCTGGGGCACCTACTGGAGCTGGGACCCGAAGGAAACCTGGAGCCTGATCGTCTGGTTCATCTACGCCGCTTTCCTGCACGCCCGCTTCACCCGCGGCTGGGTCGGCCGGCGTGCCGCCTGGCTGTCGATCTTCGGCTTCGCCGCCACGATCTTCTGCTACCTCGGTGTCAACCTGGTTCTCTCCGGCCTGCACTCCTACGGTGGAGGCTAAGGGGCTGTCCCCGCACGGGGACTGTCCCTCTGAGTACGGTCTGCTTGTATCAGCCGTGAGGAATGTAGGGGCGAGGCATGCCTCGCCCGCTGACCTTGAGCCGGCGGTGTAATTTTTGCATGAAACGCAGGGACTGTCCCCGTATGGGGACTGTCCCTTTCAGGGTAAACTGGAAATGTCGAGGCTTTGACGTGGTTCACAAGCGGCTCATGACGATGATGCTTCTGGTTGCGGGCGCGGTTCTGCTCTCTGCAACCGGTGTTTTCGCGGGCTGCGTCACCGTCGACTGCCATGCCATCATGGGCAGGGCACCCGTGGTGCACCCCCCGGTCGCCGATGGCGACTGCGAGAGCTGCCACACCGCCACCGGCCAGCCGCATCCTGGCGCTGGCTCCATGAAACTGGCGGCGGACGGTCGGGCTCTCTGCCTCAACTGTCACGACGACCCGGCCAAGGGGCTGCCTTTCGTGCATCCTCCGGTCGCCGACGGCTGCGTCGACTGCCACAACCCTCATCAGAGCGCCAATGCCAAGCTGTTGCTGCAGCCCGGCGGCAAGCTCTGCCTGATGTGTCACGATTCGGTACTCTCCGGGAAGAAGGTCCACGGCCCGGTTTTTGCCGGAAATTGCGCCATGTGCCACACGCCCCATGCCAGCGCCAACCCGATGCTCATGACCCAGCCGGGGAACGACCTTTGCCTGGCTTGCCACGCCCCGATCGAAAAGATCATCAAACAGGCCAAATCACAGCACGAGCCGGTGGCCAAAGGGCGTTGCTGGGAGTGTCACGCCCCCCACTCCTCCGATTACGAGCCGTTGCTGAGAGCCTATTATCCCCAGGATTTCTACACCTCCTATCAGGAAAGCAATTTTGCCCTCTGCTTCACCTGCCATGATAAAAATGCCTTCGAGTACGAGCGGACCACCGAGGCGACCGGTTTTCGCAACCGCGACCGCAATTTGCACTACTTCCACGTCAACCGGCCGGTGAAGGCGCGTGTCTGCAAGAGCTGCCACGGCGTGCACGGCGCCGATCAGGGGAAGCTTCTGCTGAGCAAGGTGCCGCATTTCGGCAATTGGGATATCCCCTTGCGCTGGATGCCGACGGATAACGGTGCAGCCTGTTATGTCGGCTGTCACCGCCCGAAGATCTACGACCGCTCAAAACGCATCGACAACCCGTGATCGGACCATTGAACTTGCCGAAAACCGTCGCTCGTCTTTTTCCTGTTGTCGTGTTGTTCGCCTTGATGAGCCTCGCCGGCTGTGCGCCCAAGGTGGCAGGGAAGCCACAGCGCTTTTTCTGGCCACCGCCGCCGGCCGAGCCGCATGTCGAGTTTGTCGATTATTTCCTGGTCGAAAAAGACCTCGACCGGGAGGGGACCGACAATTGGCTGCTGGAGGCGATTTTCGGCAAGGAAGCGCCTGAGGCGCTGTTCAATACACCGACGGATGTCGCCTCCGACGGTCGACGGGTTATGGTCACCGATAGCGGCCGCCATGAGGTTCTGGTCCTCGATCGGGCGGCCAAAAAAGTGCGGTATCTCAGTACTGCCGGCGGTGAGCCCTTTGTGTTCAGCTCGCCGTATGGGGTCGCCATCGACCCGCGGGGCAACGCTTATGTCACCGATACGATCGCCAGGAAAGTACTGGTGTTCGGCCCCGACGAAACGCTGGTCATGACGATCGGGGGAGACGAACTGTTGCGTCCGACCGGTCTGGCCGTCGATATGGCAAGGGACCGGCTTTACGTGACGGACACGGCGGAACATCGCATTGTGGTGTTCGATCTCAAGGGGCAGCACCTGTTCGACTGGGGCCGGCGCGGTCCGGGAGAGGGCGAATTCAACTTCCCGACGGATGTCGACGTCGATGTCGATGGGAAGCTCTACGCTCTAGATACGTTGAATGCCCGGGTGCAGGTATTCGACGACACCGGGAAATTTTTGCGGGCTTTCGGCGAACGCGGTTCGGCCAACGGATCCTTTCAGATTCCCAAGGGGATCGCTGTTTCGCCGGGCGGCTTGGTGGTGGTCACCGATTCCCTGGCGAAGCGGTTCGTGATCTTCAGCACCGAGGGAGATTATCTGTTGACAATCGGCGGGCGCCAGCGATTTACCGGGACCGTCAGCCCTGGGGGGTTCTATCTTCCCGCGGGGGTCGATATCGATCAGGACAGCGCCATCTGGATCGTTGACTCGATGAACCGCATCGTTAATCAATATCAGTTTTTAACGGAAAATTATCTTAAACAGCATCCGATCGATCCAGAAGATGTCTATATCCCGGCGATCAATAGCAAAGAGGGTGCCGATCATTCGGAGTGACATGATGAGATATGCTCTGCTGCTCCTGTGGGGCCTGCTGGGTAGCCTGCTGATGTCGAGTGGCCCGGCGGTTGCGCTGGAACTGATTTATCCGGCTGACGGCACGTATGTGCTCCGCTCCGACTACCTGATCGTCAGAGGGGGGGACAACCCCGTACTCGATGGGATCAGCATCGAAATCAACGGCATCAAGAGCGATGTGTTTACCGTCTCCAATCCCCAATACCGCACGGCATTCGGCGATTTCCTGATTGTCGAGCCGGACCTCGATCCGGGTGAGAACCTCATTGTGGTTGAAGGCTATGCCGATGGTAAGCCGCCGCTCAAAACGTCGGCCAAGGTCTTTTTCCTCAAGGATCTGGCCGCTGTGCCGCCCAAGGGTTACCAGCCCTATGTGATGCACGTCCCCGAACGCGAAGCTCTCTGCGTCAAATGCCACAATATGACCCCCACGGCCAAGGCGCTGGCCGGCGTGACCGCCACCAACCCCTGCGCCTCCTGTCATGCCCGCATGCTGAACCGCAAGCACGTTCACGGACCCGCCGGGGTCTACCAGTGCACCTATTGTCATGACGAGAAAAGCGCCCCGGCGAAATACCAGGTCAAGCCGCAATCCGATCTGTCGCTCTGTGGCGATTGCCACAGCGACAAGGTGGAAGAGTTCCGTAAGAACAAGTTCGTTCACGGGCCGATCGAAGCCGGGATGTGCCTGGTCTGCCACGACTCCCATGCAACCGACGAGATTGCCCAGTTGAACCAACCGGTCAATGTTCTCTGCCTCAGCTGCCATGAAGGGGTCGATACCGCAGTGCACGTGCTGCGCGGTATCAGTTCTGGCAAGTCGCATCCACTCCAGGGGAGTGTCGATCCCAGCAATTCCGGCCGCAGCTTTTCCTGCGCCAGTTGTCACAACCCGCATGGCGGGATGGGGGAAAAACTGTTCGTGCGCGATATCAGCGACCGCATGCTTCTTTGTAGAGTTTGTCATCAGAAATAAGCTGTCTGTTCCCTCTTTATTGGAACAGTCGATTCCACTCGCCACTCATTGATACAGATGGGATACAAGCCATGAAACGTAACCAATTGCACCTGTTCCTCCTCCTGGTGGTCCTCTTCCTCGCGACAGCCTGTGCCAAGGAGCAGGTCAGACCGAGAGTTTTCTGGCCGCCGCTGCCGGAGCGTCCGCGCCTGGAGTGGCTCCAGAATTATTATTCCCAGGACGACTTTCCCAAGACCAGCACCCAGGCGACGCTGGAGGGTTTTCTCGGCAAGCCGACGTTGCTGTACTTTGCCCGTCCTTTTGGGGTTGCGACCAGGGACGACCAGGGACTGGTCTATGTCTCCGATATAGATCTCAAGGAAGTGCGTGTTTACGACTTGCGCAACTACAAGATTCGCCTGCTCAATTCGGTTTCCCAGTTCGGTCGCCCGATGGGGATGACCATTGATGGTCGGGGGAACCTCTATGTTTGCGATGGCGGTGAGCATACGGTCAAGGTCTTTGGCCCCGACAATCAGCCGTTGAGCATGATCGGCAGTAAGGATTCGCTGCAAAATCCGGTTTTTGTCGCCGTCAATGACCGCCTCGACCGGGTTTATGTCTCCGATGGCAAGGCCGCAAAAATCGTGGTTTTTGCCCGCAATGGCGAAAAGCTGTTCGAGTGGGGCGCATATGGCGGCGAGCCGGGGCAGTTCCGCGCCCCGCAGGGGGTGGCGATCGATCGCGACAATCGCGTCTTCGTGGCCGACCAGCTCAACGCCCGCGTGCAGGTGTTCGATGCCGATGGCAAATTCCTCTACATGTTCGGCGAGCGCGCCGACGTGATCGGCGGTTTCGAGGGGCCGAAGGGGCTTGCTTTCGACAGCGAGGGGAATCTGCACATTACCGATGTACGCAAGTCGGCGCTGATGTCCTACTCTCCCGACGGCAAACTGCTCCTTTTTACCGGCGGACCGGGGGCGGCCTCCAGCCCCGTGGGGTTCTCGACACCGGGCGGGATCTGGATCGATAAGAATGACAAAATCTATATTGCCGATGGCTTCAATCGGCGCTTCAGCGTCTGGCAATACCTGAGTGATGCTTACCTGGCGGAGCATCCGATCAAGTGAGCGGCGATTTCGTCTGACGGTGGTGACGCTTTATGCCCACTATGAGACTGTGTAAAAGCGTAGTTGTCGCCGGCGGAGGTGTTGGGGTGAGATTTTTTTGAGATGGAAGATGTTGATTCTGCGGGTTTTGTTGAAGGTTATTATTTTTGGAACGGTCTTTGCTTGGGCTTTTTTTCAATAAGAAAAACAGGCCATGTAAGTTTTACGCACTGGCCGATAAAACCCATCACACGGGAGAATGGCTCCCGACTACTCAGGAGGTAGGAAAATGAAGAAGGTTCTCATCATGGCCGCAGCCCTGTCGCTGCTCGCCGCCCCCGCCATGGCCAGTTCGGTTGTGAACAGCAAGCACAACCTTTCCACGTCTGGTCCCGGCACCGTCAAGTCGACCAACTACTCGGAAGTCTGCGTCTTCTGCCACACCCCGCACGGCGCCAGCCTGACCGTGACGGGTGCGCCGCTGTGGAACCGCTCGAAGATGCCGGCGGCCTTCACCGTGGCCGACATGTACAACAGCGCCACCCTGGAAGCCTCTTCCCAGCCGAGCGCCAACGGCAACCTTGCCGCCCTCAACAACTCCGACGCCAAACTGTGCCTCTCCTGCCACGACGGCACCAACCTGGTTGACGATCTGCTCAACCCGGCCAACTCGTCGAACAATGCCCAACCGCTCGGTCTGACCACGACCTCGCTCGGCATCGGCAATGGCGACATCCTCGACGGCTCCAACTCACTGAAGAATGATCATCCGGTCGGCATCGACTATGCCGCCGCCGATGGCACCGATGCCGAATTGAACCCGATTGCCACAGCCACCGCCGCTGGTGTTGACTTCTTCAGTGGCCGCCTGTGGTGCTCCTCCTGCCACGACGTTCATGACGACGAGTTCTCGCCGTTCCTGGTCACCACCAACGCCCAGTCGAAGCTGTGCGTGGCCTGCCACATCAAGTAAGCGGGATTTCATGGCTGTACCAGGGGGCGGAGGCAACTCCGCCCCTTTTTTTATTGCATAGGGGCGGGTTCGAAACCCGCCCCTGCTGTTTATTTGCACAATTGTCGTTGTGTCTTTGCGGCACGGTGGTGGCGAGCGGGGGAGGGGTCCGCAATATCACCGAAGAAGGGTCGGTCAATCGGCCGGATTGTGTCGGCTGACTCGGCGTTGACGTGGAATATTGACGGTTTGCGTTACATGCGAAAAGGTATGAAAATTGCAAACACTTTTCATGGTTTATCCCTGAACTGAAACGGTACTTGATGCTTGTAAGGTTTTTTCATATCCCCGCTGCGTGCCTGCTTCTGGTTCTGATGAGCCTAACGGCTGTGCCCAGACCGGCTCAGGCGCTCGACTTCCGGGGAAACCAGCGCAAGCCACTGAGCTTGGAAGTCGAGTGGCGTTTTGCTGACTACAGCTCGGAATCATCGATCGGCGAGGATTTCGAGGCATCTCATTTTGTGCAGAAATACTCCGCCGTTTACAAGCTTGCCGGGAACCTCTACAACGGCAAGGGCGGTAGTTACAACCTCGGACTCGGTTTCGAATGGTGGTCTCTGGATACCACGTTCGGTGACGTGGATCTCTCCCTCTCCAACTTCAAGCCGCTCTATAACGGTGAGGTGCTTCTCGCCCCCGGAGGTCTCCCCTTCCGGTTGCACCTCTTTGCCTACGATAGAGAGTCCGCAAGCTATTACGTCAGTGATTATCGCCGAGGCGTCCTCAATTCGAATATCATTACCGATGTAAGCAATGGCGAGCATCACACCCTTGGCGGCACCCTGATCGCCGGGATCAGGAACGGCAGCTATGCCGGGCAGTACCGGGAATATCTGTCGCAGGTCCCGAAGTTGTATGTCGATTTTCGCCAGGATCTGGTTCGTGATCTGGAGGGCCGGACGCCCGAACACTACCTCGATCGCAACCTGGCTTTTGTCTCGCTCAACAAAAAGGACAACTGGTTTCATTACCGCTTGCATGATTACCAGGATTATATCGACAATCGCAACAGCTTCACCGAGAAAACCTTTCTGCTCGGCACCATCGATCACCTTGACTACCGCCAGTGGATCTGGCTGACCAACTGGGTGAAACTCTCCACCGACGGCAGCTTTACCACGATCGATCATCCCAACCGTAGCTCCGATCCGGAAGAGATATTCGATTTCAACCTCTTCTTCAACGGTAAGAAAAATGGCACGTCCTTCAGTAATCCCAGTACCTTTTCACGCGTAAGACAAGGGGGGCGCCTCGAGAAGGACCTTTCCGTACCGGTATTCCTCACCCAAAGCATCAGTCCCGATCGGCAGGCTTACGTCCAGATGCTGCTGGAGCGGGAGGAAGATACCTTTGCTGATTTCCCCGCCGGCAACACGGCCAGCGATGACGTCTACCTGAGCGGCAAGCTCGCCACCGGCATGACCAGGCCGCTGCGCTTCGACCCCCAACTGGAGGTCGAATTCAAGGAAGGGACGCTGGGCCGGGGGCGAAACGCCCGTGTCGGCGCGGAGTTCTATACCAACGCACGTTACCGTACTGATATCGACTGGCTGCTGGCCTACTCCCTCGGTTCCTACCAGGGGACCCCCGAAGGCGAGGATGCTCAAGACGTCAGTTTCCTGGAGCAGGTTGCCGAGGTCACCGCATCACGCCAGCTCGATCCCGCGCTGCGCGTAGGGGGCAAGCAAAAAGTGGTGCTTGGCAAGGGGGAACTCAACAACACGGTGTCGAAGCATCTCCAGCCGGAAAGCAGCGACAGCTGGCTTGATGACGGGAACGATCCGGACTCGTCCGTCACCGACACCCTGCGCACCCTGACCGAGCTGTTTCTCGATCACCGGCGCGGCCGGCTCGCCAACCGTCTGCTTGTCAAGTACGAATATCTCAAGGTCAACGACCAGGACGAGCAGAAGAACTGGGAGCTGGCCCACCGGCTAAACTATGCCAACAGCGGTTTCCGCCTCAAGATGATCAATGAACTGGAGATCGGCGACCAGCTCGGCGAGCGCAGCTTCTCCGCTCCTCGACTCGGAGAATCACTGTCCTCGACCGGTTCGACGGGCTCGGATATGACCTTCGAGCACGAGACGTACGCTGTCTATACGCCGAACCAGAACTGGAATGTCGACGGGCTGCTGAACTATATGTGGCGCGATGGCGACCGGGAGAGAAACCTGCTCTCCCTCCGGCAGAAGGCCAAATACAATTTCTACCATACCAATGGCCGGAAGCGCCGCTGGCTGGAACTCGAGCAGGCATTTGACTATGAACGAAGCTGGGGGGATGAAGCCGGCCTGGAGCGCACCTACGGCAACTTCACCCTGGGTAGCAGGTTTTATCCGACCTCCAATACCTACCTGCGCGGCTATGTCGGTTACGAGTGGTACGATCCGGCGGTGACCTATGTGACCTACGGTTTGGGGATCGGCATCGACTTCCCGCTGTTCAAGGTCGAGGCCAGCTACGAACACGGTACCGGCGACTTTGATGACACGGGCGAAAATATCGTCGACCATCGTTGGGAATTGAACATCAAAAAGCTTATCTAGGGCTAGGGATGAAACTGACCATCGTCGTTCCCGTATTCAACGAAGAGGAGAACCTGCCTGAACTCTGCCGGCAGGTTTTTTCGTCCCTTGACCGTCACTCCATTCCCGCCGAAGTAATCTTCGTCGATGACGGCAGCCGCGATCGTTCTTTTGCCATTCTGCAAGAAATGGCAGCCCGTGAATCCCGCGCCCGGGTGATCCGCTTTGCCCGCAACTACGGGCAAACGGCGGCCATGGCTGCCGGCTTTGCCGCGGCGCGGGGCGAGGTGGTGGTGCCGTTGGACGCCGACCTGCAGAACAACCCCGACGACATCCCCCGTTTGTTGGCCAGGATCGATGAAGGCTACGATGTGGTTTCCGGCTGGCGCAAGTCCCGGCAGGACCGGTTCCTTTCCCGGCGCCTGCCGTCGATTCTCGCCAACCACCTGATCTCCGTCATCACCCACGTGCACCTGCACGATTACGGCTGCACCCTCAAGGCCTATCGCCGCGAGGTGCTGGAGAAGATCAACCTCTACGGCGAACTGCATCGTTTCGTGCCGGCTCTGGCCTTTCAGGTCGGCGCGCGGGTTACCGAAATCCCGGTCGACCACCGGCCGCGGCTGGCGGGGGTCAGCAAGTACGGGATCGACCGCACCCTGCGCGTGGTGCTCGATCTGGTCACCGTCAAGTTCCTGCTGAAATATGCCACCCGCCCCCTGCAGCTGTTCGGCAAGTGGGCTTTCGGCGCCGGTCTTCTCTCGGGTGTCACCTTCGCCCTGACGTTGTGGATGAAGTTCGCCGAGGGGCTGTCGATGAACCGCAACCCGCTGCTGATTCTCTCGGCGCTGCTGCTCTTTTCCGCCGTGCAGTTCATCGCCCTCGGCCTGCTCGGCGAACTGGTCACCCGCACCTATCACGAAGTCCAGGACAAGCCGATTTACACGATTCGCGAAACGGTCAATATGGATGTGTAACAATGCCGGTTGCGGGCGCGATAAATCACGCCCCTACATAAAATGAAACGTTTCGAATACGTCTGTCTTGTCCTGATGCTCCTCGCCATCCTTGCGGTCGGCGTGGCGCAAATCCACGATTTCGACACCTTCTGGCAGCTGCAGTCCGGCCGGTACATGGTCGATACCGGCAGCTTCATCCGCACCGATCTCTTCACCCTCGCCCCGGACGTTCCCCGCTTCGAACACTGCTGGCTCCACGACCTGATCCTCTACGGCCTGCATGCGCTGGGCGGCTATACGGCGTTGAGCCTCTGGAAGGGGCTGATGATCGCCGGAACCGCCGCCGCCCTGGTGGCCACCGCCCTTCTCCGCGGGGCCTCGCTGCCGGCGGTCATTCTGACGCTGCCGGTGTTCCTGCTGAGTTCCAACACCTGGACGGCGCGTCCCCAGCTCTGGACCTTTCTCCTCTTTGCCATTTTCGTCCTGTTGCTCGAACGGTTTCGCACGGTGCCGTCCCGCGCGGTTCTCTGGCTCTTTCCCCTGGCCGTCTTCTGGACCAACCTGCATGCCGGTTCAATTCTGGCTCTGGCAATCCTGGCGGCCTACCTGGTTGGCATGGGTGCCGAAGCCGGCTGGCGCCGGCAGTGGCGGGGGTCAGGCATGCCGCTGCTGTTGCTGGCCGTTGGGCTGGTGGCGGGCGCCTCCCTGCTGAGCCCTTACCCGGCCGACTGGCTGCGGACGCTGCTCGCGTCGCCGCAGTTGGGTGCCTCGGTCAATGCGGCCGGACAGAAGAGCGGGGCGATGACGGCTGGCTTCATCATGGACTGGACCCCCACGACCTTCCAGAACGCCCCCCTGTTGTTCTACGCGCTGGCGGCAACGATTGTTATCATGCTGCTCGGCTGGCGGCGTTTCAGTCTTGTCGATCTCTGCCTGCTCGGCGGACTGGCGCTGATGGGGTGGAAGCTGGTGCGGCACATCTCCTTTTTCTACTTTGGCATGGCGGCGATCCTGCCAAGTTATCTGGACGCCGCGGTTGCCCCGCTGAAGGATCGCATCCTCCCTGCGTCGCGGCGGGTACTGGTGGCTGCCGTGCTGTTGGCGGCCTGCGCCTGGGGGTGGCTTTTCTACCAGCCGCTCTGGCAGGTCTACGGCCCGTTCAATGCCGGCCTGCGCACCTGGCATTTCCCGGTGGCGGCGGCCGAATTCGTCAAACAGGAAAAGCTGCCCCAAAACATTTACAACACCTATGACTGGGGGGGGTACCTGGAATGGGTGCTGTTCCCCGAGTACCGGGTTTTCTGGGATCAAAGGCAGAATTCGGCGGAGATGTTCCAACTCGGCTGGGAGGCAATGGCCGGCAAACCATCGTGGCAGGAAACCTTCGTACGCTTCGGCATCAACACGGTTGTCTATAGACCTTTGACGATCGATACCGGCCAGCGCTACCCGCTTCTCGACCTGCTTCGGGTTAGCCCCGAATGGGAGTTGGTTTATGCGGACGACACGGCGCTGATCTTCGTCAAGGCGGGCAGCATGTCGAGCGACTGGCTGGCAAAACACCGTCTGCCCAAAGAGCGGATGGATGACACCCTCCTCGCCACCGCCCGCTCGATGACGAACGTCGATCCGGGTCGTTACCTCGCCTGGCATGAAATGGCCCAGGTGCATCTGCGCCGCCGCGAGCCGAAAGAAGCCAAGGCGGCGTTGGAACAGTATCTTTCCCGAGTTCCGCAGCGCGACCCGGCGGCCGAACGCACCTGGCAGATGCTGGAAAATATGACGAGGGGAATGTAGGGGCGCAGCATGCTGCGCCCCTACATCAACCCTGCAACAATTCGACGGTCCTCCATGCGCATTCTCATGCTCGCCCCGACCCCATATTTCTCCGACCGGGGCTGCCATGTGCGCATCTACGAAGAGGCAAAGGCTCTGCGGCAGCGCGGCCACCAGGTCGAAATCGTGACCTATCATCTCGGCCGCGACCATGGCGGCATCCCTGTTACCCGCACTCCGTGGATCCCCTGGTACCGGAAAACCAGTGCCGGTCCCTCCTGGCACAAGCCCTACCTCGATGTTCTGCTCTTTTTCACTGCTCTTCGTCGGGCACGTTACTTTCGTCCGGATGTCATTCATGCTCATTTGCACGAGGGAGCCTTTGTTGGGATTTTCCTCAAGCCGTTGGTCAAGGCACCGCTGTTGTTCGATTGCCAGGGGAGTCTGTGCGGCGAACTGCTCGATCATGGCTTCATGCGGCGCGGCGGTTTTCTTCACCGGGTTTTTGCCTGTCTGGAGCGCTGGATCGTCTGTCGTGCCGACACCATCGTTACCAGCGCCACGTCGACGGCCGAAGCGATTCGGAAGGCTTTTCCCGAGGTTAACGATCGTCTGTTCGCACTTCCGGATGCAGTCGATATCGATGCATTCCGCCCCATGGCCGAAGAGCCGAATCTCCGAGAGCAGCTCGGAATTCCCAATGACAAGCGGGTCATTGTCTATCTCGGTGCCATGACCGATTACCAGGGGGTAGGCTTGCTGCTCGAGGTGCTGGCCCGGTTGGCGGCGCAGCACAACGACTTCCACGGACTGTTGATGGGTTATCCGGAAGCCGAATACGTTCGGCAGGCAGAACAACTTGGACTGAAGGGGCGGGTGACCTTCACCGGGCGCATCGACTACACGGAGGCACCGCGTTACCTCTCCCTCGGCGATATCGCCGTTTCTCCCAAGCTGTCTGCCAGCGAAGCCAACGGGAAATTGCTCAACTATCTGGCCTGCGGTCTGCCGTGCGTGGTGTTCGACACCCCGGTCAACCGGGAGTTGCTCGAAGAGGTCGGGGTCTACGCTGTGTTTGGTGATCCAGTCGACTTTGCCAGTCGACTGGCGGAGTTGCTGGACGATCCGGCCGGATTGCCGGAGCGCTCCCGGCAGGCCCGCAACCATGCCGTCGAACACCATTCTTGGGAGGCGCGGATCGGAGTGTTGGAAGGGGTGTATGCGGGGTTGATTTGACATGTAGGGGCGCAGCATGCTGCGCCCCTACGGTCCGATGTTGGTCGGGGCGCGCCGTGTCCCTACGATGATTTGAATTGTTGTCATGCTATTTCCGGAGGACCCCATGCCGTACCATCCCGACGTCCATCGTCGTCGTTCCCTCCGTTTGTCCAATTACGATTACACCGCCACCGGCGCCTATTTTGTGACGATCTGCGCATGGCAACGGGAATGTCTGTTCGGGGAAATCGTCAATGAAGGGATGCGGCTGAACGATATCGGGGTAATCGTGCAACAATCGTGGATCAATTTACCGGATCATTTCCCGCATGTCGCATTGGATGAATTCGTCGTGATGCCGAACCATGTGCATGGGATCATCGTGTTGAAAGATAATTGCATATCCGTGGCATCCGTAGGGGCGCAGCATGCTGCGCCCCTACATGTCAAATCAACCCCGCACGTTATGCCGGGATCATTGGGCGCGGTTATCCGTTCATTCAAATCCGCCGTTACCAAACACATCAACATCCACCGCAACACCCCGACCCATCCGGTCTGGCAACGGAATTATTATGAACACGTCATTCGCAACGACAACGACCTGGCGATGATCCGGGAATATATCGCCGCGAACCCGGCAAAATGGTCTGACGATGAAAATTATCCCGGATTCCGGATCGATTGTGCGCCGTAGGGGCGGGTTTCAACCCCGCTCGATCACGATATCGACCTGACGATGGTATGCCAAATCCTGGCCGCCAACTTCACCGAACAGACCGAAGATGAGAATAGTTAACAAATCATCTATCCGTTTGTTTTTAGGAAGTTTTTGTGGAAAAACTTGGCATGTTTTGCGCATATCTACCATGTGGTTTGTCTCAAAAATGACAATGATGCCGATTGCTAACCGGCATCACGCTAATAAACTGTTAAATACTGCTTGAAGTTGGGGATGCTGCAATGAGGATTCTCTGTCGTTTCGCTATATTCGTGACCGCTATTTCGCTGTTTTCGGGGACGTTTTTACCCTCACGCCTGGCGGCCGCAACTTTCCCGCAGATTACCTGGGTGAAAGAACTGCAAAATGTGAATATGGCCAATCCACGCAGACTTGATGTGGACGGGCAGGGAAATCTTTATGTCGCCGACCAATTGGCGAGGTCAATTCTCAAGTTTGATCGTTTTGGCGCGTATGTAAGGGATTATGCCGTCTTGCAGTCAAATGGCAAAGGCGTGGCGGTCACCCGTGACGGGCA
This sequence comes from Desulfuromonas sp., assembly GCA_012026975.1. Taxonomy (GTDB): domain Bacteria; phylum Desulfobacterota; class Desulfuromonadia; order Desulfuromonadales; family BM103; genus VAUL01. The sequence continues at coordinate 4,306 of VEPG01000097.1, read as the reverse complement.
AAAGCTCTACGTTTCGACCAAGGCGAATACCGTCATCATCATCAATACGGCTGATGGTAGTCAGGCTGGAACACTGACAGGCGTAGCCATCGGCGTCCCGGACGAAATCGACCTGGATGCCGATGGCAATATTTTTGTTGGCGACAGTGGCATCGTTGGCGGAACGCTTCAGAACAACGTCAAAAAGTTCTCTCCCGAGGGTGCCTGGCTGGCCACCTTTGGCGGTGCCGGGACCGGCGTGGATAAGTGTTCGTTTTTCGGGGGGATGACCGTCAACCCGCAAACGTCCCGTGTGTACATCATCGACGCATCCATCGAAAACCCCCGGTTGCACATTTTCGGCACGGATGGCGTCTATCAGTCGTTCGTCTCCAACCCGGTGCTATACGATGCCGACAATGCGACCGCCCGAGGCCTGGCTTTCGAAGGTGGCACCGATGATCGTGTTTTCGCGCTCCGCTATCTCCTGGTGAACCTGCGTGTTCTCGACAGCACCTTCACCAAACTTGGCGATTACAACAATGCCGCCGGAAAGCTAACGCTCGTCGTTGACGTTGTCTACGATCCCACCACCCAGCAACTGTATGTGACCGATGGTTCAGGGGTCGATGTCTTCCATGTTGCCGACGGCTACGTCATTGCCGACAGCGACGGCGACGGCGTGAATGACAACATCGACAACTGCCCGTCTCTCGCCAACGCCGACCAGGCCAATTTCGACGGCGACGCTCTGGGGGATGCCTGCGATCCCGACGACGACAATGATGGCGTGGCCGATGGTAGCGACGCTTTCCCGCTCGATCCCATGGAATGGGCCGATGCCGATGTCGACGGCATCGGTGACAACGCCGATAATTGCCCTTTTGTGTATAACCCCGACCAGGCGGATGCCGACAGCGATGGTGTCGGCGATGCCTGTCCCGGTACCGGTCCGACCATCAGTCTTGCTCCGGCGACTTATGCGACCGACTACCAGGGGGTCCTGCGCCTGACGGTCGGCAATCTTGCCACGACGTCAACGCCGACGATCTACGTCGAACAGGTCATCGATGCCAACCGCAACGGCCTGGTCGATGCCAGCGAGCCATCCATTCGCGCCTTTCGGGTACGGGACAACCAGAGCATTCTCGGCGGTGAGAACCTGCGCGATCTCGATCCGGCTGCCGGGGTCATTGCCGTCGACCTGAACCTTTTCGACCGCCGCGATTTGCATCATGCGTCCGGGCAGACGATTTTCTGGGTGAATGACGGCAAGCATACGCTCAAACACGGTCTGACAGTGACGCCGCTGACGGCGGCGCAAAGCCTTTCAGGTGTGGTGACGGATGGGGCCGATCCCTTGCCGGGTGTGTTGGTCCAGTTGGCCGGGGAAGGTTTTTTCTCAGCCGGCGTCAGTGCCATTACTGATGCCGGCGGGCAATACACGCTGCCGGTGGCACAGCCGGGGACCTACCATCTCAATGCTTTCGACTATTCCGGGCAACACCTGACCGATGCTGCCGGTTGGACCGAGGTTCTGACCGTAGGGGCCGGTCAGCACCTGTCGGGCGTGGACCGGGTGTTGGCACCGGCGATGCGCACGATCTCCGGCTCGGCCGGGGCCGGGGTGCTGGTGGAGGCTGCCTGTGCCGACGGTTCGTCCAGTCGGACCCTGACTTACGATAACGGCGGTTATGTGCTGGGGGTGCCGGCTGCCAACTGTACGGTTTATCTCCTCCCGGGCGAGAGCATCGGCAGTCATCCGTCGAGCCAGGGGCTGGTGGGATTCTACACCCAGGAGCTGGCCGCGGACGCCACGGCCGGCAACCTCTCCGGCAAGAACTTCACGTTGACCCCGGCAACGGCCCTGGCGTCCGGAACGGTACGCGACGAGAGCGGTACCGCGTTGGCGGGCATGCCGGTCGAAGCGGTTGACGGGAATGCGGCGGGTATGCCGGCGGCGCTGTCGGTCAGCAGTGCATCAGGCGGGTACCGTCTCGGGCTGGCTTCCGGCAATACCTGGTCGATCACGGTCAAAGGGGAAAACATCTGGCCCCAAGGTCTGCTGTCCAGCCATATCGATAGCTACACAGTCGCAGGTGGCCCGGTATCGGGTAATGACCTGACAGTTTATGCAGCGACGGCCTGGGCCGAGGGGACGGTCACTGAAAGTGGCAGTGGCACTCCCCTGGTCGGGATCGATGTGCAGGGTTGGACGGTCGACGGCACGTTACGCTCCGGCGGGCGGACCGATATCGACGGTTGGTACCGGATGCCGCTACGCAGCGGTATGAACTGGCATATCGACGCCTTGACCGAAATGGGCGGCAAACTGCCAGTCAACGATGTAGTGGTGGTTCCGGGTGCCAGCGAGACGGTGACAGTGAACTTCAGCGCGATCACCCCGCCGCCGGATGATCTCGATGGCGATGGCCTGCCGAACAGTTGGGAGTTGGCGAATGGTCTTGACCCTTACAGTGCGGTGGGTGCCAACGGGCCGAGCGGCGATCCGGATGGAGATGGTTTGACCAATGTCCAGGAATATGCGGCAGGGACGAACCCCAAACTCGCGGATACCGATGGCGATGGTATTGCGGACGGCACCGATCCTGATCCCTTGGTCAAGGCGGTGGTTGCCGCACCGGCGTCGATCACGGTGCCGGCCAATAGTACGACCGGTAACTATACGGTCTCTTGGGGTGAGTCGGCCACGACGGGGGCGACGTACACTCTTGAAGAGTCTACGGCAGCGGACTTTGCTTCTGGACCGGTAACAGTTGTGACTACTGGTTTGACGGCAATCTCGGCATCGATTTCTGGGAAAGACAGTTGTGTATATTACTACCGAGTCAAGGCGGTCAAAGTCCCAATGACCGACAGTGCTTGGATAGCGTCGTCCTCGATTACAGTTTCTGTAAGAAAAAACGTGGCCTTAGCAGCGAATGGCGGAGTTGCGACGGCGTCATCGACCTATCCGAGTAATCCATCTCTGATGACGTTGGCGACGGTAAACGATGGGGACCGCAGGGGTACCAGGTTCTGGGGAGACAATACCCCTAACGTATCGCCCGACTGGGTTCAGATTACGTTCAGCGGGCAGAAGACGATTAACGAAATTGATGTATTCAACCTCCAGGATAATTACTCGAGTCTTTTGGAGCCGACTGAAGCAATGGTCGGTACGCTTTACCCCAACACCAGCTTCAATGTTGAGTACTGGAATGGGACGAATTGGGTGGTCGTGCCGGGAGGGAATATCACTGGAAACAACAAGATTTGGAACAAGGTGACATTTACACCGATAACAACCAGCCAGATTCGGGTATATGTGACGGGCAATACGAATGGGTACAGCATGCTTACTGAGGTTGAGGCGTATACCGGGACGGAAGCTTCAACGCCGACGACAGTGAGTTTGACGGCACCGACCGAAGGGGCGAGCTACATCGCGCCGGGGACGATCGATCTGGCGGCGACGGTAACTGAAGGGACGAACTTTATCACCAGCAAGGTGGAGTTCTATCAGGGGACGACCAAGGTTGGCGAGGACACGGTTGCACCGTACACGTTCCAGTGGACGAGCGTGGGTGTGGGCAGTTACACGTTGACGGCGAGGGCGGTAAGCAGCCTGGCAGCGACGGTGGATTCGGCTGCGGTGAACGTGACGGTGACGGATGGAACGGTGGTGCGTACCAATGTAGCGTCTACAGCGAACGGTGGGGTAGCGACGGCATCGTCCACATACGTTGGCGCCGCGATTATTACTTTGTCGTCGGTCAATGATGGCGATCGAAAGGGGGGGCTGTTCTGGGGAGACAATACCCCTAACGTATCGCCCGACTGGGTTCAGATTACGTTCAGCGGGCAGAAGACGATTAACGAAATTGATGTATTCAACCTCCAGGATAATTACTCGAGTCTTTTGGAGCCGACTGAAGCAATGGTCGGTACGCTTTACCCCAACACCAGCTTCAATGTTGAGTACTGGAATGGGACGAATTGGGTGGTCGTGCCGGGAGGGAATATCACTGGAAACAACAAGATTTGGAACAAGGTGACATTTACACCGATAACAACCAGCCAGATTCGGGTATATGTGACGGGCAATACGAATGGGTACAGCATGCTTACTGAGGTTGAGGCGTATACCGGGACGGAAGCTTCAACGCCGACGACAGTGAGTTTGACGGCACCGACCGAAGAGGCGAGCTACATCGCGCCGGCGGCGATCACGCTGGACGCTGGTGTGACGGCGGGGATTGGGCGGACGAGCAGCAAGGTGGAGTTCTACCAGGGGGCCGTGAAACTGGGTGAAGACCTGGTGGCG
>VEPG01000115.1 GCA_012026975.1 Desulfuromonas sp. | reverse complement strand
ATGGCGCAGCCCGGCGTCCCGGCCGATGGCGGCGGCACGTTGCAGAGTGGCGGCGGGCGGCGGCGGGCGGGCGAGCATCCGGTAGGTCGGATGGAACGCCGAAACATGCCAGGGGACCTCTCGCCCCAACTCCCCGGCGATGAAATCGGCCAGGCCGCGCAGTTCTGCCGCATCGTCGTTCCATCCGGGGATGATCAGGGTGGTCACCTCTAGCCAGATGCCGAGACGCCGGTAGTCGCGCAGACAGGCCAGCACCCCTTCCAGCGCGGCGCCGGTCACTTCCCGGTAGAATTTGTCACTGAAGGCCTTCAGGTCGACATTGGCCGCATCGAGATAAGGGGCGATTGCTTCCAGTGCGGCAGTGGTGGTGTAGCCATTGGTGACGAAGACGTTCTTCAAGCCGGCCTGGCGCGCAAGCACGGCCGTATCGTAGGCGTATTCGAAGTAGATGGTCGGCTCGGTGTAGGTGTAGGCAATGCTGAGGCAGCCGTTACGGCTGGCGCCATCGACGATCGTCCGCGGCGGCAGGTCGGTGCCGGGGATGCCGTTGCGCTCGTGCGGCCACTGGGAGATCTCGTAATTCTGGCAGTGCAGACAGCGGAAGTTGCAGCCGACGGTGGCAATGGAATAACTGCGCGACCCGGGATGGAAGTGGAAAAACGGTTTCTTTTCGATCGGGTCGACATGCTCGGCGACGCATTTGCCGTACACCAGGCTGAACAGCGTGCCATCATGATTTTCGCGCACCCCGCAACGCCCGCGCCGCCCCGGTGCGATCAGGCAGGTGAAGCGGCACAGCCCGCAACGCACCCGTCCTTCCCCGGCCTGCTCCCAGAACCTTGCCTCGTGCATGGCGGCCTCCGCGGAAATCGATGCCGCAAGTATAGCAGACGGGTGTTATTTCTCTCGCCCGGGAAGCACCGTCATCCCCAGAATCTTCCCGTAAAACCGTCCGCGCTCCACGTCCGCACGCTCTTCTCCGGGGCGCAGGGTGGTGATCGCCAGACGCCCGACCAGGGCACGCCCCTCCCGGCCTTGACTGTCGGTGGTCCGCACTCCCCACAGGTTGTGAAGCAGCAACGGCTCGCCGCTGGCCGGATCGGCGCCGAGATAAAGCCCGATGTGTCCCTTGAGCCAGACCAGCGTATAGAACGGTACGCCCTCCTGCAGGAGCCGCTCGCGTTTTGCCAGGGCATCGAGATCGGTCAGGTCGTGAAAGGTCCCGCCGCTTTTGGCCTGGTCGCCGGAGTTGCGCGGCAGCCAGATCCCGAAGGGGGTGAAGAGATCGCGCAAGGTCGCCGAGCAGTCGCGGTTCTCGAACAACCCGCCCCAACCGTAGGGTTGACCGAGCATGCGGTTGGCCAGTTCAGCGATCCGCTGCGGCTGCAACGGCAGAGGCTTGAGGGCAGCCGCGTCCGGGGCCGGGCGGGCCGTTTTGATGACGGCGGCGCCGTCGGCGTCACGCACCGGGACGAGCAGCTGCAATCCGGTTTCGTCCCGCGCCGCAACCGGGAAGACGGCACCGATGTGCGTCCGCGTCAGAAAGTCACCGGCTGCGCTGCGGAGAGTGACGTCATCGCGCAGCAGCGCCGCGTATTGCCCGGTCCGGTAGGCGCTCCGGAAGTCCGCGTCCGCCCAGGCGATATCCTGGGCCGGCACCCAGCCGGCGACAACGCCGGTCTCGGCGAAGAACCAGGCGCCGTCCAAGGAGACATGGGTCACCAGCAGCGGCGTCCCGGTCCACAGTGCGGAATTCTGGAAGTAATCGAAGGGGAAGCCCTCCCCGGCCTTGCCTGGATCGAGGAAGAAGGGTCGATTGGTCGGGAAAACCCGGCAGACCGTATTGCGGACGGTGATCGCCGGGCGCGCCAGGGAAGGATAGCTTTCACGCTGCAGCGAGGCGACGAGCTGCTGCCAGCGTTCCCTGGAGAGCGGCTGCAGGTTCTCGGCGTACCCCTGCCGATTGCCGTAGGAAGCCACGCCCCAAAATGCGTCCGCGGCCGGAAGACTCGCCCGCTTTTGCTCCCATGGCGCAAAAAAACGCTCGTTGTAGGCAGCATCGAGTCGCGCCTGTTCCTCGGGGGGGACCAGCAGCCGTTCCGCTGCTGCCGCCGGGAGATAGGCCGTGGCATCCTGCGCGAAGCGCTCGAGATCGGCAACGCCCGACGGCTTGACGGCACAACCGGCGAGAAAGGTCAGCAGCAGGGTACCGAGGAGACATGAACGAACGGCTGTTAGCATCGTGACACCCTAGCGCGGCGGCCGGCGGGCCTCGTGGAACCAGGGGCGGTACTCTTCCATGCGCTTTTGCTGTTCGGCGGGGGCGCGGCGGCGGCAGGAACCGATGTCCGCCGCGCCGGGGGTTGCCCCCCAGCGCCGCTCCACGCAGTCGTTGGGGTTGTAGGCGATCTCCAGCCCCGGGCGGCGGGCGTAGATCTCGGCCAGGCTCAGCTTCCAGGTGCTGCCGTCGCTGCGGGTGTAGGTGACGAAGCGTTCGCGGATGCGTTGGGCATGGAGCTTTTCAATCTGCTCGGCGGCCGCCTCCGGGCTGGTCCACCATCTCAGCACGTAGAGTTCCGGGTGATTGCGAATGCGCGCGGGAAGCCCTTCCAGAACCTTGAGAGCGATCAGCAGGCGCATGTCGCGGGACGGCGTGGCATAATCCTCCCAGGGGCCGACGGTCTCGAAAATGGCCGGGCCCTTCGGCATGGCGATCACCGTTCCCGGCTGGGAGCGCATGTATTTCTCACCGTTGGCGACCGATTGCACGCGGGTTTCGAGTTGCTCCATCAGCGCTGACAACGTCGCCTCGTAGGCGGTCTCCGGGTCGAGTCCCCGCGGATTGATGAGTCGCTCCATGCGGGCATAGAAGTCATCGGGGGCGAACTTTTCTTGCTCGTTCGAGTAGGCTGGGAGACCGGCGCGACCAGACAGGGCGCTGTTGGCCGGTGGCGCCAGGCTGCCCTTCGCGCCGTCGGCGAGGGGCGGGCGGTAGGCCTTGAAGCCGGGGCCGGCGCTCGGCGTATTGGCGAAGAGGAAAGTCCCTTCCCAGAAGCGCTTGCGGGCCACCGAATTGTCGGGCTGAGCATCGACCGCCAGCAGCAGGCCGCCGCGGTCCCCGCTTTGCGGCACCCACTTGACGATCATCAGCGTGTGCCCGTAGGGATCGGCGTAGACCGTGCCGGGCCACAGGGCGGAACGCTCCAGCGGCACCGGATAGAAGTCGCTGGCGTTATCGCTCAGGGCCGTGCGCCCGCCGCCGGAGGTTACCCGGTCCATGATCCGGCGGCTGACCCGGTGGAAGGTGTCGACGGAGGCGGTAGTGCCGATGAAGGAGCGGTCGATTTCGGACTGGTCGCAGCGTGGCGGCCGGTTGCTGCTCCCCCGGTCGCAGGCGCGCCAGGAGATCGGCAGACCGAGTTTCCAGGCGAAGTAGGCGCGCAGGAAGAAGGAGAGGTCGGCACAATCGGGCTCGGCGGCGATCCGTTGATCCTCACCCTGTCTTAGGTAGTCGTGGAGGAAGTTGCGCTTGGGGTCGCGCAGCACCGGCGCAAGGGACGGGAAACTGAGGGATTGTTCGACCGGGGCATCGAAGAGGTGCTCGACCCAGGCCGCAAAGAGCGCCTGGCTGGCCAGATCCCACTCCCCGCTCCCCCGGTTCCCGGCGCCGCCCCCGACCTGGACCTCGGAGCAGGCAGCCACCTGTCCCTCGCGCTTCACCTCGATGCGGTAGCTGCCGCGGGCCGCCGCGGACAGGCCACCGCGCAGACTCCACGGCGGACCGCCGCCCTTGACGACGGGCAGATTGGTCCGGCGCCCCGCCGGATCCGTCACCGACAGCTCCGTCGGTTCGCCATCGGTCGCAACGGCCAGGATTTCCAGCGGCTCGCCCGGCCGCGCCACCAGCGGCGCGGTCCAGATGCGGACCGTATCCCTCTGGGCGCAGGCCGGCGCCGCCCGGGCTCCGTCGGGAACGATCATCACCAGTGCCAGCAACGGGATGACAAGCAGCAAGGACGAAAGATTGCGCGTGGACATCAGGGCGGGACCTCCTGTTGCATCGACTTGACCCGGCCGGCACGGAACGTCAAAACCGGGATCCAACCTAGAACATAAACCTTCGCATGCTTACGTTCAACAGCAGCCCCACCCCGGTCATCGTGGTGATCATGCTCGTCCCCCCGTAGGAACAGAGCGGCAGCGGCACCCCCCCGACCGGCGGCAGGCCGATGCCCATGCCGGGGATGACCACG
>VEPG01000060.1 GCA_012026975.1 Desulfuromonas sp. | reverse complement strand
CAGCAGACCGAACAGGGTGGTGAATTTGATGATCGGGTTCATGGCCACCGAGCTGGTATCCTTGAACGGGTCGCCGACGGTGTCACCGACCACGGCCGCGTCGTGCAGCGGGGTGCCCTTGGAGCGGAGTTCGGTTTCGACAACCTTCTTGGCATTGTCCCAGGCGCCGCCGGCATTGGCCATGAACACCGCCTGATAGAGGCCGAACAGGGCGATTGAGATCAGGTAGCCGATGAAGAAGTAGGCATCCATGAACGCAAAAGCCAGGGTGCCGAAGAACACGGCGAGGAAGATGTTCCACATCCCCTTCTGCGCATACAGCGTGCAGATCTCGACGACCTTCTTGCTGTCTTCGATCGACGCCTTCTCGATCTCCTCGTCCAGCTTCATGTTGCGCTTGATGAACTCGACGGCCTTGTAGGAACCGGCAACAACCGCCTGGATCGACGCGCCGGTGAACCAGTAGATGATCGCCCCGCCGGTGACCAGGCCGAGGAAGAACGGCGCGTGGGTCAGGGAGAGTTTCATGACCTCGGTGGTGTTCGACAGGCCCTGGGTCAGTTCCATGATGATGGAGAAGATCATGGTGGTGGCGCCGACGACGGCGGTGCCGATGAGCACCGGCTTGGCGGTCGCCTTGAAGGTGTTGCCGGCGCCGTCGTTCTCCTCGAGCAGCTCCTTGGCCACTTCGAAGTCGGCATCGAAGCCGAAATCCTTCTTCAGTTCCGAGCCGATATTGGGGAGAGTCTCGATCAGGGAGAGTTCGTAGATCGACTGGGCGTTGTCGGTGACCGGGCCGTAGGAGTCGACCGCGATGGTGACCGGGCCCATTCCCAGGAAGCCGAAGGCAACCAGACCGAAGGCAAAGACCGCCGCCATGGTTTCACCGGACGTGCCGCCGCCGAGAACCGTATTCAACCCCATGCCGGAGACCCAGTAGGCCACGGACATCAGGCCGACGATGCTCAGTCCCAGCCAGTAGCCGGAGAAGTTGCCGGCCACCAGGCCGGAGAGGATGTTGAGGGAGGCGCCGCCCTCGTTGGAGGAGGTGACAACCTCGCGGACGTGTTTCGAGTTGGTCGAGGTGAAGACCTTGACCAGCTCCGGGATGATCGCACCGGCGGCGGTGCCGCAGGAGATGATCAGGGAGAGCTGCCACCAGATGTCGTTGTTGCCGGCCACGTTGGGGATCAGCAGGTTCGACAGGACGAAGGTCACGATGATCGACACCACCGAGGTGATGACGACCAGGGTGGTCAGCGGAATTTCGTAGTTGAACTTCACCACGTTGCCGAACTTCGGCTTGGCGATGACCAGGTCATTGACGAAGTAGGAACCGACGGAGGTGAGAACCATCGCCACGCGCATGGCGAAGATCCAGACCAGCAGCAGCACCTGGATGTTGGGGTCCTTGATCGCCAGCATGATGAAGGTGATCAGGGCGACGCCGGTGACGCCGTAGGTCTCGAAGCCGTCGGCGGTCGGGCCGACGCTGTCGCCGGCGTTGTCGCCGGTGCAGTCGGCGATGACACCCGGGTTGCGGGCGTCGTCTTCCTTGACCTTGAAGACGATCTTCATCAGGTCGGAGCCGATATCGGCAATCTTGGTGAAGATGCCGCCGGCGATGCGCAGCGCCGAGGCGCCGAGCGATTCGCCGATGGCGAAGCCGATGAAGCAGGGGCCGGCCAGATCACCGGGGATGAACAGCAGGATGATCAGCATGATCAGCAGCTCGACGCTGATCAGCAGGGTCCCGATCGACATCCCGGCCTTGAGGGGGATGCCGTAGCAGGGGTAGCCCTTCCCTTTCAGCGCCGCGAAGGCGGTGCGGGCGTTGGCCAGGGTGTTGATGCGGATGCCGAACCAGGCGACGCCGTAGGAGCCGAGGATACCGACCACCGAGAAGATCAGGATGATCAGCACCTTGCCCAGATCCATGTTCTGGATCAATTTGAAGTAGGCGAAGATGATCGTGCCGATCAACACCTCGAGAATGAGCAGAAACTTCCCCTGGGTGATCAGGTAGGTCTTGCAGGTTTCATAAATGATGTCGGCGACTTCGGCCATGGAGCCGTGGATGCGGATGGCCTTGAGCTGCATGTACTGAACGAGGCCGAAGGCCATGCCGCCGACGCAGATCAGCAGGCCCCAGACCAGGAGGCTTTTCCCGGGCATGCCGAGGAAGCTGACCTGATTGAGGTCGGGGAGGACCAGGCTGGCTTCACTGGCCAGGGCCGGGCTCGCCACCAGCAACCCGAGCAGGCAGTACAACGAGACTTTCAGAAACTTCATACTGAACTCCTTCCTTCTATCCATTGATTTACGGAAATTTGCTTCAGGCTGGCCGGCATCGGTGGCGGCTGGAGGTGCCCCGCGATGATCCGCTTCTGCCGTCCGCTGACAATATGCAGACGAAAAAATCGCTTATATTTATGCTATCTCGGCGAAGAAATCCACAGAAAAAAACGGCGGGACAAAAAAAGGGGGAGGCCAAAGCCTCCCCCATATGCACTGCATGTCAGACGAAATTAATGATCGATGGCCTTAGCCATGCCGATGCCGGTGTTCTGGCGGACATAGATCTCGTCGAACATATCCTCGGCCCGCTTCTCGCGGAACGCCAGGGCGCCAAAAATCGCGGCGAGGAAGCCGATCGGGATCGACACGATGCCCGGGTTCTTCAGCCCGAACAGCGGCTCCTTCAGACCCATCATCGACGTCCCGCCCTCGTTGGCCGCCAGATCTTTCTTTGCCTGATCCAGCGCCTTGGCGTCCTTCTCGACCAGCACCGTGCCAGCCGGCAGCTCGGCCTGCTTCTTCTCCAGCGCCGCGATGGTCTTCTTCGCGCCGTCGGCGATCTTCTGCGGATAGGTCATGTTCGGCGACACCATCACCAGGCCGATCGAGGCGATCGTTCCGACCACCAGGCCGCAGATGACGCCGGCGGTGTTGAAGCGCCGCCAGAAGAGCGACAGCACCACGACCGGCAGGTTCCCCGAGGAGGCGACGGCGAAGGCCAGCGCCACCAGGTGGGCGACGTTCTGCTTCTCCGCCGCGATGCCGATGACGATCCCCATCGCGCCGACGACCAGCGAGGTGATGCGGGCCGCCATGACCTGCTCGTGCTGGTCGGCATGGCCTTCCTTGATGACGTTGACGTAGATGTCATGGGCAATCGCCGCGGAGGCCGCGAGGACCAGGCCCGAAACGACCGCCAGGATGGTGGCGAAGGCCACCGAGCAGAGGAAGGCCAGGAAGATGTCGCCGACGATCGGGGAGATGTCCGCGCCGAGCTGTTGGGCCAGCAGCAGGGTGGCCATGTTGCCGCCCTTGTCCACCGCGGTGATCCCCTGCGGAGTGACGTGAATGGCGGCGCCGAAGCCGAGCAGGGTGGTGAGGACGTAGAAGCCGCCGATGATCCACATGGCGATGATGACCGACTTGCGGGCGGCCTGGGCGGTCGGCACGGTGAAGAAGCGCATCAGGATGTGCGGCATCCCGGCGGTGCCGAGCACCAGCGCCATCCCCAGGGAAATCTGGTCAAGCGGCGCCTTCATGAACAGGGCCGGCTCCAGGAAGCGCTGGCCGGCGGCTTCGCCGGTCATGGTGATGCCGTCTTTGAGCAGCAGCTTGGAGACGTGGTCCTGGATGTTCGGGCTGTTGACGATGTCGGAAAAGAACTGGATCGGGTTGAAGCCGGCCTTGGCACCGACCAGCACCGACAGCAACAGCGCACCGCTCACCAACAGACCGGCCTTGATGATCTGGACCCAGGTGGTGGCGGTCATGCCGCCGAAGACGACGTAGCCGATCATCAGGATGCCGACGCCGACGATCGACATGGTGTAAGGGATGCCGACCAGCAGCGCCATCAGCTTGCCGGCGCCGACCATCTGCGCGGTCAGATAGAAGGTGGAAACGGCCACGGTGGAAATCGCCGCCACGGCGCGCACCGGTTTGGGCTGGGTGCGGAACGAAAGGATGTCGCCGAGGGTGTACTTGCCGGCGTTGCGGCACGGCTCGGCAACGATCAAAAGGACGGTGATGTAGGCCACCAGCCAGCCGACCGAATACATGAAGCCGTCGTACCCGTACAGCGAGATCATCCCGGAAATCCCGAGGAACGAGGCAGCCGACATGTAGTCGCCGGCGATCGCCCAGCCGTTCTGGGTACCGGTGATGCCGCCGCCGGCGGCGTAGAAGTCGGCGGCGGTCTTGGTGCGCTTGGCCGCCCAGATGACGACCGACAGGGTGATGCCGATGATCACCAGGAACATGCTGATGGTGATGGTTTTATTGGCCTTGATTTCGGCCGCCATGGCCAGGCTGGGCAGGGCCAGCAAGCAGGCGGTCATCAGAAAGAGTTGCAGACGTTTCATCGTTGTGACCTCCTTATTTCGCGAGCTCGCTGACCAGTTCACGGGTCAGACGGTCGAAGTCCTTGTTGGCCACGTGGGCGTAATAGTGGGCCAGCCCCCAGGAAACGAAGAACTGGGAAAGGGCGAAAGCGTAGCCGAAATTGATGACCCCGATCACCTTGATCTTGAACAGGTCCGTGGCATAGGCCGCCCCGATCGGCAGCAGGAAGTAATACACGGTGGAGAAGATCCACCAGCCGAACAAAAACCGCTGTTTGCGATGATGAAGTTCGATGAACTTCGGATTTTTGGCGATCGCCGCCCAGTCATAGCTTTGAGTTGCCATTGCTGATCCTTTCTTGAATTGGTTGGTCCGGTGGAAGCTGGCCCATGAAGCACTCCTGTCACGGTGAAGGGTAAAATTAAGACTCGTTCGCCGTGGCACCTCCTTTCCAATCTGTTGCAGAGTAATCAAGTTGCCGTCTCACAAACGGACATTTCCCATGTAAGGCTTCAGATAACCCAATTTTGATGAAATCGATTCGCTGGTTTCCTTGAGCATCGGCCAGAACAACGACTCGACCTGCGGTTCAGGCATCCGGTAGGAAGGGCCGACCATGCAGATCGCTCCGGCGACACCGCCCGCGTTATCGAAAAAAGGAGCGGCCAGACAACCGACCATCTCGCCAAGGCCGTCCTTCTCATAGCAGTACCCCTTGAGACGAATGCCTAGCGGCGAGAAGAGCTCATTCATTGAAGCGCCGGCCGGCTCCGAGTAGGCCAGAATGACCTGCCCGGGGGCGGCATTGGCCAGCGGAAAACGTTTCCCGACCAGTGATGCGATCTTGACCTGTTGCGCGGATTCCACCACATCGATGAAGAGAAACTCGCCGCCACGGCGTATCGCCAGGTAGACAGCCTCGTTACACCGGCGGCTCAACTCTTCCATAACCGGCCGAGCGTGGCGGAGCAACCCCATCCGCAACAGCAGTCGGCGACCGACTTCGAAGGCATTGACGCCTATGCGGTAAATACCGGTTTCCGCGATCCGTTCGACATAACCACGGTTCTCGAAAGTTGCCAGCAACCGGAAGACCGCGCTTTTGCTCATACCGAGCCGCTTACTCAGTTCGGTGACGCGAACTTCTTCGTCATGACCGCCAGGCTCATTGACTTCGTCTTCGCAGATCGCCTCGAGCAGATCGAGCGCCTTGGTCACCGAGCGAATTTCATAATCGCTCCGCGCCCGGTCATCATGGTCGGATATGCCGGATTTGACTTTATTGGAACGGGAGCGCATGGAGACCCTCAGGCGATTTACAGCAACTGCTGCCGACGAAAGAGCTAACCGGTTTGCCGCAATCCTTGGAAAACCGGGGGAGCAAGGCTGTCACGGACTCGCAGTCAATAGATAACGACGGCGTATAATGCAGTTTCAAAATTGACAAACCGTAAATGTTTTCGCGAAAGGCGCGGTTCTCCACCAAAGAAAAAGCTGAAGAATATCGCGCTGATCGAGCCCAACAATCGGCTAGCGAGAAACCATTGGAATACGGATTTCCCAACGCTGCGGCAAAAGGATTTGGCAGATTAACGGACGCAAACCGAGTGATTTGCGGGAATTGTGATGGACGGCGCAGCAGCGGGGAAAACTTTATGCCGATTTTCAAATCGCTGTTTTCTTGTCGTCGCATGATTTGGCCCTTTTCGCGGCGGCAATAGCTTGGCAACCTGTTCAGCCCGTTGGTTTCATGCTATTTTGGACCGATAAATAGCACGCCGTTTTATAATTGTCAACTACGGTTTTATTATTACCCTCATTCCCTGCCGACTTTTCTGGCAAAAATAAAACGGGGTCTCCAAGAAAGAGACCCCGCGCTCAAAACCTGCCACCCGGAAATAAGCCCTCAGGGCCCGGCGCTGCCCCTCACATCCCTGACCCTGAGCTGCACCATTTCCCGACCGTTGTAGCGGTTGACCTGCGGCGAGACCAACAGGTCAACATCACCCTGGAAATCGGCCTGCCGCGCAGCCATGCCGAAGGCGATTGCCGGATGGCTTTCTCCACCCTGACAGGCGATGAAGCGCAGATGACCCTCCCCGACGCGCTGAAGCTGCCGTGCCCGAACCTTTTCAATCAGCAGAACCGGCTCGGGATTACCCATGCCGAACGGTGCCAACCGCTCCAGGGCCGTGACCTGCTCAAAGTCAAGTTCATCGAGCAGGGCCACTCCATCGTACAGAAGAACCGGCATCAGATCGCCATCGGTCAAGACAGCCCTTGCCGCCGTCTCGAAATTCTGGGCGAACATGACGACCTGGTCTCGGGTCAGGCTCAGCCCGGCCGCCATCTCATGCCCGCCAAAAGCCAGTAACGAAGCCGCGCACTCCTGCAAGGCACGGTAAAGGTGGACCCCGCGAATCGAACGTGCCGAGCCTTTCCCTCCTTCTCCATCCAAGGCGATCAAAACGGTTGGCCGATAGAATTTCTCGACCAGACGGCTGGCAACAATGCCGATGACCCCGGAGTGCCAACCCTCGCGCGCGAGGACGATCGAATGGGTCCGCTCGGGCGGCAATTCGTCAACCAGCGATAGCGCCTCCTGCAGCGTCTGCATTTCGATCTGTTGGCGCTCCCGGTTGAAGCGATCGAGCAGGCGCGCCGTCTCCAAGGCCTTGTTCCGGTCCTGCTCAAGGAGCAGTTCGACGCCGCGGGCCGCATCCTCAAGCCGCCCGGCCGCATTCAGGCGTGGAGCCAGCTGAAAACCAACCACCCCGCAGTTGACCGACTTGACGCCGGCAACTTCCTTGAGCGCGGCGACACCCGGACGGGTGCCGCCTTCCAGCAGCGAGAGACCGATACGCGTCAGGGTACGGTTCACCCCCTGTAAAGGGACAAGGTCGGCGATCGTGCCAAGCGCAACGAGATCCAGGACACCCCGGACGTCCGGCTCCGGCCGCCCCGCAAACCAACCGGATTCGCGTAACACGCGGCGGACAGCCGCCAACAGGAAGAACGCCACGCCAACGCCGGCGAGATCCCGAAACGGGAAAGCAGATTCCGGGCGCTGCGGGTTGACGACGGCAAAAGCTTCCGGAAGCTCCGGAGGAGGCTGATGATGATCGGTAATGACCAGGTCGATCCCGAGTTCACGGGCCAGATGAGCCTCATCGTGGGCGGAAACGCCGCAATCGACCGAGATCACCAGGCGAGTCCCGGCAGCGGCAGCCGTCTCCAGGGCGGAGCCCGATAAACCGTAGCCGTCTTTCAGGCGCAGCGGTATGTGATAGCCGACCCGGGCGCCACAGGCACGCAAACCCTCGACGAGAAGTGTTGTACCGGTAATGCCGTCGACATCGTAATCGCCATGCACGGCAACCGGCTCTCCACATGTTACCGCGGCGGCAACCCGCCTGGCGGCGCGTTCCATGTCCGGAAGCAGCAACGGATCGGGAAGGTCGGCAAGGCGGCCGGAGAGAAATTCGCCGGCGACAGAACCGGTCAGCCCCCGGGCCAGGAGCAGGCGGGCAACCAGGCGGGAAACCGACAGATTCCGGCTGAGTGCGGCCACCGCCCCGGCTTCCGGGGATTCGCCGCGCAACAGCCAACGCCGGGTTGTTACCGGATCCACGATGGCCCCACTCCGGTCGGTGACACGGTCAGAAACGGTTCGACCTGCACCCTGCCGAGATAAGGTGCACGCCGGCCATCGAAGACCTGTTCGAACTCGGTATCAGCCGTCATGTCATCCCAGAAGTTGTTCAGCAGCCGCACATCCTCCGGAACTTCCTCACCGAGCACGACCTGATATTCGAGTGGCCGGCCGAAGCGGTTGTTCTCGATATGATAGTCACTCGGATGGGCGGTAACGAAAAGATTGATCCGGTTGTCGGCAAAACGATTCCACCTGACGACCGGCGAACCAAAGTGAAAGCGGATGCCGGTGCCATTGCCCCGCAGCAGATTGTGTTCTATCCGCATCCTGCTGGTATGAAAGCGGATACCGACGTGGTTGTTCTCGAACAGCGAGTCCGTCACCTCGACGGTTGCCTCGCGACAATGAATGGCACTGTCCGCCTGACGGAATACGCAATAGCGGAAGGCGCCCCGAGACCCTTCCGCAAAGTTCACCGCCCCCCAACTGCCGGCCGGAGCATTTCCATCAGCCGCAGCGAAAACGATCGGCGCGTCGGCTGTCCCGAAAGCGGTCAGCACCCCTTCGACATTCAGTTCGCTCCCCGGGAAATACGGATGATCGCTCTCGCCGCCGGGGTAACCGACCGGGTCCAGGAAGCGCACCACCGTGCCGGGAAGAATCGTCAGGCGGGCGTCCGCAGTCAGGGTAACATCGCCGCCGATGAATACTTCTCCTGCCCAGGTCAGATCGCCGCGCAGTTCACCGGCAACGATGACCGGCGGCGGCGAACTGCGCAGACAGCCGGGACTCAGCAACAGGACAGCAACAGTCGAAACGACAAGAAGAACGGAGGAGAGGCGGAGCGGCATGGGGATGCAACCTTCGCCAAAAAAGGTGCGGACCGGGCAAGCGACCCGGTCCGCACTGGCAAATCAGGGCTTGGGCATGGGGGGATGCGTCTTGAGGAACTCAAGCTCCTGGCGGACCCGGTCGGACCCTGGCCCGTTCGGGCTCACTGCCAGAAACTTCGTCCAGGCATCCTGGGCCTTGGCGAAATCGTTGAGGTCGTAGCGATAAGTGATCCCCAGATTGTAAAGGCTGGTCGCATGAGTGGGGTCGGCCTGACTGGCCTTGGTGAAATTGGCGATCGCGCGATCGAACCACCCGAGCCGGCGGAACATGACCCCCTGGTCGGTCAGCACGTTGGGATCCTTGTCATTGAGTTCAAGAGCCTTCTGGTAGGCTTCAACCGCTTCCATCGGCTGGTCGGCATCGAAGTGCTCGTTGCCGAGCGCTACCCAGGCCTGGCGATTCTTCGGATCTTTGGCGACCATCGACTTGAGCTCGTTGACCTTTTGCTGGGCATTGACCATCGGTGCCGGGGCGGCAGCGGGCGCGGGGCCCTGAGCGACCGGCATCGGGGTCGGGCCGGAACTTTTCTGCCCGGCCATCCAACCGATGATCAGGCCGGCAATCAGGGCAACGATGCCGACCAGGATGTTATCGTTCTTCATCTATGGCTCCTTCAGGCGACGCTAGCGGCCTTACGTTGTTTGTAATGCTCCCAGACGATGATCACCGGCGCGGCGACATAGATCGACGAATAAGTGCCGACGATGATCCCTGCCAGTAGTGCAAAAGAGAAGTTGCGGATGACCTCGCCGCCAAAGGCGTACATGGCCACGACGCTGAGCAGGGTAATTCCCGAAGTCATCACGGTTCGCGACAGCGTTTCGTTGATGCTGCGGTTGATGATCACTTCGAGCTTCTGATTTGCAAGTTTTCCCATGTTGTCACGGATGCGGTCACAGACGATAACCGTGTCGTTGACCGAATAACCGACGATGGTGAGGAAGGCGGCAATGATCGTCAGGTCGATCTCCAGATTGAGCAGCGAAAAGAGCCCAAGAGTGATGAGCACATCGTGCACCAGCGCAATCACGGCCCCGATCCCAAAGCGAAACTCGAAACGGAAGGTGATATAGGCCAGCATGCCGATGATCGCGTAGACTACCGCCATCACCCCCTTGGCGCGCAGATCCTTGCCAACCTGAGGGCCGACCATCTCGGTGCGGCGGATCTCCACCGTATGGGCGCCGTATTTCTGCTCAAGCGTCGTCTGGATCTTGGCGGCAAAACTTTCCAGCTTGTCGCTCGACTCCTGGACGCGGATCAGGAACTCGTCCCCCTTGTCACCGACCTGCTGGATCGTCATCCCCTTCAGCTGCAAACCGTGCAAAGCATCGCGCAGATCGGCGGCACCGGTGGCGGAGGATAGTTTCGCCTGGACCAGCGTCCCGCCGGAGAAGTCGATCCCGTACTCCGGCCCACCCTTGACCACCAGCGAAGCGGTGCCGATCAGGATGAGCAGCCAGGAGATGCCAATGGCAATGAAGCGTTTACCGACAAAATCAATATTGATATCCGGACGTATCAGTTCCATTGAGGCTCTCCCTAGACACTCAACCGCGTCACCGTACGACCTTCGAGGAAATAATCGAAGATCAGGCGACTTACGAAAATAGCGCTGAACAGCGTGGACAGAATGCCGAGACACAGGGTCACGGCAAACCCCTTGACTGGCCCGGTCCCGAACTGGAAGAGGATCAGACCAGCCAGAAGATGGGTCAGGTTACAGTCGATAATGGTCAAGAATGCTTTGGCGTAACCGGCCTCGAGCGCCGCCTTGGCGGTCTTGCCCAGACGCAGTTCCTCACGGATGCGCTCATAAATCAGGATGTTGGCATCGACCGCCATCCCGAGGGTCAGGGCGATCCCGGCAAGGCCCGGCAGAGTCAGGGTCGCCTTGAAGAAGCTGAGCAGGGCCAGCAGGAAAATCAGATTGAAACCGAGAGCCACATTCGCGACGATCCCCGACAGCCGGTAATAGACCATCATGGCGCCGGCAACAAAAACCCCGGCCAGCAGGATGGCCAGCATCCCCATCTGGATCGAATCACGCCCCAGGGAAGGACCGACAGTCCGGTTTTCGAGGATTTTCACCGGCGCCGGCAACGAGCCGGCACGCAGAACGATGGCCAGGTCGGTCGCCGTCTGCTCGGTAAAGGAACCGCTGATCTGCGCGCTGCCGCCGGAAATCCGCTCACGGATCACCGGTGCCGAATAGACGACATCATCCAGCACGATCGCCATGCGCCGGCCGACACTGGCAGCGGTAATCTGGTCAAAACGCTTGGCACCCACCGGATTGAAATCAATGGCCACGTACGGCTCGTTGAACCGGTTGTCGATGCGCACCTGGGCATCGGCAAGCAGGTCGCCGGTCAGACTGGTTTTGGTCTCCACCACCAGTGGCGTCTCGGTGATTGCACCAGTCTGTTTGTCAGCACGTTTTTCATAAAGCAGCTGTCCCCCCGGCGGAAGGATCCCCTTGACAGCCTCCTGCGGGTTGGCGTTGTCAATGACCATTTTGAATTCAAGGCGGGCGGTCTTGCCAATCAGGTCGATGGCCCGCTGCGGATCCTTGACACCGGGGAGCTGGATCAGGACCCGATCCTCACCTTCCTGCTGGAGGATCGGCTCGGACACGCCGAACTGGTCGATGCGGTTGCGCATCGTCTCCAGCGCCTGGCGCACGGCCATCTCCTTGATTGCCTTGACCTCCCCTTCCTTCAGCCGGTACGACTTGCGAATGAACCCGCTATCATCCGTTTGGCCGGCCGGTTCCAGGACACCAAGCGTTTCTTTGACCAGCTTGTCAAGAGCATCGGCCGCCGTCGCATCGTAGACGGTGACGCTCAGATGTTCGTCATTCTGCCGCTCCGCACGCTTGTAGACGATGTCCTTTTCCTTCAGGCTCCCCTCAAGATGATCGATCAGGCTGTCGAGACGGCTTTCCACCGCTTTTTGCGTATCGACGCCAAGAACCAGGTGCATCCCTCCCTGCAGGTCGAGACCGAGATGGATTGGATCGAACACCTTGCGCCACCAGTCGGGGAGACTGTCACGGGCGACTGTCGGAGCCAGCGCCACCAGCGAGACCACCAGACAGAAGAACACTGTCAGGGCCCGGTATTTGATGTTTGAGGACATGGATTTCATCCTTTTCCTTTCAAGAGCCGGCCTACGGCCAACCCGAAATCTGCAATACGGCTACTCGTCCGAACCGGTCGAGGTGCCGGCAATCGAGATGCGGTTGACCTTGATGCGCACACCGGTTGCGATTTCCAGAGTGACCGCCTTATCCTGGACAGACACAACCTTGCCGTGAATGCCACCGGCCGTCACCACCTGGTCGCCGGACTTGAGGGCGTCGATCATCTCCTTGTGCTGCTTGGCGCGTTTCTGTTGCGGCCTGATCAGCAGAAAATAGAAGATGGCGAACATCGCCAGCAGCATGAAGATTCCTTCGAGGCCGCCCGAAGCGCCCCCCTGCTGTCCCTGATTGCCGGCCATGGCAAATGCGTCTGAAACAAAAAACATGACTTGAAATCCTCCTTGATGGATATCGAACAAAGTCTTTCGGGGGCAAACGGAACCGGTGGGCTGTCAGGCCTCACCGGTCATGTCGCGCCGGAGGTGGAAGTCCGTCCGGAATTGTTCGAATGTTCCGGCCTCGATATTTTCCCGCATCCGGCGCATGAGTTGTTGATAGTAATACAGGTTGTGCCAGGTGTTCAAGACCGAAGCGAGAATTTCATTGCTTTGGTAGAGATGACGCAGGTAGGCCCGCGAAAAACGCCGGCAGACCGAACAACCGCAATCCGGGTCGATGGGGCTTTCATCCGCGCGATAGCGGTTCTGCTTGATGCTGAGCTTGCCGAAACTGGTGAACATGACACCGTTACGGGCATTGCGCGTCGGCATCACGCAATCAAACATGTCGGCGCCGCGCGCCACGGCCTCGACCAGATTTTCCGGGGTACCGACTCCCATCACGTAGCGCGGCTGCGCGGAGGGGAGCAGCGGCAGAGTCCACTCCATAACCCGGTACATCATCTCCGCCATCTCGCCGACCGACAATCCACCCAGAGCATAGCCATCGAAACCGATCTCCAGCAACTGTTCCGCGCTCTGCCGGCGCAGATCCTCCTCCATCCCCCCCTGGACAATGCCGAACAGCGCCGCCGAAGCGTCGGTGCGTGCCGCCTTGCTGCGCACCGCCCAGCGGGTGGAGCGTGCGGTGGAGGCAGCCACGTAGTCACGGGCCGCCGGATAGGGGATGCATTCATCGAAGACCATCATGATGTCGGCGCCGAGCGCTTCCTGGACGGCGATGGAACTCTCCGGCGTGAGGGTATGGGCACTGCCGTCGAGGTGCGACTGGAAGCGCACCCCCTCCTCCTCGATCTTGCGCAGATCGCCGAGGCTGAAAACCTGGAAGCCGCCGCTGTCGGTAAGGATCGGCCCACTCCACTGCATGAAACGGTGCAGGCCGCCCATTTGCCGGACCAGTTCGTGCCCGGGGCGCAGGTAAAGATGGTAGGTGTTGGCCAGGATGATCTGCGCACCGACCTCAAGCAGCTGCTCGGGGAGCATCCCCTTGACCGTCCCCTGGGCGCCGACCGGCATGAACGCCGGGGTCTCGATCACCCCACGACGGGTGTGCAGCCGGCCGCGACGAGCAGCAGTGGCACTGTCCGTGGCCAACAACTCAAATTTCGCAGGCAATGTCTCTATCATATGTCATTCACTAGTCACATAACGTGCTTTGGCACAAAAAAATCTCAAATTTAAAGGTTTTGCCTGATCCGCTTTGATCCGCTTTGATCCGCCTTGATCTGTGGCCAAGGATTTCGCCGTTTACAGGATCAGCATGCAGTCACCGTAGCTGAAGAACCGGTACTTCTCAGCCACCGCCTGCCGATAGGCCTCGAGGATCAGGTCGCGGCCGGCAAAGGCAGCCACCAGGATCAGCAGAGTCGACTTCGGCAGATGAAAGTTGGTCACCATGGCGTCCGTTACCCGGAAGCGGTACCCCGGCCTGATGAACAGGTGCGTTTCCGCACGGCCGGAATGCAGTTGGCCCTGTTCGTCGGCGGCGCTTTCCAGTGCGCGGGTACTGGTCGTGCCAACCGCAACGACCCGGCGGCTGTCGGCATGGGCCCGGTTGACGGCTGTGGCCGTCGCCTCCGGGATTGCAAACCATTCTCCGTGCATGCGATGCTCGTCCAGACAATCAACCCGCACCGGTTGGAAGGTGCCGGGACCGACATGCAGAGTCAGACCGCACGTCTCGATGCCGCGGGCCGCGAGAGCAGCGAAGGTTTCTTCGGAAAAGTGCAGGCCGGCCGTTGGCGCGGCGACCGCCCCGGGTTCCCGGGCATACACGGTCTGATAGCGTTCACGGTCGGCCGCCGCGGGCGACCGCTGGATATAATGCGGCAGGGGCATTGCTCCGGCAATCTCCAGATGGCTCAGAAACTCACCGGGACAACGGAAGCGAATGGCCCGCCAACCTTCACCCAGGTCGGCCGTCACCTCCCCTTCGATCCCTTCCGGAAAGAACAGCTTGCATCCGTGACGGGCCGGCTTGGAACTGCGCGTCATGCAGCGCCAGACTTCCCCCTCTCCGGCAACCCGTTCGACCAACAGCAGTTCGATCCGGCCGCCGCTGGCCTTGCGGCCGTGCAGGCGCGCCGGGATGACCCGGGTCTCGTTGCGCACCAGCAGGTCGCCCGGCAGCAACAGTCCGGGGAGATCGGCGAAGCGGGCGTGCTCGATGCCGCCCGTATCGCGACGAACCACCAGCAGACGCGACGCGGCGCGTTCGGCCAGCGGTTCCTGCGCAATCAACTCTATCGGGAGTTCAAAATCGAAGTCGCTTAGGTACATGATCTTGAAAACAGACGTCTTCTATCCTTTGACCAGATAGACCAGGAACAAACCGCAAAGCATGCAGGAAAGCCCAAACAAGCGCAGCGGGGTGTCTCTCAGGGGAAGCACCTGCAGCAGAAGCCGTTTGTACCCTCCCGGCGAAAGAAACCAGGGGATGCCTTCTACTATCATGACGACCCCGACAACGGTAATGAGGAAATCCACTTCCGGCCCTTTCTCATAAACGGCGGAACCAGCAAATTTGGCAAACAAGTTGCAAGAGATTTGCGTCTAGATTATGATTTTTGCGATGACTTGCAGTTGGTCACGGGTTTCACGCGAGACAGGCAAGCAAGTTATGTTAGAGTTTCAAACCGGGAGAGTCAAGAAAACCCCGCGACTGCAAGCAACGATCGCTGTCGGCGCTCGGCTTGATATTGGTTTTTTGACGTAACTTACGTTAAATCGCGGCATATTTTCACGGGAACAACAGGCTTCCGGCTCATAAATGAACTCGCTTAAATTAAAATTTCTCCGCCAGACCGTTATTATCCTGATCGTTTCGGTTATCGGAACGACCTGGTACAATCTGAGCACCCAGCGCACCATGCTGGAAAAGATGGCGGCGGATCACTCTCGTCTCGTCGCCGAAACCGTGCGCAACAGCATCATGACCGACATGGCCAACGGTCGCAACGAACAGGTCGGCGCCACCCTGGCCAAGATCAGCCGCGAACCGGCCATCGACAGCCTGCGCATCTTCGACGATACCGGCCGGGTGATGATCGCCGACAACCCCGGCGAGATTGGCGATCTGGTGCCCACCGCCGATCTGCTCGCCTTCCGTACAGGAAACTACTCGTTCGCCGACAACGTGGGCGATCACGAGCATTACAACATCATCCTCCCCTTCGAAAACACTCCGGCCTGCTACTCCTGCCACGGCGAAGAAAAAGTCACCCTCGGCGTGCTCAGCCTGAAGCTGTCGCTCGACGATCTCGAGGCCCTGCAGAATCACAGCCGCAACGCAACGGTGGTCGCCTCGGGGGCGATGCTGCTGATTCTCGTGCTGAGCATTACCGCCTTTCTGCTGATTTATGTCGATGCGCCGACGCGCAAACTGGTCGGCGCCATGGAGCAGGCCGAGCAGGGCGACTTCAGTCAGGCCCGGGCCTCCGTCACCAGTTCCGACGAAATGACGCTGCTATCGGCAAAGTTCAATTTCATGGTTCAGCGCCTGCGCGAACTGATGGAAACCACCGTCAAACATGAACGCGAAATGGCCGTCACCCAGGAGAAGCTGGCCCACACGGAAGAAGTTCAGGCTCTTAACTCCACCCTCGAGGACCGCTTGAAGGAGATTGAGTACCTCAACATCAACCTTGAGGAGCGGATCGAAGAGATCGAAGAAGCCAACTTCAAGATCGCCGACCTGGCCAGCGAACTGGAAGGGAAAAACTTCCGCCTTTCCCAGGCAGTCGAGCGCCTCCAGTCGCTGTATTACATGGGGTTGGCGATCAACGCCACCGTCAATCTTTCTGAGCTGTTCAACCTGCTCAGCGAGAAGGCGACCGAAACTCTCAATTCCCAGGTCGGCTATATTCTGATGCTCAACGAACGGACCGGCGGCCTTAATGTCGGCGGCTCTTTCGGCATTACCGAAGAATACGACAGCGAACTGGAAGTCCCCCTCAAACCGGGCGGCGTCTCCTATTGGGTCTTTCAAAACAACCATGGGATTCTGATTGAAAACGTCGACAAGCATCCCGACATCAGCAAGCTGAGTCGGCTCGGCTTTATTCGCGAATCGGTCATCTGTGCACCGCTGACCGATCAGGGTACGGTCATCGGCACCATTACCGTCGCCAACCCGGTCGACGGTTCGAAGTTTACCAATAGTGACCTGGAACTGCTCAGTACCATCGCCGCACAGGCGAGCGTCGCCATCCGCAATGCCCGCCTCTACGAAGAGCAGGAGAAGACCTATCTGAATACCGTGCATGCTCTGGTTTCCGCGATCGAAGCCAGCGATGCCTATACCCGCGGCCACTCCGAGCGGGTGACCCGCTACAGCATGGCACTCGGTCGCCGCGTCGGCCTGAGCGACGCTGAACTCAAGCGCCTTGAACGCGCCGCCGTTCTGCATGATATCGGCAAGATCGGCATCGACATCAATATCCTGCACAAACGCGAGAAGCTGACTCCGGCTGACATCGAAGTGCTCAAGCAGCATCCTTCCATCGGCGTGCGCATTCTTGAACCGATCCATTTCCTCGGCGAAGTGCGCACCATCATCGAGCAGCATCATGAACGTTACGACGGCCAGGGATACCCCAGGGGGCTGTCTCCCGATGAGTGGCTGCTTGAAGCCAAAATTCTGGCCGTCTGCGATACCTACGATGCCATGACTTCGGACCGCCCCTATCGCAAGGCACTTTCCCAGGAAATTGCCATCCAGGAGATCCGCGACCACTCCGGCCGGCAGTTCGACCCGGAGGTAGCGGCGACCTTCATCAGCAAGAGAGCCGACGGGCAATTGCCAAACTGACCGATGAACACTCCTGACGATCCGGCACCCCTCCCCCCTGCCGGGCGCAAGCGGGGCCTGACCCTACGGCTCAAACTTTTTTTGCCGTTGGCGGTTCTTCTGGTTACCCTTGGCGCGGCAACGTTGTTCGGCCTGCTCTACCTGCTGCGCGATCTTACCGAACGAACAATCGATCACCGGCTGAATTCCGCCAGTGAAATCATGTTCCGCGAATTCAGGAAGCAGGAGGAACTCCTGCTTGCTTACGCCAACTTCCTTGAACAGTTTCACTTCCTTTCCGAACGTTTCTCACAGAGTGATGAGATCGGCATTTTGCAGGACCGCCTCTTTTCGACTCTCGAGAAAGACAACATCTCCGTCACCTTTCTCAACGTAGACGGCAAAAGCCCTTCACCGTTCCCCTTTCTTGACGACCTGTTCGAACAGGCCAAGCGCAGCAGTCAGCCACGCTTTCGCTATAGTGACCAGTTGAACGGGGAACCGATGCTGATTGTTGCCGCCCCTCTGCTGGCAAAAGATCAAACCGGCAAAATGATGCTGATACAGGCATCGATGGGTGATGACTTTCTTGCCAAGGTGGCCAAACCGCTTGGTCTGTCGGCGTCTCTGCATGACTTGAGCGGAAAGCTGCTCGCATCCAGTGGCGGTGACGCGAACTCACTGGGTCTCCGCACCGAGCAGATCAGCCAGCTGGGATCGGCCGGGAAACTTTTTAGCAACTATGAAACCTCTAACGGACCGGTCCGCCAACTGCTCGCCCTGATTCCGCTCGGTACCAGCGACATGGTCATGCTGTCCGTGGAGAGTTCCGTAGCCGAATTCGCCAGCCTTCAACGGACCTTGATTATCCGCCTCGGGCTGACCGTCGGCGCGGCACTGTTGATTGGCGGCATCATCTACTTCCGTGCCGTCAACATCATCATTCAACCGGCCCGCGAACTTTCGGATGCCGCCAAGGCTCTCAGTCACGGCAATCTTGCCTACCGGATCGAAAACATCTCCGGCGATGAACTCGGCGAGGTGTCTGAAACGTTCAACCAGATGGCTGCCGACCTCGAGATGACCTACCGGGAGAAGGCTGAGAAGGAAACCGCCCTGGTCATTGCCCAACAGGAAGCCAAGACTAAATCCGTCATCGAGCGAAAAAATCGCGAGGTAGAGAAAGCCAACGAGGATTTACGCTCTCATCTGCGCGAAATCTCGGCACTTTATCAGCTTAATCAGGCGATGGTCACGGCACCTGAACTGAATGTTCTGTTCGATCGCCTGCTGCAGGTCGTGGTCGAAACACTGGGGTGCGATCAGATTGTACTGCTTCAGTACAATCCCGGAGAGAGTGTCCTCGAGGTCGCCAAGTCGTTGGGGTTGAACCATGAAGCCTTACGGGAAGTGAAATTCAGCTTCGACCAGGGGGTTACCGGTCAGGCGGCCCAGGCCATGCGGCAGATCTACGTCAAGAATGTCGAAAAAGACCCTCGCTATCTGAACTACCATGGTCAGGTAGCGACGCGTGGTTCGTTTGTCTCGTCGCCGATGGTCGTCAAGGGTCGCCTGGTCGGCGTACTCAATCAGCACAAGCGTGAAATCGACGCCTTCGCCACCTCGGAACTAAAACTGATCCAAGCCATTGCCAACCAGGCGGCAATGGCCGTCGATAACGCTCAACTACTGGAAAAGGCCCGTGACCTGTCGAATATCGATGATCTGACCGGTCTCGCCAATCTCCGCCACTTCCAGGAAATACTCAAGCGCGAGGTTGCCCAGGCAAGACGTTTCAGTTCGAGTTTTACCATCCTGATGTGCGATATTGACAATTTTGACCATTACAACACCAAGCACGGCCGGATGCGCGGCGACGCCCTGCTTCGCCATGTCGGCCAGACCCTGCTCAACAATACGCGCGGCATCGATCTGGTCTGCCGCTTTGGCAGCGAGGAGTTTGTCGTGCTGCTTCCCAGGACCAACAAACAGGGGGGGCTTGCCGCTGCCGAAAAACTGCGTCAGTGCATTCTTAACGAGCCGTTCGAAGGAGCGGAGGCCAGCCAGCCCGGCGGCAAGTTGACCGTATCGTTCGGAGTCACCGAATTCCCTCTCGACAGTAAGAACATCTACGAACTGCTGAACCTGGCCGACCGGGCTCTGTATGCCGCAAAAAAGGAAGGCCGGAACCGTTCCGTCGCCTGGGAAGGTCCTGCACCGCCACCGGAATAGACAAAGGGCGAGATGTAAAACTCGAAAGGGGGACGGATTTAAATCCGTCCCCCTTTTTTATCCGCCTTAACTGCTGACTTTCAGGGGAACAGTGCGGCACCCCGCAATCCCTCGCTCTCCTTCAGGCCAAACATCAGGTTCATATTCTGCAGGGCCTGCCCGGCAGCCCCCTTGACCAGATTGTCTATGGCCGCCACCACGATAACCCGGCCGGTCCGCGGATCAACTGCCAAGCCGATGTCGCAGAAGTTGCTGCCGCGCACCTGGCTGATGTTCGGCAGACGCCCCTCGGGCAGAACCCTTACAAAAACTTCGCCGGCATACGTCTGCCGGTAGACCTCCAAGAGCTCCGCCAATGAGCTGGCACCGGCCAGGGATGCGTAGCAGGTGCTCAGGATGCCACGATTGGCGGGCACCAGATGGGGCGTGAAACTGATTGTCACCGGCCGGCCGGCCGCATCGCTCAACGTCTGCTCGATTTCGGGCGTGTGCCGGTGGCGCGGTAAGCCGTAGGCCTTGAACCCCTCGTTCACCTCGCAGTAGAGAGTGTCGATCTTGGCGGCCCGACCGGCACCGCTGGTTCCGGATTTGCTATCAACGATAATCGTTGCCGGATCGATCAGCCGATTGCGCAGCAGTGGCGTCAGGGCCAGCGCGACGCTGGTCGGATAGCAGCCGGGATTGGCGACCAGCCGCGCTCCCCTCACCTGCTCGCGATAAAGTTCGGGCAGGCCGTAGATCGCCTCGGTCAACAGTTCCGGCGTCTGGTGCGGTTCATACCATTCGGCATAGACCGCGGCATCGCGCAGCCGGTAGTCGGCCGAAAGGTCGATAACCCGGCAGCCGGCCGCCAACAGTTCCGGCACCATCCCCATGGCCGCCTGATGCGGCACGGCCAGAAAGACCAGTTCGGCGCGTTCCGCCAGAGCCGCCGGCTCGACCGCTTCGAAGGTCAGATCGTAAATCCCGGCAAGTGACGGGAAAACTTCACCCAGTGTCTGGCCGGCCTGCTGCCGTGAGGTCACGCAGGTGACGGTGACCTGCGGGTGGCCGGCCAGCAGGCGCAGCAGTTCCACTCCGGTGTAGCCGCTGGCACCGATAACGGCAACGTTGTGCATGTGAGACTCCTTTGGGCAAGGGTAGGCCGCCGGGAGCGGAGAGCCTTCCTTGCGCGAACAGAAACTTGCTGCGCTTCAGACAATCTGTTCGCTTGGCGGAAGCCTCTCCGCTCCCGACTCAGGGGTGAAAAGGCTTCGCCAAAACGTACAGTTAGAACTGGCAACAAAAAAAGGGGAACCCACGCGGGCTCCCCTTTCGGTTTGCTGACTTCTCCCGCGGGAGGAAGCTTAACGCTTGGAGAACTGGAAGCTGCGGCGCGCCGAGCGCTTGCCGTACTTCTTGCGTTCCTTGATGCGGCTGTCGCGGGTGATAAACCCGGCCTTCTTCAGGGCGCCGCGCAGATCGGCATCGGCCTCCATCAGCGCCTTGGTGATCCCGTGTTTGATCGCGCCGGCCTGGCCGGACGGCCCACCACCACAGACATTGACGAAGATATCGAACTTGCCGACGTTGCCGGTCAGTTCCAAAGGCTGACGAATGACCATTTTCGAGGTCTCGCGCCCGAAGTATTCATCAATGGTCTTCTGATTGACCACAATATTGCCATTGCCGGGCTTCATAAAAACACGGGCCACGGAGCTTTTGCGCTTGCCGGTGGCGTAGAATCTGGTTTCGGCCATCATCATCGATTCTCCTGGAGCCCCTTAGAGCTTCAATTCACGCGGCTGCTGAGCCTGATGCGGATGCTCAGCGCCGGTGTAGACTTTCAGTTTGCGGAACATCTGGCGACCGAGCGTGCTCTTCGGCAGCATCCCCTTGACAGCCTTGCGGATCAGCTCCTCGGGAGCCTTTTCCAACAGCTTGCCGGCAGTGATCGACTTCAGACCACCCGGATAGGTGCTGTGGCTGTAATACATCTTCTGGTTCAGCTTGTTACCGGTCAACCGGACTTTGTCGGCATTGAGCACAATGACGAAATCCCCGGTGTCAACGCTCGGGGTATAGATCGCCTTGTGTTTGCCACGCAGGATCCGGGCAATTTCGGTCGCGGCCCGACCCAACACTTGATTTTCCAGGTCGACCACAAACCAGCTTTTCTGCAGGTCGGCCTTTTTGGCTGTTAAGGTACTCATTGAATCCTCTCTTGACGGTTCCGTGATGGTAACGGGGCTCACAGAAGTCGAGAAGTTACCCAAATTCCCGGAGGGTGTCAAGCACTTTTTCAGGAAAATCAATGCTCAATGCGGGATGAATGAAGACTCCGGGGCAATTCTGGCGCAGAGTGCGGCAAGCAACTGCACCGTGCGTTGCAGATCGTCGAGGTCGAGCACTTCCACCGGGGTGTGCATGTAGCGCAGCGGCACGCTGATCAGGGCAGTAGCCACCCCGCCGCGGCTGAGCTGCATGACGTTGGCATCGGTTCCCGAGGCCCGCGGGATCCCCATGACCTGGAAGGGAATTCCCTCGTCGCGCGCAGTCGCGGTCAGCAGTTCGAAGAGCGCCGGATTGATGTTCGGACCGCGGGCAATGATCGGCCCCTGACCCAGCCTGATTTCACCGGCGTGCTTGTGGTCGGCATCGGGATAATCACTGGCGAAACCGACCTCGACGGCGATGCCGAGATCGGGGTTGACTCCGTAGGCGCTCGCCGTGCCGCCGCGCAGACCGACTTCCTCCTGCACGGTGCTCACCCCGATCACGGTGACCTGCTGATCGCCACGGCGCCGCACCTCGCGCAGCACCTGGGCAACCACAAAGGCGCCGATCTTGTCGTCGAAGGCCCGCGAGGTGATGAGCGACCCCTGCAGCTTCTCCACGCCGACCGCGAAGGTCACCGGGTCACCGCTGGCCACCAAGTCCTGGGCCGCGGCCTTGTCCGCACAACCGATATCGATGAACT
>VEPG01000042.1:46517-71608 GCA_012026975.1 Desulfuromonas sp. | reverse complement strand
ACAGAAACTTGCTGCGCTTCAAACAATCTGTCCTTGGGCGAAACCTCCCCCAAGCAGCACGCCGGGCAGAAACAGGTCAGAAATTGACTTCCTCCAGATGCACCCGTACCAACTCCGCCAGCGCCTTGACAAAATCGGCATGATCATTCAGCGACGGCGCCCGCTCGAAGCGCGGCAGACCGACCTTCTCGGCGTGCATCCGGTACTCGAAATCGATCTCCTGCAGCGTCTCGATGTGATCGGAGACGAATGAGACCGGCACGATCAAAACCCCCGGCACCCCCTCCGCCGCCAGCCGGTCGATCTCGGCGACGGTGTCCGGCTCCATCCACTGCACCGGACCGCTGCGGCTCTGGAAGGCCAACGCCCAGGGCCGCCGTTCACCGAGCCGCGCCATCACCCCCTTGACGGTTGCCTGCACATGCTCCAGATACGGATCGCCGCGATCGATGAATGACTGCGGCAGGGCATGGGCCGAGAAGAGGATCGCCACCTCGTCGCGCGCCATCTCGTGGAATTTTTCCAGCCCCTCGCGCACCCGATTGGCCAGGGCATCGAGATAACCGGGCCAGTCGTACCACTCGCGAATCACCGAAAAGCGCAGCCGCGGATGATGTTTTTTCACCGCCCGGGCAAAATCGTTGAGGCTGCTGCCGGTCGTGGCCCCGGTGTAGTGGGGGTAGAGGGAAAGGACCACGGCCTGCTCGATGCCGTCGGCGCGCATCCGTTTGACGGTTTCATCGGCACGCGGCGCCCAGTAGCGCATGGCCACGTAGGGGCTCACATGCGGGCCGAGTTCCCGGGCGATGCCCTCGACCTGCCTGGTGGTCCACATCAGCTGCGGCGACTTGCCCCCAATCTGCGCATAGTTGAGGCGCACCTTCGGCGCGCGCAGCACGCTGATCAGGGCGGCGAAGGGTTTCTGCAGCAAGGCACCTGCCGGCAACTGGATCAGGTCGCGGTCGGAGAAGAGCTGGTAAAGGAACGGGCGGACCGCACTCAACGAGTCCGGGCCGCCCATGTTCAGAACGACAAGGCCGATAGGTTTGTCAGGCGTCATTTCCGCGACAGACGATGGACACAGTCCACCATGAACTTGGCGTTTTCAGGTGGAACATTCGGCAGGATGCCGTGGCCGAGATTGAAGATGAGCCCCGGGCGGCCGGCGTTCTCGTCGAGGATGCGCTTGACCTCGCGCTCGATGTGCGCATGCGGGGCATAGAGCACGGTCGGGTCGAGGTTCCCCTGCACGGCGATCTTCGGACCGAGGATATCGCGCGCCTTGCCGAGGTTGACGTGCCAGTCGAGACCGACCACATCCGACCCGGCCTGCTTGACCAGGTCGAGCATCGTCCCGGCCCCCTTGACGAAGTGTATCACCGGCACGCTGCGATCGAGGCCGTCGATGAGTTTCTTGGTGTAGGGGAGGACGTACTTCTCGTAATCGCTCGGCGAGACAATGCCCCCCCAGGTGTCGAAGATCTGGATCGCCTGGGCACCGGCCTTGACCTGGGCGTTGAGATAGAGCCGGTCCATCTCGGTGATCTTGTCCATCAGCGCCGCATAGACCTCGGGAGCGGCGTACATCATCTTCTTGATGTGGGCGAAGTCCTTGCTCCCCTTCCCTTCGACCATGTAGCAGGCCAGGGTGAACGGCGCCCCGCCGAAACCGATCAGCGGCACCCGCCCCTCGAAGGCGCGGCGCAGGATGCGGATCGTCTCCATCACGTACGGCACCCCTTCCTCCGGATCGGGAACGATCAGCGCGTTGACGTCGGCCATGGTGCGCACCGGCGACTCGAAGACCGGTCCCGGCACGAAATCGAGCTTGAGCCCCATCGGCTCCACCGGGGTGAGGATGTCGGAGAAGAGGATCGCCGCATCGGCGCCGAGGTAGTCGATCGGCTGAATGGTGACCTCGGCGGCCAGTTCCGGGGTCTTGCACAGCTCGAGGAAGGTGCACTTGCTGCGCACCGCCATGTACTGCGGCAGGTAGCGGCCGGCCTGGCGCATCAGCCATACCGGGGTGAAGTCAGTCGCCTCGCCGCGGCAGGCTTTCAGGAAAGTGTAATCAGACATTTATTGCCTCCAGTTGAAATCGGTTTTATTCGTAGGGGCGCACTGCCGTGTGCCCTGGGCGTGATGAATCACGCCCCTACGGTTTCGGTGCCAGCTTTTCCGCTTCCTGCTCCATCCGCTGCAGCGTGCGCCGCGGGATGTAGCTGCAGAACGGCTCCTCTTCCATGTAGTCGCCGTAGACCGCGTCGGCGCGGGCCCGGCAGCCGCCGCAGACATTGATAAACTCGCACTCGCCGCATTTGCCCTTATACTTCTTGAAGTCGCGCAGGTCGTTGAAGACCTTGCTGTTGAACCACAATTCCTTGAACGGCACCTGCTTGACGTTGCCGACCGAGGAGTGGAAGTAGGAGCACGGCTTGAGGTTGCCGAAGCAGTCGATCAGGCAGATGGTCTGGGCGGCGATGCACCCTTTCCCCCCGCCGGTGGAGAAGGTCAGCGAGCGGCGCTGGAAGTCGACCCC
Organism: Desulfuromonas sp.; assembly: GCA_012026975.1. Classification (GTDB taxonomy): domain Bacteria; phylum Desulfobacterota; class Desulfuromonadia; order Desulfuromonadales; family BM103; genus VAUL01. The sequence goes on along the minus strand of VEPG01000042.1, from coordinate 69,069 downwards.
TTCCGCCTTGGCCATCTGCGGCACCACCCGGTAGTAGTGCGGCGCGCAGGTCGGGCGCATGAGGATCTCGTCCTCCTCGCGCTCCTGGTGGAAGTGCCACTGCAGGATCTCTTCGTAGTCCTCTTTGGAGATCAGCTCGTTCATGATCTCCTCGCCGCGCCCGGTGGGGACGATCATGAACAGATACCAGGCGGTGGCGCCCAGCCCCTTGGCGACGCGGAAGGTGTTGCCGATGTCGTGCTGATTGCGCTTGGTGAAGGAGGAGTTGATCAAAAACTTGATGCCGTTGCGCTTGAGCGTTTCGGCGGCGCGGACCACTCCGTCGAAAGCGCCGGGGCAGGCGCGGAAGTCGTCGTGCACCGCGGCATTGGAACCGTCCAACGACAGGGAGACCATCTTGATGTCGGCCTCTTTCATCTTGACGCAGACATCATCGGTGATCAGCGTGCCGTTGGTGGCCATGCACATGCGCAGCCCCTTCGACGTGCCGTACCTGGCGATCTCGAAGATGTCGGCACGCAGCAGCGGCTCGCCGCCGGAGAGAACCATCACCGGCTTGCTGACTTCGCAGATGTCGTCGATCAGCTTGAACGCTTCCTCGGTGTTGAAGTCGCCGATGGCGGCGTTCATATCCGAAGAGCAGCGGCAGTGCACGCAGTTGAGATTGCAGCGCTGGGTGGTCTCCCAGGCGATCCACTTGGGGATGAATTCGTCTTGCGAAGCGGTCATGACATCTCCGTCTCTGGCGAAAAGAAAGGGTCCGGCGCCCTGGCCGGACCCAACTGTTATTTATACACCACGCCGCGAGTCCCTGACAAGGAGCAACGCCGCGGGCGGCCTCCGCAGCCGCTTTCAACGGCCGGGGCGCACGAGCAGTTCCTGCAGCACCTTGCTGTCCTGACAGTAGTGCAAGGCGGTGTCTCGGGTGATTTTGCCGCCGCGCACCAGTTGGGCCAGATGGGTGTCCAGGGAGGAGAACTCCTCGGAGCCGCTCTGCAACTGGGCGCGGATGTGGTGTTCCTTCCCCTCGCGCAGCATGTTGGCGACCCGGTAGCTGTTGGCCAGCTTTTCATAGGCCAGCATCCGCCCCTGGCCGTCTCTGCGTTCGACCAGGCGCTGATTGAGGACCAGCAACAGGTTGTCGGCCAACTGCACCCGAACCTGCTGCTGACTTTCGGCGGGGAAGACATCGACGATGCGGTTGATGGCCATCACCGCGTTGTTGGCGTGCATGCTGCTCATGACCAGGTGCCCGGTATCGGCGGCCTCCAGGGCGATGGCGATGCTCTCGCGATCGCGCATCTCACCGATCATGATCACATCGGGCGCCTCGCGAAAAACATGGCGCAGCCCTTCGTGGAAGCTGCGCGTGTCAAGCCCGACCTCCCGCTGGTTGACGTTGCTCTCCTTGTGACGGTGCAGATACTCGATCGGATCCTCGATGGTGATGATATTGCGCCGCCGCTTCGAGTTGATGATATCGACCATCGCCGCCATGGTGGTGGTCTTGCCGTGACCGTTGGGGCCGGTCACCAGAATCAGCCCCTGCGACTTCAGGGCAAAACCCTCCAGCCACTCGGGAAGCCCCAGTTCCGGGAGAGAAGGGATCTCCTCGATGATATGGCGAATGGCGATGGAAATGCTGCTGCGCTGGCGATAGACGTTGATGCGGAAGCGGCCGAATTCGGGGCGGGTGATGGCAAAGTCGAGCGCCTTGTCCTGGCAGAACTGCGACCACTGGGGATCGGTCATCAGTTCCTGGGCATACTTGGTCGTCTGCTGCGGAGTGAGAAACGGGCAGTCGAGGCGCACCACTTCGTTGTGCTGCTTGATGCTCGGCGACGCACCGGGGACCAGCAGAAGATCCGACGCGTGGGACTGCGCCAGCGTCCCGCAGAGCGTCCAGATGTCTGGATAACTGTCAGTTGCGGGGAACTGCGCCGTTGGTGCCGGGTGCGGGGTGGATGGCATCTCAGCCTCCAGAGGGAAGATCACGGCCACCGATTGCAACCGCATTTGTTCTTTTTAACAGGATGCCGGCTTTTTGCCAAGCAGTACCCGCAAAAAACCGGGCGGTCGATTGACCGCCCGGTGGCTGAACTTCGGATTTTCTCCTCACCTCTCAAGCCTCGCGCCTGCTAGCCGTTGACCACCCCGGCCTGCGCGCCGAACAATTCAGCGAAGATCTCGGCGACGGTCTCGATCCGCTCGGCTTTCCAGGCGTTGGTGCCGCAGAAGATCAGTCCGGTTTCGACGTCGCCGCGCTGGGCGCGGTCGAGGGCGTGGACGATGCAGAAACGTTCCTGCTCGGTTTTGTAAGTACACTTCTTCAGGCAGCCGGTCGGGCAGCCCGGCGTCATCTGCAGGTCGCGGGCGCGGATCGCGTCGAGATTGGCGACCAGGGCGCGACCGGGGAGTCCGGCCGGACTCATGATCAGACCGATATCCTCCTTGCGGCAGTCCAGGTAAGCCTGCTTGAATGCCGGTTCGGCATCACACTCCTCGGTGCAGACGAAACGGCTGGCCATCTGCACGCCGTCGGCCCCCTGCGCCAGGGCGTATTCGAGGTCGTTGCGATCCCAGATGCCGCCGGCGGCGATCACCGGCATGTCGACGCCGAACTCCTCGCGGAAGTAGGCTTTGACCCCGCGCACGGTGGCGTACTGGTCATAGGTGCCATTGCCGATGTTCTCGAGCTTTTCGCCAAGGTGACCGCCGGCGGTATCAGGGTCCTCGACCACCACGGCATCGGGGAGGCGTTGGTAGCTCTTGCTCCACTTGCGGGCGATCAGTTCGGCGGCCTTCACCGACGAGGCGATCGGCACCAGTGCGACATCGGGCCAGTCGGCGGTCAGTTCGGGGAGATTGAGCGGCAGCCCCGCGCCGCTGACGATCACCTGGGCTCCACCTTCGCAGGATGCCCGCACCATGTCGACATAGTCGGTGATGGCCACCATGCAGTTGGTGCCGATCACGCCGTGCGGTGCAATCGCGCGGGCTTTGCGCAACTCGTCCTTGAGCGCCAGCGGCTGGGCGCCGAAATAATTATTGCCATCGTAACGCGGGGTATTGAGACCAAGTCCCGGGGTCGCCACCAGTCCGACGCCGCCGCACTTCGCAACGTGGCCGGCCAGACGGCCGCCGGAGATGCGGACACCCATGCCGCCCTGGATCAGGGGATAAAGGACTTCATGCTTGCCGATTTTCATCGTTGTTCACTCCTGTCGTCGTCGACAGAGGCATGGCTTGATTGCCATGCAATGAAACCGATCTTAGCAGAGTGCCGCGCAACAGAATGTAATACTTATGTAAAAAGCGCGGACCTTCCCCCTTGCCCGCACCTTGATGAGGTGTTAAAGAAAGGGATATGCGCTGGTTTCGTTCCCTGATCAACCCCTTGTTCGCCTTCATCGGCATCCAGCTTGCCTGGATCGTCGTGGTCGCGGGCTGGCTCTACTGGTTCCTCGGCAGCCATCGGCAGTTGCGGGCGCTGGCGAAAAAGTACAGCCCGGAACTGCTCACCGCCGGCCCCGACTGGGTCATTCTGGTCGAAGGACTGATCCTGCTGGTGGCGATCCTGGTCGGCGTCTACGTGATTTTCCTCTTCTGGTCACGACAGGCGGCGCTGCTGCGCGCGCAGAAGCTGTTCATCTCCCAGGTCACCCACGAGCTGAAATCGCCACTCGCCTCCCTGCAACTGCACCTGGAGACGATCCGTCGCCACCAGCCGCCGCCGGAGAAACTGGCGGCCTTTCTCGAAACCATGATGGGTGATGCCGGCCGGCTCAACGGCCTGATCGACAACCTGCTCTCGGCCAGCCGGGTGGAACAGGAGAACTGGGAGCTGCACCCGCAGCACACTGATTTTTCGGCATTTGTCGAGCGTTATTTCCGCTCCCGCCAGTTCACCCTGCCACGCGCCGGCAAACTGACCCTGGAGATTGAGCCGGGGCTGCATGCCAGGATCGACCGCGACGCCATGGAGACGGTCTTCCGCAACCTTCTGGAAAACGCGATCCTTTACTCCGACGGACCGCCGGTAATCACCGTCCGGCTGCATGGCAAGGGTGATTTCTGTCTCCTCGATTTCGCCGACTGTGGTCGCGGCATCGAGGCGCGCGACCAGCGCAAGATTTTTAAAATGTTCTACCGGGTGCGACGCAAGAATGAAAATATTCGCGGTTCCGGGCTGGGATTGTTCATCGTACGCGCCAATATCGAGCGGCATGGCGGCCGGATCAGCGTCGAAAGCGCCGGCGCCGGCAAGGGGACTACCTTCCAGATCGTTCTGCCGCGCTGCCAGCCCGGCGATGCCGGAGACGACGCATGAACCGCCCGCACCTTCTCCTCGTCGAGGATGAGACCAACATTGCCCAGGCCCTGATCTTCAACCTGGAACTGGAAGGCTACCGGGTGACCCATGTCACCACCGGCGCGGAGGCATTGTCCCGTTTTGCCGACGAGCGCTGCAACCTGGTGATTCTCGATCTGATGCTGCCGGACAGCAACGGCATCGATATCTGCCGCCAGATGCGCCGCCAGGACAAACGCCTGCCGATCCTGATTCTGACGGCCCTGGGGGAGGAACAGCATCGCGTTAACGGTCTGGATGCCGGGGCCGACGACTATCTGACCAAACCGTTCAGCCTTGGTGAGTTCCTGCTGCGGGTCAAGGGGATGCTGCGCCGCTCGGAATGGTATCGTCCGGCGCACGCTGGCGAGATCGTCGCCTTCGGCGGCAATCGCGTCAACCTAGCGGAACTCACCGCCGAGACCCCGCGGGGGGCGGTCACCCTGACCGAGCTCGAAGGGCGCATGCTGGCGGCGTTCCTGGCCGCCGAAGGGCGGGTACTGACCCGCTCGGAGCTGCTTGAACAGGTTTGGGGGATGACGGCCGATACCGAGACCCGCACCCTGGACAACTTCGTGGTCCGCCTGCGCAAGCATTTCGAGGCCGATCCCGCCAACCCCAGGCATTTTCAGACCGTGCGCGGGAGGGGTTACCGATTCATGCGCGAACCGGATGCCGAGGGGCAACCGTGATTGTTTGCATTGCGCCGAGGCAAGGGCTATAAAGATTTTTTTCAACGGCAACCAAATCGACAGATTGTCAACAGGAGGCGATCGATGAAAGCTGTGCTGCTCGAAGGGTTCGGCGGGGTGGAGATGTTGAAGGTCGGCGAGGTCGAGATGCCGAAGCCGGGCGAGGGTCAGGTACTGGTCAAGGTGGCCGCGACCACCATCAATCGCCCCGACCTGGTGCAGCGCGAAGGGAAATACCCGCCGCCGCCGGGCGATTCCGAGATCCTCGGCCTGGAAGTCGCCGGCATCATCTCCGAACTCGGCCCCGGGGTCACCGACTGGCAGGTCGGCGACCGGGTGGTCTCCCTGGTCGGCGGCGGCGCCTACGCCGAATATGCCGTGGCCTACGCCAGTCACCTGATGCGCATCCCTGCCGGCATGAGTTTCAGCGAGGCAGCCTGCGTGTGCGAATCGTATATCACTGCTTTCCTCAACGTCTTCATGATCGGCGGGCTCAAGGACGGCAACACCGTGATCCTGCACGGCGGCGGCGGCGGAGTGAACACCGCTGCCATCCAGCTGTGCAAAGCGCTCACCCCTAACGTCAAGATCATCGTTACCGCCCATCCCTCGAAACTCGAGCGCGTCAAGCAGATCGGCGCCGATCTGGTGATCGACTTCACCACCACCCCGGATTTTTCCGAGGCGGTCAAGGATTTCACCAACAAGAAGGGGGTCGACGTTATCCTCGACCACGTCGGCGCCAAGTACCTCGCGCCGAACATGAACTCGCTGGGCTACGCCGGACGACTGGTGATCATCGGCGTGATCAGCGGCATCAAGGCCGAGCTGAACCTGGCGTTGATGATGGTCAAACGCCAGCAGATCATCGGCTCGGTGCTGCGCTCACGGCCGGTCAAGGATAAGGCGGCCATCGTTGCCGAATTCACCAGGACCGCCCTGCCGAAGTTCGCCGACCGCACCATTGTGCCGCTTATCGAGAAAACGTTCCCCATCGACCAGGTCGTTGCAGCGCACCGGATGATGGAAGAAGACAAGCACTTCGGCAAGATCGTGCTGCAGATTGCCGATATCTAGATGACGGCATCGCCTCATGCGTGCCGACTGCCCTCTCAATATCATTCTCATCGGCATGCCGGGAGCGGGGAAGAGCAGCATCGGCGTGCTACTGGCCAAACGTCTCGGCTACCAGTTCATCGACACCGACCTGCTCATGCAGGGCGAAGCCCACTGCCGACTGCAGCAGATCATTGCTCATCACGGCTTGGCCGCCTTCAGGGAACTGGAGGAAAAGGTCGTGTGCAAACTGGCACCGCAGCGTACGGTGGTGGCTACCGGCGGCTCAGTGGTCTACAGCGACAGGACGATGGCGCACCTCAAGCAGATCGGCCGACTGGTCTGGCTCGACCTGCCGCTGGAGGAGTTGCAGAAGCGAGTGCGCAACATGGACAGCCGCGGGCTGGTCATCGATCCGGGCGAGACCTTTGCCGACCTGTACGCCCGGCGGACTCCCCTGTACCGGCAACACGCCGAACTGACCGTCCCCTGCGCGGGGCTGAACCAGGAAGAGATCGCTGCCGCCATCGAGGGGGATTTGTGCGGTCAGGCATGAAACAGAAAGTCAGTTTTAAGATTTAACCCTTGCACCTTGAACCTTGGCGCTTATGTCTTACGGCAGATACTTTCCAACTGGACAGAAAACCTTCCTCAAGCGCGTCTTTGCCAAGGAAGAGCAGGCCGCCCTGGATACCATTACCGGTTACGTGACCGGTACCGGGGCGAACCATGTCGACTTTTCCCTCCCCTACGGGTCGGACGCCGCCAACGACTACCCTTTCGAATCGGGGATGCGCTTCGAACTGCTGTGCGACAACAAGGGGATGGGGCTGCGCCTGCAGGCCAACTTCCAGGAGCGCCTCAGCAGCCGTGACATTCGCCTGCAGTTCGAAGGGAACCTCGAGTTCATTTCCCGCCGTCAGTACCGTCGGGTCGACGTTACGGCCTGGGTCGGTGCCAAGCGCGGCACAGGGCAGCTCTCCGAGATGCGCAAAGCCTGGGAAGAGAATCTCCAGCAACTTCAGGCCGGGGTATCGGCCGCCAAACTGACCGAGTTCCAGAAGTATCCGATCAACCTGGCCGGCGGTGGCATGCGCCTGCCGGTCAAGGCACCGGTAAAGATCGCGGAACTGTTTCTGGTTTTTCTTTCGATCGGCGACAAAGGCGGGATCATCTGCGCCATGGCCGAGGTGATCTGGATCGGCAACGCGGAAGCGGACGGTACGCAGCCGGCCGGCCTGCGTTTTCTCAACATCCTCGAACATGACCAGGCCCGCATCGACAAGGTGGTCAACGAATTGATCAAGCGCCAGGAACAGGCCGGGTAACATGTCCCGGATCGTCCTGGCACTGCTGCTCCTCGCCATCACCGGTTGTGCCGGCCCCCGTTATGGCCTCGAGGCCTGTCTCGTCCCCCTCCCCACAACGACTGCCGGGGAGGAAACCGTTCACTCCCTGCGCTACCGGATCCGCACCGATGCCGGCAAACCCGCGGCCCTGGAAGTCGACCGCTTCATGGAACGGGCGGCAGCCTTGTGGACGCCGCTGCTCGGGGTTCCCGACCCCTTGGCCCTGCCGCTTGAAGTCCGGCTGCACCGCAGCCGCTCGGATTTGAACAAGGTCTTGTCCAACCAGAAGCTGACGACCAAGGCCACCGGCCTCTATCTGCCGACTCCTGTTCCGGCGATCCATGTCGCCTGCCAGGGCGACGAGCCCGGTCACCCCTATCGTACCCTGCTGCACGAGGGGACCCACCAGTTCATTCACCTGGGCGCCGGCTATCGCGAGCCAGGCCGGCCGCCGGCGACCCCGCCGCGCCTGGCCCTGCCTCTGTGGCTCAACGAAGGGCTCGCCAGCTACTTTGAAGCGGCCTTCATCACTCCCGACCTGTTTCAGCCGGGGCATCCCGACATTGAGCGACTGGATGAATTGCAGACCGCTCTGCGCGCCGGAAAAGTGCCCCCCATCGGGCAGATCCTTACCCGTCGTTATGGCGAACCGCTCACATCTCTCGACTATGCCGTCGCCTGGGGATTGGTCTACGCTCTCATGCAGGAGTCGCCGCCACCATGGGCGGCCGGTGGTCGGGAATGGCTGAAAGGGCTGATTGACGAGGGGCGGCGCGGTTGGCCGGGGGCGAATGTGGCGGTGCGCTCATCGCCTGATTACGACCCATGGTGGGGGTTGGTCACGTCGACCGTACAGTCCGCATTTGAACGATTTGTCGACGAGCGTGCCTTGACCGTCCCGGAGTGGGAGACCGCCTGGCGCAAGTGGATTCTGGCACATCCCTGAATTTTCGACCTACGGCGCCTGCTCCTCGACCGGCAGCCGCACCCACATCTTCAACGGCTGCTTCATCCGCCCGGCCTGGGCACCCGCCGTGTCACCGAACCCCCAGAAGAAATCCGCCCGCACCGGCCCCTTGATTGCCCCGCCGGTATCCTGCGCCATCATCAACCGGTAGAGGGGCTGATCGCTGTTCGGCCAACTCGTCGCGACAAAGACGGGGGCTCCGAGCGGGGTGTAGCGCGGGTCGACCGCCACGCTCCGGCCCGAGGTGAGGGGCACGCCGAGGGCCCCCGGGGGGCTGTCGGCATCGCCGGGCAGTTCACGGAAGAAAACGTAACTCGGGTTGGTATTGAGCAGGTCGTTGACCTGCGCGGGGTTCTCGCGGGCCCAGGACTTGATGTTCTGCATCGACATCTTCTCGCGCTGCATGATTCCGTGGTCGATCAGCCATTTGCTGACCGAGCGGTAGGGATGGCCGTTCTGCTCGGCGTAGTTGACCATCACCCGGCTGCCGTCCTCGAAGAGGATGCGCCCGGACCCCTGGATCTGCAGGAAGAACAGCTCGACCGGATCATCCACCCAACACAGTTCCTGCCCGGCCAGCGGCCGGCCGTCTCCCTCGATAGCCGCGCGATCCCAATAGGGTCGGACGCGCTGCTCCTCGAGCCGTCCGCGCAGACGGTAGCTGCCGAGCTCCGGATAGACCTCGCGCAGATCGACCACCAGCAGATCGGCGGGACGCCGGTAGAGCGGCCAGGCATAGCCCGGAGCCGGTTGGCGACTTCCGCGCAGATCGGGGACGTAGTAGCCGGTGGCAAGTCCGACCGGGTCTTCGTCCGGCTTGCGCAGCTGGTGGGGGACGAAGCGTCGCTCGAAAAAGGCCCGGACCTCCGGCGCGGAGAGAGGGTTGAGCGTCGCGGCTTCCTGGCAGGCGCCCTGCCATTGCGGCCGCAGGCGCAGCGGTTCGCAACTTTTCAGGAAGGCATTCAGGGCCAGACTGGGATCGTCCTCGAGCCACCCCTCGACCTCGCGCCACGCCACCGGGACCAGAGCGGGCGGCGCCGGCGGTTCCGGCTTGGCCGGCAACGGGGTCAGCTTCTCGACGACATCCGGCAGCACCATGTCGGCAACCGGCGGCGGGGGCGGCGGACAGGGCGGCGGGCACTCCGGACAATGCGGCCAGAACGACCAGGCACAGGCGGTGAGTGGCAGCAGTGCCAGGCAGATGATCAGAAATTTTACCGTGCGGATCAACATGCCGGAGACTTTACGTTGTTATCAAGAGGCGGTCAATGCCATCGCTGTGCACCGATTTACATCATATCCAACGGATCGACATCCACCGTCAGGGTCACTCCGGCCGGGAGACGGCACCCGGCAACCACTTGATCCAGCAGTCGCCGCAACGGGGGACGCTGGGCGGCCTTGAGCAGGATCTGCACCCGGCTGCGGCCGCGCAGCTTCTGCAGCAGGCAGGGTGCCGGCCCGAGCACTTCGACCTCACCGCGGCACCGGATCAGACTGGCGGCCAGACGGCCGGCGGTGTCGGCAACCTGCCCGGCGTCATTCCCCGAAAAGACCAGGTTGACCAGATGACCGAAGGGCGGGTAGCCGAGCGCCTGGCGCTGCGGCAGCTCGCTGGCGGCAAAGCCGTGATAGTCGTGGCGGGCGACAAAGTCGAGGGCATAGTGATCGGGCGACCAGGTCTGGATCAGGACCTTCCCCGGCCGGTCGCCGCGGCCGGCCCGGCCGGCGGCCTGGCTGAGCAGGGCAAAGACCCGTTCGGCGCTGCGGAAATCGGGGAGATTCAGGGCGCTGTCGGCATTGACCACGCCGACCAGGGTGACGGCGCTGAAATCGTGTCCCTTGGCGATCATCTGCGTGCCGATGAGGATATCGAAGGCACCGGCCTCCATCCCGGCCACCAGCCGCCCGTGAGCGCCCTTGCGGGTGGTGGTGTCGCGGTCCATGCGGGCGATGCGCGCCGCGGGAAAGGTTTCCGCCAGGGTCTCTTCGAGACGTTCCGTACCCGCCCCCTCGGGGAGAAACTGCGTCCCGCCGCAGCGCGGGCAGATATCCGGCGGGACTTCCCGGTGGTCGCAGTAATGGCAGCGTACGGCCCGCTCGACCCGGGAGTAGGTCAGGGTGATCTCGCAGTTTGGACAGCGACAGGTGGCGCCGCACTCGCGGCAAAGCAGAAACGGCGCATAACCGCGCCGGTTGAGCAGCAGCAGCGATTGTTCGCCGGCGGCCAGCGTTGCGGCCAGCGCCTCGATCAATGGCGGGCTGAGGACGCCGGCAGCGGGGAAATCGCCGAGGTTGACCACTTCCACGGCGGGCAGCGGCCGGCCGGCCACGCGGCCCGGCAGCTCCAGGCAGGTCAGCTGCCCGTCACGGGCGCGCTGATAGGTGGTCAACGCCGGGGTGGCGCTGCCGAGCAGCACGGTTGCCTCCGTCATCTGCCCGCGCAGCAGGGCCAGGTCGCGGGCATGGTAGCGGAAACCCTCCCCCTGCTTGTAGCTGGCGTCGTGCTCCTCGTCGATGATGATCAGCCCGGGCCGGGCGAGCGGCGCAAAGACCGCCGAACGCACGCCGATGACCACGTCGATATCGCCGCGCGCCGCGGCGCGCCAGGCATCGTAGCGCTCGCCTTCGCTCAGACCGGAATGCAGTACCGCCAGGCGAACCGGCCGATCATGGAACCAGCCGCGGAAGCGGGCCACCAGCTGCGGGGTCAGGCCAATCTCCGGAACCAGCACCAGCGCCTGTCGGTCCTGTGCCAGCACGGCGGCAATGGCGCGCAGATAGACCTCGGTCTTGCCGCTGCCGGTCACGCCGTGCAACAGGAACGGGGCAAACCCGCCGGCGGCAATGGCCTGGCAAATCTTCTCCAGCGCCTGTTCCTGGGCGGGGGCGAGCTGCACCCCGGCAGCGGGGCTCACCGGCTCGGCAGCCAGCGGGTCCCGGCTGCGCTCGACCTCTTCGACCGTCAGGAACCCCTGTTCGGCCAGTCGATGCAAGGCCGCATGCGGCGCGGCAAAGCTGGCGCGCAACGTTCCCAGCGACGCTCCCCCGGCCGTCCTGATGAAGGCGAGCAGGACCCGCTGCAATGACCCCGAAGGCTCGCCGGTCATCGCCCCGGGACGATAATGCCGTTCACGGAGCACAACCGGCTGGCTGCCGCGGCCGGAAAGTCCGGCCGGCAGGGCAGTGCGCACCGCCTCCCCCAGCGGATAGGCGTAGTAGCGGGCCGCCCGCTCATAAAACAGGGCCTGGGCAGAGTCGAACAGCGGCTGTTCATCGAGCAGTTCCGACACCGCCTTGAGCCCTTGCGGCGCTTCCGTCGCCAGCGCAAAGACATAGCCGATCGCCGTGCGTCGCCCGAGGGGGACGCGGACCCGGTGGCCGACCCGCAGCACGCCGCGCAACTGCTCCGGGATCCGGTAGCTGAGCAGCTTGTCGAGCGGGGCGGCGACAGCGATCTTGGCGACAGTCGGGGAGGACATGGAGTGAGACATGCTCCGGGGAGGGGTGAAACTTGCTTTTCAACAGAACCGTTAACAGGGATGAAGGGGATCCAGGGGATGTAAATCAAAACCAAATACTTATTGGTTTCGTCCTGTTCATCCCCTTTATCCCTGTTAAAGAAGAATTGCCGCTTTTTTCTGCCTGTCAGGCAGTTACGGCTTGAGCCGCTTCTTCGCCGAACTTCCGGCAGACGGCCAGGTCCTCGGCGGTCGGCTTGAAACGCAAGGTCAGGCTCGGGGCCGCCAGTTTGAAGCGCAACCCCTTGAGGCGCTCCTCGACCAGCTTGACCGCCTCGCCGCTCCAGCCGAAGGAACCGAAGGCTGCGGCGACCTTGGCCTTGGGGGTCACCAGGGAGAAGAGCGCCAGGGCGTGCCAGACCTGCGGCGGGGCGTCGCGGTTGATGGTGGCGGTGCCGACCAGCACCAGATCGGCCAGTTCCAGTTCGTCGCGCAGGTCGCTGTCGCGCAGCTCGCACAGTTTCATCTCCACGACTTCGAACCCCTGGCTTTCCACCCCCTCGCGCACTGCCGCGGCCATCTGCCGGGTGTTGCCATGGGACGAGAGGGTCAGCATCAGCGCACGGGGCGTGGCACTGGCCGGAGGATGCACAGCCAGGCGCCGGTAGGTGTCGACCACCGCCTGCGGATTACGGCGCAAGATCGGGCCGTGGGAGGGGCAAATCAGCTGCAGCGGAAGCGTTTCGACCTTCGCCACAGCCTCGCGCACCTTGTCCTTGAACGGGCGCATGATGCAGTCGAAATAGAAGAAGAAGTCCTGGGAGAAGTCGGGGATTTCGTCATCAAACAGCTTCTGCGCGCAATAATGGGCACCGAAGGCATCGCACGGAAAGAGTACGGCATCCTCGACCAGGTAGGTGAACATGGTGTCCGGCCAGTGCAGGTAGGGGGCGAGAATAAAGCGCAGCGTGCGGCCGCCGAGGTCGATCTCCTGCCCGTCGCTGACCACTTGGGCGTTGAACGGACCGTTGAGCAGCTGCGCCAGAAAATTCTGCGCCGGCTTGGTACAGTAGACCGGCAGGTCGGGCCGCCGGGCCAACAGGTGCCGCAAGGCGCCGGAATGGTCCGGTTCGGTGTGATTGACCACCACCAGATCGATCTTGTCCAACCCTCCCGCAGCCTCCAGCTTGCCGAACAGTTCGTCGGTAAACGGCTCCTTGACCGTGTCGATCAGAGCGGTCTTATCACGCCCGCGCACCAGGTAGGCATTGTAGGTAGTGCCGTTATGGGTCGGGAACAACTCGTCGAAAATCCGCAGATCCCGATGGCGGACGCCGACCCAGTCGACGCCGGGGATGATCTCCTGTCCCTGTTCCATGTGCTTTGTCCTTTCCCTCCGGTCCGCTCTCTTCGTATAATCGACCGGTCAATGATGATCCTGCCTAAAATAATATACCCGGGCCCCACCGGGCAACCGTTCACCAACGCATCTCCGGATATCCGGCCATGTCATTGTCTTACCGCCGCCGCGCCTTGAGCCGCCGCCGTTTCCTGGCCCTCGGCACAGCCGGCCTGGCCACCGCCGGACTGGCCGATGTCCTGTGGATCGAGCCGCGCGGCGCCAGAACCGAGGAGCTGGCACAGGCGACCGGCCAAACCGGCAGATCGCTGCGTCTGGTACAGCTCAGCGATCTGCATCTCGAGGAGTGCAACGGCTATTTCCGGGAAATCGCCGAACTGGTCGCCGGCTTGACCCCGGATTTCATCGTCCTGACCGGTGACTACCTCGAGGAGGAACGCAACATCCGCGCCGTGCTTGACTTCCTGCGTCAGTTGAAGGCACCGCACGGCGTCTATGCCGTCCAGGGAAACTGGGAGTACTGGTCGCGGCTGGAGGGGGAGAATCTGCGCCGGCATTTTCACGGCGCCGGGGTGCGGCTGCTGATCAATGAGCGGGCCGACCTGGACATCGGTGGGCAAAAGCTGTCGCTCCTCGGCCTCGATTATCCCTCCTCGAGCGACCAGTTGCGCGCCCTGCAGGAACAGGCCGACCCGGCCAGGTTCAACCTGCTCCTCTCCCATGTACCGGCCTTTGCCCACGAGACCCTCGGCCGGCACATCGGCCTGATCCTGAGCGGCCACACCCACGGCGGCCAGGTGCGTTTGCCGTTTCTGCCGCCGCTCTACCTGCCGCGTTTCTCGGGGCGGTTCGTTTCCGGGCTTTATCGGGTCGGGCCGTACGACACCCCGCTTTACGTCAATCGCGGCATCGGCACCAGCGTCCTGCCGGTGCGTCTCGCCTGCCGACCGGAAATCACCCTGATCACGCTAGAACCAACAGGATAAAGGCATCATGTAGGGGCGTATCGCGATACGCCTCCGGGCGCACGGCAGTGCGCCCCTACAAAATCCCCCGCAGCACGTTCAGCTCCGCCATCAGCTTACTGAAGCCGGCACCGTCGAGGCTCTGCGCGCCGTCGCACAAGGCCTTTTCCGGATCGGGATGAACCTCGACCATGATGCCGTGGGCGCCGACCACCAGCGCCGCCTTGGCCATCGGCGCCACCAGGCTGCGCTTGCCGGTGGCATGGCTGGGGTCGACGATGATCGGCAGGTGACTCATGCCGCGGACCAGCGGCACTACCGACAGGTCGAGGGTGTTGCGGGTGGCGCGCTCGAAGGTGCGGATCCCCCGTTCGCACAGGATGACCCGCTCGTTCCCTTCGGCCAGGATATATTCGGCGGCGGAGAGGAACTCCTCGATGGTCGCGCTCATGCCGCGTTTGAGGAGCACCGGGAAGCCGAGTTTGCCGACTTCCTTGAGCAGGTCGAAGTTCTGCATGTTGCGGGCGCCGATCTGCAGCACGTCGGCATAGCGGCACACGGTTTCCAGCTGCTCGATGCGCATCACCTCGGTGATCACCGGCAGCCCCGCCGCATCACCGGCCTGGCGCAGGTATTTCAGCCCCTCGTAGCCGAGCCCCTGGAAGCTGTGCGGCCCGGTGCGCGGTTTGAACGCCCCGCCGCGCAGCATATGCGCCCCGGCGGCCTTGACCAGATGGGCGGCGGCCAGCATCTGCGTCTCGCTCTCCACCGAGCAGGGGCCGGCGATGATCACCGGCGGCTGACCGTTGCCGAAACGGACCCCCCCGGCCTCCACCACTGACGCTTCCGGGTGAAAGTCGCGCGAGACCAGTTTGTACGGCTTGCTGACATGAATGACTTCGCGTACGCCGGGGAGATCGCGGATGCTGCTGTCGTCGACATAGCCCTCGTTGCCAAGCACGCCGATGGCCGTTCGTTCACTCCCCGGAATCGGCTGGGCGACCAGACCCATCGCCTTGACGGCGGCGGCCACCGCCGCGACCTGGGCCTCGGTCGCCGCATGATCCATCACAATCAACATGGCTGTTGCTCCTTCCTGATTTCAGCCGTACCAACAGTACCCGACCGGCCGAATGTGCTAGAGTAACGGCGAAACGGCATGAATTCAAGTTCTTTGCGGGTCAAATGGGGTCAGTCAGATGGGGTCAGGTCTTGAAATATCAGTTTTCACCACGATTGATTACTTTGCTGACCGTGGTGTAGTGCAGGTCGAGCGCCTGCGCGATCTCCTTCAACGCATATCCGTGACGGCCATGGGCCAAGCGGATCAGACGGTCGCGCTCCGACTTCGGCATGACGGTTCCCGAAGGAAGTAACTCCGCGAGCGTGGGCCGTCCGACATGTCGCTGCTCGCGCGGGATCTCCGGGATTGTATCGCTCCCGTCGAGACGCTCTCTGGTCTGCCGGATGAATTCCGGAGTGCCGAGAAGCATCTGCCCGGACAACTTCTCCCATGGTGAAATTCCTTGCGCCATCCCGTCGATGACAAATTGCCGGTACTGTCGGCGGGCTTCCGGTGCCGTCGCGCTGAAATTGCCAAGGAGCCAGCCGGTTGTGAGACACGACGGGGACATCGCCTGCCCAAGCGTGGGGAGATAGCTGCTCCAAGGATGGTCGTCCGGTCGCTTGACCATGCCGGCCCGTACCGGGTTGAGGACGATGTAGCGACACAACTCCAGCAGGTGAGTCTCCTTCTCGACCAGCATCGCTTTGAACCGCCCCTTGAAAACATGGCCGTCCCGCTCATGGGTGCGGTTGTACGCCTGGGTGTAGACACCGTTCAGTTGGCGCATTCCGGCGGAGAGGTTTCCTTCCGGCGTTTCGATCAGCAGGTGGTAGTGGTTGTCCATCAGGCAGTAGGCGTGACAGAGCCAGTTGAAACGCCGCACCACTTGACCGAGGACCTTGAGAAACAGTTCGCGGTCGCGGTCGTCCGTGAAGATGTCGGCCCGAGCGTTGCCTCGGGAGGTGACGTGATAGACCGCGCCGGGGAATTCTATGCGTAAGGGACGAGCCATAGGAAAACTATACACAACAAAACTGATTTTTCAAGACCTGACCCCATTGATTTCCCAGGCGATAGATGGCATCATAGCCGTAGCTCATCGTGGTCTGCTGGTTCCGGTTGCTCAAGCGGTTCCCCACGGCATCGTGAGTATAGTGGTTGCTGGCGATCACCTTGGGACCATCGGCGGTCGAAAGGTCGGTCAAGCGGCCCAGATCGTCGTAGACATAGGTGGTGGTCACGCCGTTGGGGAAGGCCAGTTTCTTGCGCCGACCAAGATCATCGTATCTGAAGGTGAAGGCTCCGGCCGGGGAGTCGATGCGCTTGAGTCGCCCGGCGGTATCGTAAGCGTAGTCGATGGCAAGGCCGCTGTTGCTGGTCATTTGCGTGCGTTTGCCGGCGGCATCGTAGCTATAGTCGAGCTGGTGACCGAAGCTGTCGGCGACGCTGGTCAGCCGTTGACTCTGGTCGTAGGCGAACGTGTAGGCGATGTCGGCGTTGGCCGCCGTCAGCAGATTCCCCTGGGCATCGTAGCTGAACGTGGTCTGCGTACCGTCTGGGTAGCATCTGTCTTGTCAAATGAACTGATATTTCAAGACCTGACCCCAATGCCGCTTCGTTGAGCCGTTTGATGGCGATAGCCGCTGACGGAACTGTTGCGCCGCAATTCTCGCGAAATGGTCGTGTGACTCCGGCTGAGACTGACCGCCATTTCTCGACAACTCATGCCAAGGTCTAAAAAAAGCTCAATGGCAAAGCGTTCTTCTGAGGTAAGATGCACGTGGGACATGGTGGGCTCCTTCTGGCAAGTTGGTTGTTGGCGCTTCCAACACTACCAGAAACCCACTGTGTCCTCTTGTCTATTGCCTCCCCCTCAGGGTGGTGCGTTTTGAACTAGAATCTACCGGGCACTGCCAAGAAAAAGCGAAAGATTCTTTACACTACCATGGGTCATTCCATCCCGCAAACTGTCACTGAGAACCACCCTGCTTGATCATAGACCAGATAAAACAACAGCGGCCATTCGTGAGTGAGTGACCGCTGAGGTGAGTTGAGTGGATACAAACGAATCATGCTGCGGCCAAATTAACAATTAATGGTCGTCGATGCTATTCCTTGAGCGTAACCGATCAAGTCTTTCTCTCAGATATTTTCTGGAGAACAATATAGTTAACACTACAGAAATTGTAGTTGGTATCATGACCACTAACACTAAATCGTCAGGAAACTTCAGTAAGTATGTCATGAATATATATAATATATAAAGCGACAATAGCGCCGCAACTAAACCTACAAGTGTCCACCTGTTGACTTCGTTCATCATACCTCCCTATTCACAATCTTTGTCAGAATGGTTTTTATTAGTATTCGGAGGATATTCTGGAAAAACCCTTGTTGTTGTCGATAAGGTAGGAATATTTAGACCAGTTATATCATTTATATGATTCATGATAACAGTTGTTCCAAATGACGATATCAACACACCAGACGCTGCTGTCGTGACACCTGCAGGAAAGGCTATAAGGCTTGCCCCACCTGTTTCTGGTGCCATGACAAAGCTTGCTCCAACCGTAAACAAACCAGTATAAGTCACAACATTACCAACCACTATTGCACTACCACCGACTGCAAAAGGCGCAATTTTCTTTTCTATCTTAACCCACACCTCTGGTAGTGTAATTAACCCACTCGGATCAACATAGTTAGTGGGGTTATTCAACGCATACAAGAATAAATTTGTACTTCCTCCCAAGAATGACACAGGGTCTTTACTGATAAATCTCCCTTCCATTGCATCGTAATACCTGGCTCTATAGTAATACAATCCAGTCTCACGATCATATTCCCTGCTGGTATACGTGTACGGTTGTTTGATGCTGTTCTGCATGTCCTTGCGGTTGCCGAAACTATCGTATTCGTAGTTCTGGCCGACCTTGGCATTGGCGTCGGTCATGGCCACGATGGAGCCCAAACCATCTGCATGATAGTAGGCTGGCCCCTTGCTGTCCAGCAGCGCCAGCGGCTCGTCGATGCCGGGGCCGTGGATGTAGACGTTGCCGATTGAGCCGTTCTCGGTTTCGAAGAGGATATCCTCGCTGTCATAGGTGTAGCGGGTGGTGATGCCATCCGCCGTCTTGGCGATTCGCCGGCCGAAGGGATCGTAGGCGAAGGTGACGGTCTTGCCGTCAGGAAGCTTTACTTGCGTCAAGCGGTTCTCGGCGTCCCAATCATAAGTGGTGATCCCTGCAGCCGTGGTCTTGCTGGTTCGGTTGCCGTTGGCATCGTAGCTGTAGCGCGTGCCGTCGGCGTTGAGCAATTCGTTATCGGCGTTGTGAGCGTAGTTTCTGACCTTGTCAGTTTTCAGGCGATTCCCCACCGGATCGTACACGTAGATTTCCTTCTGATTCTGCGTGGTGTTGTTCTTCCCCTTCCCTTTCGCGGCAGTATTGGCGCTGTAGCCGGGGGCATTACTTAACGCTTCGGTCAGGCGATAGATCGCGTCGTAGCCGTAGCTCATGGTGCTGCGGGCATCGCGGTTGCTCAGCCGGTTGCCGACCTTGTCATGGGTGTAGTGGTTTTCGGCGATGAGGCTGCTCCCTTTGGCACTGACCATGTCGATGAGCCGGCCGAGAGCGTCGTAGGTGTAGGTGGTCGTCACACCGTTGGGGAAGGCAAGTCGACTGCGCCGGCCGAGGGTGTCGTAGCCGAAGATAAAGTTTCCGGCCGGGGAGTCGATCTGCTCAAGGCGGCCGGCATCGTCGTAGGCATAGTCGATGTCGATGCCGCTGCCGCTGGTCATTTGCGTGCGCTTACCGGCGGCATCGTAGGTGTAATCGAGTTGATGGCCGAAGCTGTCGGCAACCGTGGTCAGCCGGTTGCTGCCGTCGTAGGTGAAGGTGTAGGCGATGCTGGCGTTGGCGGCGGTGAGCAGATTGCCCTTGGCATCGTAGCTGAAGGTCGTCTGCGTGCCGTCGGGATAGTTTTTGGCGATCAGACGGCCAAGGGTGTCGTAGTCGTACAAGATCGTGTTGCGGTTCGGATCGGTCTTGCTGGTCACCCGCCCGGCAGCATCGTAGCTGTATTCGGTGAAGTGGCCGAGCGGATCGGTTTCCTTGATCAGACGACCGAGCGGATCGTATTTGAACAGGGTGGCCTGCTTCTTGGCGTCGATCAAGGCGGTCAGTTTGTCCACCCCGCCGCCACAGGAGGAACAACCGGCGCTGCCGCCGTAGACGAAGGTGGTGGTGTGATCGAGGGCATCGGTCATGCTGACCATCTGCCCGGCGAAATTGTAGTCAAAGGAGGTGGTGCGGTTGTTGGCATCGATGACCCTGATGCGGTTGCCATTGGCATCGTACTCGTAGCGCGTCACGTTTTCCCTGGCATCGATCACCTTGATGAGTCGCCCGCTGCCGTCGTATTCAAAGCGGGTCGTGTTGCCGTCGGCATCGATGCTCGCGGTCCGCCGGCCGTTGGCATCGTAACTAAAGGTCGTGGGTTTCTTGTCCGGGCCGGTGATGCTGCTCACATTCCCCTGCGCATCATAGGTCAGGGTGGTCGTCTCGCCCGTCGCGGTGACGATGCTCGTCAGACGGCCTTGCGCATCGTACTCGTAGGCCGCGCCACCTTCATCCGGGGTGCTGACGTTGAGTAGATTGCCACGCTCGTCGTACTCGTAGGTCGTGGTCGCATCGGCCGCATCGGTGACGCTGGTCACTTGGCCATAGGCGTTGTAAGTGTACTCGGTAGTATTCCCCGCCGCATCGGTCGATTCGATCAGGTTGCCGGCGCCATCGTAAGCGTAATAACTGGTGCCGACCCCCGGCTCGGTCTTCGCTGTCAGGTTGTGGTCGGCATCGTAGCTGTAGCTGACCGTATTCTCTGCCGGGTCGGTTTTGCTGACCAGATCGCCTGACGCGACATCGTAGGTATAGCGCCAGATCGACCCGTCCTTCTCGGTGAAGATGGTGGTGCGGACGGTGTCCTCCCCTTCGGGGTAGTCAATCGACCGGCTACGCTCTTCGGGGTCGGTGCTGCCGGTGACGCGCAGCTGTTCGTCGTACCGGTAGGTGGTCAGGTTCCCGGACGGATCGATCTTGCTGGTCAAAAAGGCATTGTCCTGATAGCCGAACTGCCACGAGGAGCTATCGGGGAGGGTAATCCTGTCGAGGGTCGTGCCGACATTCAATGTGTACACGGTCCCCGCCGGATCGGCGACGGACGTGAGCTTACCATTGGCATGGTTGAAAGTGATGGTACGGCCGGTGCCGTCGGCGACACTGGCCAGATCGTCGCCGCTATAGGCAAAGGTCAGGGCGTTGCCGTTGCGGTCGACAATACGGGTGATCCTGCTATTGGCACCGAACTCAAAACGGGTGCCGGCCTTCTGTGTCAGCAGGAAGGTGCCGTCGCTGTTTTTGGTGAGGACGGCATAGTCGCCGGGCTGGGAGAGGTAGCCGGCACCGGATTTCGTGTAGAGCAAATATTTGCCGTTCGGCAGACGCAGGCGCACATCGCCTCGCGGGAGTTCTTTCAGAGCGAATTCATGGCTGTGGCTCCAACTCAGGCCCAGCGATCCGGTGAAAGCATCCTGGCTGTTGTAGTACAAGGACAGGCCCAGAGCCGGCCCCGCCCCGGAGACGGTGAAGAGAGGGAGGCTGTCGTCGAGTTCGCCGGTCGCGGCATGGGCATTCGAGCCCAAGGGCAGCCTGGGACAGGATTCGTTCTTGTCGACGCAGCCTTTGGCCGTCTCGGTACTGACCAGGGCATTACTGTCGTTGCAGTCCTGCGGTCCACACTGGCCACCTTCTCTCGACTGACCGTCGCCGTCGGCGTCGGTGCACAGGGGACAACCGACCGCATCGACTATGACCCCCGACTTAGTGCCGGGGCACTGGTCGGTCGCGTCCGGTACGCCGTCGCCGTCCGCATCGCAGACCCCGCCCTCGTCCGTCTGGTCGTTGCAGTTGTTGTCCTTGCCGTCGCAAATCTCCGGCGCGCCGGGGAAAATGGCCTTATTGTTATCGTTGCAGTCCTGCGTCCCGCATGCACCACCTTCCACTTTATATCCGTCGCCGTCGGCATCGGTGCAGATCGGTGCGCAAGGCGCGCACGGGCCGCCACAGTCTTTGCCAGTTTCCCCCTGGTTTTGAATCCCGTCCGAGCAGCTGTCGCAGGCAAGCGGTGTTGGATAAAATTGCGCAGAGTAACGGTATCCCCAATAGTCACAGCCGCCGCAATTGCTGCAAAGGGGAGAGGAAGAGGTCCAGGCCGCCTGGGGGTATTCGTCCGGGGTCCTGCCGAGATATTCGTAAAACGCATGGGGCTGGATGCATTGTGTGCTCACGCTGCTGTTAGTCAGCCAACGGACTTTGCCATCACTCAGCCGCCAGTAAGTGCTCGCGCCCCAGTTCGCGCCATAAGCGGCGTTGGGAACATTACGGCAATCGATCGCCCAGGCGGAGAGAGCGGAGCTGAACGTAAAAAGCATTGTAAACCACAAACAACGACGCAAGAGACAGCTGAACATGGCAAACTCCTTCCTCAAAGCTCATGACATCGAAGCTGGAAACTCGCAGCTCAACAGGAGGCGCCTAGCGCATCGTTCGTACCTGCGCCTCGTCAACAATCCTCCCCGAACAAATGCAATGCGCCCGTCTCCGAAACCGAAGACGGGCGCATGAAGGTCCAACGCATCCTCTCTTCGGCAACCCGGCTATCCACCTTCGCGTTACACGTTTCGGCGGACCCGTGGCTTTGCGTCACCGGATTGCTCCGGCTTTGCTCTTATCGGAGAAAATTACTTTATGATTACTTTTTAACAGGGATCGAGGGGGGAGTGTCAAGTGGTAAGAATTGCGCTATTTGGTTGATATCTCACAATTTTCTGATATTTTTCTCGTGTTACTTTCCCAGACGTCATCAGCCGTAGGAAGATAATCCGCCCACAGTCCTGTTTCATGAAATAGCGGCTCTCCGATTCCACCCTTGGCCGCGCCGTGCAATTCCGGTATTTTTATACAGCACCACCGGAAGCAAACCGATTCCCCGACCAAGGAGCCTCCCCGTGCGCCTGCCGGCCATGACCAGTCTTTGCCTGATCCTGCTCCCCGCCCTCGCCGTCGCCGCCCCCCCGGAACCGGAGGCACTCGCGCGCCGCCTGCTCAACTCGCAGGGGTGCAAGGCCTGTCACCGGATCGACGAGGCCGGCGCCATCACCGGCCCCAACCTGGAGAAGGTCGGCAGCCGGCTGCCCCGGGAACCACTGCGCGGCAAGCTGGCCGAC
>VEPG01000042.1:0-46507 GCA_012026975.1 Desulfuromonas sp. | reverse complement strand
TCTGCAGGCAGAGGAGATCGATGCCTTGACCCTTTTCCTGAGCAACCGCAAATGACCGATACGAAACCCTGTCTTGCCGCGGAATACCTCAACGCAGCGGTGCGCCCGCGCACCCAGCGCGTCATCCCGATCGTCTCGCCGCTCTTCGTCCCCACCGAACAACTGGCAAGACCGCTCGACCGGCTGGCCCTGTTCGGCCGTCTGGCGCCGCTGGCGCTGGAGATCGGCTGCGGCACCGGCCATTTCGTCCTGCAGCGCGCGCGGCAGCAGCCCGAACTCGATTTCCTGGCCATCGACATTTACAACAAGGGGTGCCTGAAAACCTGCAGCAAGCTCGACGCCGCCGGACTGACCAACGTCCGCGTCCTGCGCATGGAGGCCCGCGAACTGCTGGTGGAGGCGTTGCCGGACGACAGCCTGCAAGCCATCTACATCAACTGCCCGGACCCCTGGCCGAAAAAGCGCCATCGCGAACGGCGCCTGGTCAATCGCGACTTCCTCGAACTCGCCCTGCGCCGCCTGCACCCGGCCGGCGAGCTGTTCTTCAGCAGCGACCAGCGCGACTACGTCGAACAGGTCGCCGAGGTTCTGGCCGACGTGCCCGGCTTCCGCAATCAGCTCGCGGCTCCGTTCGTCGAAAGCCTGCCGGGTTATCCGCTGTCCAAATACATGCGCCGCTTCCTCGACCAGGGGCTGCCGGTGCATTTCCTCCATCACCGGCGCGACCCCGCGATCAGCCTCCCCGCCCTTTCCGGCCTCGATCTCCGGCGCGGGTATCGGGCCAGGCGTCCCGGAGGCCGGCATGAGTAGCTACCTGACTGCGGCGCTCCCCGGCACCGGCGGCACGCTGCGGCAGGAACCGGCCGACTTCTTCGTCGAGGAGATTCCGCTTTACGAAGCCTGCGGCGAAGGGGAGCACCTTTACCTGACGGTCGAGAAGAGCGGGATCACTACCTTCGACCTGCTCCGCCAGCTGGCCGGGGCACTGCACTGCCCCGAGCGCGAGATCGGTTATGCCGGCCTCAAGGACGCCCGTGCCGTCACCCGCCAGACCGTCTCCGTGCCGTCGCGCCGCCCCGCCGACGTCGCCGGACTGGAACTGCCCGGCGTGCGCATCCTGTGCGCCCGCCTCCACCGCAACAAGCTGCGGCTCGGCCACCTGGCCGGCAACCGTTTCCGCATCCGCATTCACCGTCCGGAAGCGGAAGCCCTCCCCCGGGCCGAGGCAATCCTCGGCGTGCTTCAGGACCTTGGCGTCCCCAACCGTTTCGGCGACCAGCGCTACGGGGTGCTCGGCAACTCCCACCGCATCGGCCGGGCGATTCTGACCGGCGATTTTCCCGGCGCAATGCGGGAGATCATCGGCGACCCCGACGAAATCCGCCATCCCGAATGGCAGGCTGCGGCCCTGGCCTATCGGGCCGGCAATCTCGAAGAAGCAGCGGCCCGCCTGCCGCGCCACTGCCACCCCGAACGGCGTCTGCTGGAAGGGCTGCGCAGCGGTCAAGCGCCGCGCGCAGCGGTCCTCGGGCTCCCCCGCAAGCTGCTGCGGCTCTACCTCTCGGCCTATCAGTCGTCCCTGTTCGACCGCCTGGTCGATATGCGCCTCAATTCACTGGAGCGGCGCTGGGCGGGGGATCTGGCCTGCAAGCACGTTAACGGCGCCTGCTTTCAAGTGAGCGACCCCGCCGCCGAACAGCCCCGGGCCGATGCCTTCGAGATCAGCCCGACCGCCCCCTTGTACGGATGCAAGGTCCCCCTGGCTGGCGGTCAGGCCGGCCTGCTCGAACGCAGCCTGCTCGACAAGGAGCGCTTGACCCTTGACGCCTTCCGCCTCTCCGGCGGCCTGACCATGGACGGCGAACGCCGGCCGTTGCGCGTGCCGCTCCTTGAGGTGGCGGCAAACGCCGAAGGCGACGACCTGCTGCTGGCCTTTCGCCTGCCGAAAGGGAGTTTTGCCACGGCGGTCCTGCACGAGGTTATGAAAATCTCCACCATCCCGACGGAATTGATGGATGCCACGGATTAGGCTTTTCTGTTAAAATGCCGCAGCTCATCCACCCCGACATTATCAATGTCATGGAGAATGGTCATGCACCGTCCGCCCCTCCCCGAGCATAACGGCAATGACCTGCGGGTCAATTTTTTCCGACCGCGGCGCGGTTTCATGCGCCGCGAGGTGACCATCATCTGGATCACGCTGACGGCCTGGGCCCTGCTCACCTTCGGCTTTCCGCTCTACCTGGCCTTCTGCCCGCAGGCCCAACTGCCCGGCCGCACGATTTTCGGCATGCCGCTGCACTACTGGTTCAGCGGCCAGTTCCTGATCTTCTGGTTCATCCTGATCTGCTGCATTTTCAACCTGCTGATCGACTGGCTCACCGAAAGCTATCGCCGGCGCCGTCAGGAAGGGATCTGACATGTTCGGAGAGTTCAAACTCCTGCCGACCCTGCTCCTCGGGGCGGCACTGGCCCTCACCCTGGTGATCGGGCTGTTCAGCCGCCACCGGGCGGAGCACGCCTACGGCGTCAGCCGGCGCCAGTCCGGGCATGCCAGCATCGGGGCGGCCATCGCCTCCAACTGGATGAGCGCCGCCTCCTTCCTCGGCATCGCCGGGATCTTTTACCTGAAGGGCTATTTCGCCTTTGCCTACATCCTCGGCTGGACCGGCGGCTACGTCCTGCTGCTGGTGCTGATGGCCGGGCAGATCCGCCGCTTCGGCAAGTACACCGCCCCCGACTTCGTTGAGGCGCGCTACCACTCTTCCCTGGCGAGAATCTGTTCGGCGGTGATCGCCATCCTCATCACCCTGATTTACTGTGTCGCCCAATACAAGGGGATCGGCCTGATCTTCGCCTGGCTGTTCGGCATCGACTATACCCAGGCGCTGTTGCTCGGCACCGGCGTGGCGCTGACCTACCTGGTGGTGGCCGGTTCGCTCGGCGCCGCCCGCAACCAGCAGGTGCACTACATCATCCTCATCCTCTGCTTCGTCATCCCGCTGATGATGATCGCCAGGAAACTCGGCTATTCCTGGCTGCTGCCGCAGCTCAGCTACGGCGCGGCCCTGACCGAACTCCCCCCGGCAACGGCCAGCGCCTATCTTGAGCCGTGGACGTTCGGCACCCCCTACCAGTGGATTGCCCTCAGCTTCACGCTGATGGTCGGCACCGCCGGCCTTCCTCACGTGCTGTCGCGCTTCTACACCGTGCCCAACACCCGCGATGCCCGCTGGGGGGTCGTCTGGGGGCTGTTCTTCATCGGCCTGCTTTACTGGAGCGCTCCGGCCTTCGGCGCCTTCGCCAAGGCCTGGCAGGCGCGTTCCGGCCTTGACTTAAACCCCGCCGAAGCCGGCTTTCTCGCCGACCTGATCGTGGTCAAAACCGGTGAATGGGCGGGAATTTCGGAAGTTCTGGTCGGATTGCTGGCCGTCGGCGGGATCCTCGCGGCCTTCAGCACCATTACCGGTCTGCTCATCACCGGCGCCGGAGCTTTTGCCTACGACATCTACTACCGCCTGATCAATCCGCGGGCGAGCGAACGCCATTTGCTCAAGGTCGCCAAGGGAGTGACCCTGCTGCTGGCGATCCTGATCCTGGTGATTGCCGTCAACCCGCCGGGAATGATCGCCGAAATCACCGCCGTGGCTTTCGCACTGGCCGGGAATACGCTTTTCCCGGTGTTTCTCCTCGGCATCTGGTGGGGTCGGGCCAACAAGTACGGCGCGGTCTGCGGCATGGTTGCCGGAGTGATCCTGACCTTTGCTCCAGTCCTGTTCGGCCATCTCATCCCGGAACTGCGCGAATGGCTGCCGCCGACGTCATCGGCCCTGATCGGCGCACCGCTGGTGATACTGGTCATGATCGTGGTGTCGCTGCTGACCCCGCCGCCGCCGGATCAGGTGCGCCGCTTCCTGGTCGAAAAAGTCCACAACCCCTGAGTCACTTTTATTCATCACGACTTCCGATGAAACTGATCCTCTCCGCCGGCAGCCTGTTCACCCTCCCCGCTCCTCGCGTCTTTGAGCTGGCGCGCGAGGTCGGCTTCGACGGCATGGAAGTCATCATCAACAATGACTTCGGCGGCGGTCACGACGTCAGATTGCTCCGCTCCCTGCAGAACATCCTGCCGGTTCATTCGATCCACGCACCGTTTTTCGACATCGACGGCTGGGGGAATAAAATCGACCAGTTGAAGAGCAGCGTCGATCTTGCACTGGAAACGGGGGTGCCGCTGATCAACTTCCACCCCCCCTCATGGCTCAATTTCGAACTGAAATTCTGGCGCTGGCTGAAAGGGATCGATGATTTTCAGGCCGACCTCGGCCAGGGCCGGGTGATGCTGACCCTGGAAAACATGCCGTGCATGCCGAAACCGAAGCTCAACCCGTACCTGCTCTCCACCCCCGAGAAGATGATCCCCTTTCTCAAGGAGCATAATCTCTTCCTGACGTTCGATACCGCCCATTGCGGCTCGATGCACACCAACTTCATCAACGATTTCTACGCGTATTATTCCTCGGGAATGATGCGCAACATCCACTTCTCGGACTATGCCAACGGCGAGGAGCACCTGATGCCCGGCCATGGCGCCCTTCCCTTGACGCGTTTTCTCAATCACCTGCGCGAGACCGGCTACAATCACTCGCTGGTGCTGGAACTCTCCCCGTACGAGTTCCCCGAGGAGCACGAGGGCATTCGCGACACGCTGGCGGAGATGTTTCGCTACCTCTGCCTGGAGACCAGGCAGTCGCCGCCACCCGCGCCGGGACTGCCCAGCGGGGCCGGGCTCGCCTAGACCGGCTCGCCGCTCCTCGCCCACGCTTCACCAGGTAGCACCAGCAAAAACATGAGTGGACCATGAACATGGGGTTGCGACCGTAGACGCAACCCCATGTTCACTATCAAGCCTGTGTCTGGCGGGCGGTTTACCCTGTTTCTCGGTTCCGGTGTTCCCTGTACTTTCCGGCGACAGCATAGAGTGCTGGCAAGACCAGCAGCGTCAGCAGCGTCGACGTCAGCACCCCGCCGATGACCACCGTAGCCAGTGGACGCTGGACCTCGGCGCCGACTCCGGTGGAGAGCGCCATCGGCAGAAAACCGGCGGCATCGACCACGGCGGTGGCGACCACCGGCAGCAGGCGTTGTTTGGCCCCGCTGACCACCGCCTCGACCAACGGCAGACCGTCATCGAGAAAGGTCCGGATCGCGGCGATCATCACCTGGCCGTTAAGCACGGCGATGCCGGCCAGGGCGATGAAGCCGACGGCGGCGCTGACGCTGAAGGGGATGCCGCGCAGCCACAGGGCGAAGACTCCGCCGACCGCCGCCAGCGGAATCCCGGTGTAGATGATCAAGACGTCACGCAGCTTTTTCAGGCTGAACCACAGCAGCATGAAGATCAGCAGCAGCGTGACCGGCACGACCAGGGCCAGACGTTGCTGCGACCGCTCAAGGTTTTCGAACTGCCCGCCCCACTCGACGAAGTATCCCGGCGGCAGCTTCAACTCGCGATCGATGGCGCCACGGGCTTCGGCGACGAAAGATGCCACGTCGCGTTCAGGGACGCTGACCGACACCTTGAGCAGGCGCCGCCCCCACTCGCGGTTGATGGTCGAGGGGCGTTGCTCCTCGGTAATGTCGGCCAGGGCGCGCAACGGCAGGATGGCGCCGGGCCTGGTCGGGATCAGCGTGCCGGCCAGTGCCGCCGGATCCTCGCGTTGGGCCTCGGGGAGCCGCAGCACCAGCGGGAAGGAGCGTTCCCCCTCGAAGACCTCGCCAACCCGTGGCGTTCCCACAGCCTCGACCATTGCCAGGACGTCATGGGCGGGGATGCCGTAGCGCGCCAGCTTGTCCTGGTCGACCTTGACCTGGAGTGTCGGCTGCCCGGTGATCTGCTCGGCCGAAACCTCCCCGGCGCCGGGCACGGTGCGCAGGAGCTGCTCGACCTGTTCACCGAGCTTGACCAGTTGTTCGAAGTCCTCGCCGTAGATCTTGATGCCGACGTCGCCGCGAATCCCGGAAAGCATCTCGTTGACCCGCAGTTCGATCGGCTGGGTGAAGACGATGCGGATGCCGGGGAGGCCGGCCATCTCCGCCTGGATAGCGGCGGCCAGTTCGCCTTGGGTCTTGGCTTTGGTCCACTGCTCGCGCGGGTGCAGGGTCATGAAGATGTCGGTCAGTTCGGTCCCCATCGGGTCGGTCGCTACTTCGGCACTCCCCAGACGGCTCCAGACATGGCGCACCTCGTCGGGGAACTTCTCACGGACCAACGCTTCCAGCCTGGTGTTGTAGGCGACCGATTCCTCGACCGAAACCCCCGCCAGACGCACCACGCTGGCGACGATCGATCCCTCCCCCATGCGCGGCAGAAATTCCCCGCCGAGGCGCGTTGCCAGCAGGCCGGTGACCAACACCAGTCCCAGTGCCGTCCCCAAGGTCAGGTTCCGGCGACCAAGCACCCAGGTCAGCGCCGGAAGATAGATTTTCTTGAGCCACCCCTCGGCCCGCCCTTCCTGTTCGCTAAAGCGCTTCGGCAAAAACTGGAAGGAGAGGATCGGTGACATGAACACCGCCACCAGCAGGGCACCCACCAGGGCGAAGATGAAGGTCAGGGCCATCGGCCGGAACATCTTCCCCTCGATCCCCTGCAAGGTCAGCACCGGCAGGAAGACCAGCACGATGATCCCCATGCCGAAGGCGATCGGTCTCACGACCTCGCGGCTTGATGACACGATGGCACTCATCCGCTCGGCGACGGTCAGCTCGCGGCCGAGCTGCAGTTGCCGTTCGGTCAGTCGGCGCAGGTTGGCCTCGGTCATGACCACCGAGCCGTCCACCAGGATGCCGAAGTCCATCGCCCCCAGGGACAGCAGACTGGCGGCGATCCCCATCTGCCACATCCCCAGCCCGGCGAAGAGCATCGACAACGGGATGGCGGCGGCGACCAGCAGGCCGGCGCGCACGTTGCCGAGGAGCAGAAAGAGGATGGCGACGACCAGAATCGCCCCGGCCACCAGGTTGTGCTCGACCGTGTCGATCACGTGATCGACCAGTTCGGTGCGGTCGTAGACGGTTTCGATCACCACGTCCTCGGGCAGGGCCTTGCGCACTGTCTCCAGCCGCTGTTTCAAGGCCGTGGTCACCTCGCGGCTGTTCTCCCCCATGAGCATGAACCCCAGCCCCATGACGACCTCGCCCTGCCCCTGGTAAGAGACCGCGCCGCGCCGCAGTTCGTGGCCGATACGCACCTCGGCGACGTCGCGAATGCGCACCGGGGCGCCAGCGTGGGCCGTCACCACGATATTGCCGACCTGCTCCAGGTTGCCGACCCGGCCGAGGCCGTGAACCAGCAGCGCCTGGCCGGAGGCGATCACCTGACCGCCGCCGACATTGGCGTTATTGGCTTGCAGGGCCTCGCGGATGTCGCCCAGGGTCAACCCGTACTTGATCAACCGTTCGGGGGCGACGATCACATGGTACTGCCGCTCCAGACCGCCCCAGGAGTTGATCTCGGCGACGCCGGCCACCTTGCGCAACTCCGGCTTGACCACCCAGTCGTGCAATGTGCGCAACTCATCCAGAGTACGCTTGGGGTTGTCGGAGCGCAGTACGTAGTGAAAAACCTCGCCGAGGCCGGTGGAGATCGGCCCCAGCTCGGGGCGCTCGATCCCCTCCGGCAGTTCCACGCTGGCCAGCCGTTCCATGACCAGCTGCCGTGAGTCGTAGATCGGCATGTCGTCGCTGAAGGTCACCACGACCTGCGACAGACCGAATTTGGAGACGGAGCGGACACTGACCAGGTGCGGCAGTCCGGAGACCGCCAGCTCCACCGGCATGGTCAGCTGTTTCTCGATCTCTTCCGGCCCCAGGGCCGGGGCGACGGTGTTGATCTGGACCTGCACCGGGGTGGTGTCGGGGAAGGCGTCGACCGGCAGGCGCGCCAGTGCCCAGCCGCCAACGGCGCTGGTGATGACGAACAGCAGGACCACCAACAGGCGGTTCTTGAGGCTGAATTCTATGAATTTCTCGAACATTGAGTTGTCTCCAGTTAAAGATTCCGACACAGCCGGAGTTGCCGACGGCAAGGCTTGCGATGCCGGAGGCGCGAGGCGTAGCCTAAGCTAAGTCGCAGCGCAGCAGGCAGAGCGTAACGCCGCCGCCGGCCCGCCGGCGAAGTCGGGCTAGTGATCTGCGCAGGAGGCGCCGAGCCGCGACTTAAGCAGCTCCGACTTGAGGGCGAACCCCTGACTGGCGGCAACCTTTTCGCCGTCCTTGAGACCGGCCACGACCAGAATTTCGCCGGCACGGCGCGGGCCGGTTTCCACCCGGCGCAGCTCGAACAGGTCCGGTTCGGCATGAGCCACGAACACATAGGCCTTGCCGTCGATCGCCTGGACTGCGGCGGCGGGGACGGCGACCGTGACCGCGGGGCCGTGCGTTGCCTCACCAGGGTGTTCGGCGTGGTCGTGACCGTCATCCTGGCCGGCCGGCTCTCCAGCATGGCCGTGGGCATCGTCCTTCTTGTCGGCGTGTCCGGCGTGATCATCCACGGTGGCGGCGGCCAACAGTTGCGCCTTGCCGAACATGCCGTCCTTCAGGAGCAGGTCGGGATTGGCAACCTCGGCGACCACCCGCAACAAACGGGTCCGCTCGTCGAGCCCGGCCCCGACCTGGACGATCCTGCCCGGGAAGCGCTGGCCGGGAAGGCCGTCGATCTCGGCTTCGAGCGCCGCGCCGACCTTGGCCAGGGCCAGCTGGTCGGCGCTCAATTGCAGTTCCAGCCACATGCTGGAGAGGTCGGCGACGATGAAGAGCGGCGTTTCCGGGGTCAGCGTCTGCCCGGCCACGGCGCCGCGGGCCACCACCGTGCCGCTGACCGGCGAGCGCAGCACCAGGGACGTGCCGCTGCCTGATGTCCCGGCGCCGAAGGCGGCAAGTTGCTCGCGCAACTGCTCGACCGTCGCCCTGGCCGCCTGCTGCTCGGCCTCCGCCTGCTCCAGCTCCATGCGGGCGCTGACGCCCCTGGCGACCAGTTCCTGCTCGCGGCGGGCGTTGGCGTCGGCCAGCCGCAGGCGCCCCAGGGCCGCCTGGTAGTCAGCCCTGGCCATGGCGGTGCCGGGCGAGACGATCTCGGCCAGCAGCGCACCTTTACCGACCGTCTGGCCCGGCTCGGCGACGATGCGCCGTACCACCCCGCCGGAGAGGGCCATCACCTCGGCCAGATGGCCGCGGTTGTAAGTGACCATGGCGGGGATCGCGGGGCCGCCCGCCATGCCGGTCTGCCTGGCCGGGGCGATGATGATCCCGGCGCGCGCGGCCGCTTCCGGGGTGGCGAGGCGCATCTTCACCCCTTCGCCGGGGAGCAGCGTGGTCATGAGCCCCGGGTTGCACAGCACGTCCTCGGCCTCGGGCATGCGATGCTCGGCGCAGAGCTCCCCTGCGTCCGGTTTTTCACCATGGCCGTGACCGGCGTGGTCGTCCTGCTTTTCGGCGTGACCGTGGCCAGCATGCTCGTCCTTGTCTCCTTGTGCTGTTTTCTGCCCGGAGGGATGCTGGGTTGCGGCGCCGTGGGCATCGACTGCACTATCTTGAGACGTGAACCTGGAGCCGCCAATCCAGCCGAGGGCGCCGACACCGATGATCAGAATGAGGGTGACAATATTGCGCGACGTGATCATGATCGAACCTTTCAAGGGGATTGAAGTGATGGAGTGACGGCGACGGCCTCGATACCCTGGAGGCGCTGCAGTTCGATGGCCGCAAGGTGACAATCCGTCCTCGCGGTCAGCTGCTGCTGGCGAACCTCGAACAGGGTCCGCTGGGCGTCGAGCAGTTCCAACAGCCCAAATTTGCCGGCGCGGTAGCCGAACTCGGCGCCAGCGAACCCCTCGGCGGCAGCCGGCACGACCTGGTTGCCGAGCACTTCGGCTTCAGCCTTGGCGTCGGCCAGCGCTTGCCAGGCTTTTCTTACGGTCGAGCGCGCCTGGTTGCGTTCACTGAACTCGCGGGCCTTGGCGCTGCTGAAACGACTGCCGGCGGCAGTCACCGCATCCTGCCCCTGGCTGAACAGCGGCAGCGGAACAGAGATGCCGAACAGCCAGGCGTTCTCGTCGTTTTCCTTGAACTGCCGCCAACCGACGGTCAGCCTTGGGTCGGGAATGCGATTGGCCCTGGCTTGCGCCAACTCCTTGCCACGCAATTCCGTGGCAAGGCGCCGATTGGCGGCTGCGGCCGTTTGCTCCAATGCAGCATCGACGTCACTCAACACGGGCATCGCCGGAAGGATGCCCAGGTCGCCCTCGACCCGGGCAAAGTTCGGCTGCGCGTCGCCCCAGCTTGCGACTAACGCCTGGCGGGCTGTCGCCAGGCTACGTTCAGCCTGGGTCACGGCCAGGGTGGCCAGGCTGGCCCGGCCTTGCAGGCGCAGGCGATCGATGGTCGGCGCCTTGCCGGCCTTGATCCGCTCTTCGGCAGCGTTCAGGGACTTCGCCGTCAGCTCCGCCTCTTCCCTGGCCAGTGTCAGTCGCTCCTGGGCGGCCAGCACCTCGACGAAGCGTTGGCGGGTGGTCGCCAGGACCTCGGCGCGCGCCAGCTTCTGGCCATTGACGGCCAACTGCCGGCCAAGCTCGGCGGCTTCCCGGCGCAGCCGGCGCTTGCCGCCCAGTTCGATCGGCTGGCTCAGTTCGATGGTCAACTCCGCCGCGTCGGTGCCGTTGTAGCTGCCATCGCCGGCGACGTTTTCCAGGGAGACCGCCAGTTCGGGGTTGGGCAGGCGCCCGGCGAGCATCGCCTCGGCCGCGACGGCGCGCAGATCTTCAGTTGCAACCGTGAGATCGGGAGCACTGACGAGGGTCCGTTGTAGCGCTTCCTCCAGGGTCAGGACACTCTCGCTTGTGGAAAGTGCCGCCGGTTCGGCCGCGAAGGTCGCCATTGGGTGAATGATGCCGAGTCCGGCCAGGGCGCAAAGCGCCCCAAACGGGATTAGTCGCAAATACATGGGAGGACTCCTTGTGGTTCTGAATGAGTCTGCGGGCGCAAAAAAGTTAATGCCCGGTCATTACGGGGACGGCCGGTAGCTTGCGGGATATGGCGGTGGAGGAATTAAATCAGCAGGACGATGGTGCGGTGATGCAGGATCGGGTCAGGGGTACGCGGAGAGGGACTGACTGCAAAATGGCCGGTCTGGAGTTGATCCGGGAAAAGGGCATAAGTTTTAACGGTAACGGGTACGAACTCCGCGGGAACGCCGACGGAGGTTTCATTCTGGCGGGTACGGGGTGAGCCCCATTGATGCGAGGGAGAAACATCCAGGCAGGGGCCGCAATCATCCGCGTCAATTGTCAACGAAGAGGTGGCAGCGCTGTCCGCTGGCGCAGCCGGGGTGTCCAGACCGCAGTCCCCGACCATTGCCTCTTCCAGGGTGGCACGACCATCGGCGCTGACGCACCAGACGTAGCCAAACGTGCTCACCGGGCTGGTCAGCAGACACAGGAGCAACAGACACAGGATCGGCAGGTTATGAACGCGACGGATAGACATGGTCATTAATTGGGTGAAGCATACACGGATCGGGGTATCGCTTGCAAGCCGGTGCTCTGAAGCAAAACCATAATTACGGAGCAGGGGTGCTTAAGCAGGCAGGATTTGCGGCGTTGGGTGAGCGGTAGAGGTCAACGCACAATATAGACTGAACACTGCGCCTGCAGCGCCACCTTGGTCGAGACGCTCCCCAACACCGTGCGTTTGACCTTGCCCTTGCCGGACGAACCGATGACGATCACATCGCACCCCTTCTCCTTGGCAAAATGCATCAGTTCCTCGGCCGGATCGCCGTAAAGGATCAACGACTCCATTGCGACGCCAGCCTCGCCGGCAGCCTTCTCCACCACATAAAAGAGCCGGTCGCGCTTCTCCTGCCAGTCAGGTTCCTCGGTAGGCGGCTTGGCGGGGAAAAAATCGGTGAACGACGGCGGCTTGAGACTGGGCAGCACCAGCACCGCAAAAACCTGGCTGCGCAATTTTATCCCGGATTGGGCAGCCAGGCGAATCGCTTCCTCGGCGGCCTTGTCCGACTGCGGTGAACCGTCGATTGCCACCAGGATCTTCTTGCTCAGGGTCAGCATGCAAAGGTCTCCCAAGAAAGCTGCGTTCGGCTCAATCTACCCGTCCCGCCCAAGGGCTGTCAACGTTCTGTAAAAGATTTTCATTACGTCGGCCGTTTCCCGTTTGACAATTGTAGAACGCTATTTTATAATTTCACATCATTGCATGTGGGTTGATTTGGCCATTTTCCCTTGACAGCCCACGCCCCTTTCGTTACAAGATGCGAGATTTTACTCGATTTGATAACCATGTTGAATTTGCAGGGAAGGTAGTCCGACCATGGCCAGAAAAGACAAATCCGAATATATCATCCAGGCCGTTTCCCACGCCCTTGACCTCCTCGAGCAGTTTCATGACGATGTCGACGAACTGGGGGTCACGGAACTGAGCAAGCGGCTCAAACTTCACAAAAACAACGTCTTCCGCCTGCTGGCGACCCTGGAATCGCGCGGCTATATCGAGCAGAACAAGGCCACCGAGAATTATCGGCTTGGGTTGAAGGCGCTCGAACTCGGACAGACTTTCATCAAGCAGATGGGACTGCTCCGCCAGGCCAAGCCGATCCTCGAAAAGATTGTCGGCAGCAGCAACGAAACGGCCTATGTTGCGATCTTCAAGGAAGGCTCGGTGGTCTATCTCGACGTGATCGAGACCGACATGACGGTGCGCGTGGTTTCGCGCGTCGGTTCCCGCCTGCCGGGTTACTGCACCGCATCGGGAAAGGTTCATCTGGCCTACATGTCCGAGGATGAAATCAATGAGCTCATGCCGAACCGGCAGCTCAAGGGCTACACCTCCACCACCATCACCGATCGCGAGAAGCTCAAGGAGATTCTGAAAACCGTCGCCGAACAGGGCTACGCCATCGACGACGAGGAGATGGACCTGGGCGTACGCTGCGTGGCCGCGCCGATTCGCGACTATACCCGCCGCATCGTCGGGGCGATCAGCATTTCCGGCCCGACCATGCGCCTGGGTGATGAGCGGATCAAAAACGAATTGATCCCGCTGGTCCAGGGCTCTGCCGAAGAGCTGTCCGCCCGCCTCGGCTATCACAAATAGCATGGCTCCCTGTCAGTTATAAGCCCCCGCCGACCGGCGGGGGCTTTTTTGTTACCGGAGACCGATTGGACGCTTCCGGTCCACTTCGGTATAATGAAAATAGCTGTGATATCGTCATGTTGAATAAACCGGAAAGTTGCCGTCGTGAACCAGATCGGCTTGCAGGACTTATTTGCTGAGGAGCGTGACCGGTCCCGACGCGCCGGGGTGAAAGATGACGACCTTCCGTTTTTCACCGCACCGGCGGGGGCGACGGCGGCGGTGTTGCTGGTGCATGGCTTTTCCGCCACTCCCTGGGAAATGCGGCCATTGGCCAGCGCTCTGGGAGAACGCGGTTTCGCATGCCTGGCGGTATGCTTGCCGGGGCACGGAACGGCCCCCGAGGATCTTGCAGGGCGACGCTGGGAAGAGTGGCTGGAGACCGTGGTCCGCGGGCACGATCTGCTGGCGGGGTGCTTTGCGCGGGTCTACGGCGCGGGACTGAGTACCGGCACCCTGCTGCTGTTGGCCCTGGCCCGGCAGCGGCGGCCGGCGGGATTGGTACTGCTCTCTCCGTACCTGCGCCTGCGCCACCGGCTGGCCCCGTTCGCCGGCTGGCTGCGTTATCTGAAGCCATATCAGGAGCGGCCTTTAAGCGATGAGGAAGCGACGCATTACTACCGGCGCCGCCCGCTGGCCGGGGTACACCAGATCAACCGGCTGTTGCGCGAGCTCGGCCCGCGGCTGGCGGAGATTACCCTGCCGGTGCTGGCCATCCATGGCGAGGGGGATCAAACCATCGACATCGAGAGCGGCCGCATGTTGATCGAACGGCTCGGCGGCACCATCAAGGTCTATGAGCGGCTCGGGCCGGAAGCGCCACACGTATTGACCAGTGAGGAAAACCCTTTCCGGGGAGCGGTATTCGACCTGGTCGGCAAGTTTCTCGGGGAACTGGAGAGTCAGCGCTGTCCGTTGGAGAGCAGCCAATGATAGAGGGCCGAAACCTGTCGGCAGGTGTCTTCAAGGGGGCCGGAGTTGTCGATGACGAAATCGGCGCGGGCGACCTTGTCGGCCTGCGGCCATTGCGCGGCGATGCGCGACTCGACAGCCGTCGCGTCCAGCTGATCGCGGCTCTTCAGGCGCGCCCGCTGCGCTGCCGGGTCTATCGTCACCACCAGCACCCGGTCAACCCGCCCTTCGGCGCCGGCCTCGAACAACAGCGGCGCTTCGTAAACCACCAGCGGTACGTTCCGGGCATGCAGTTCCCGCAGGCGCGCTTCGGCCAGCCGGGCAATGGCCGGATGGGTCAGGGCGTTGAGCCGTTCGCGGGCCGCCGGATCGGCAAAGACCAACCGTCCCAGGGTTTCCCGATCGAGCTCCCCCGCCGGACCGAGGATCGTCGGGCCGAACGCGGCCGTCAGCGCCCGCAGGGTGGCCGAACCGGGAGCAACGACCTCCCGGGCCAGCTGATCGGCGCTCACCACCACGGCACCAAGCCTGGCGAACATCGCCGCAACGCTGCTTTTCCCGGAAGCAATTCCTCCGGTCAGACCAAGTACCAGGGTCATCCTTATTCCTGTCACGGGATCGCCACGCGGGGCGAGCGATGAGGCACACCCTCCCCCGCATGGTGTTGGCGCGAGGCGCCTGTTATGCCAGCCACCCGGTCTTCCGCGAGAAGACCGACGGTCATTATCGCGACATCGGCTGGCATGAATTTACCGAGCAGTTGCGGGCTCGCGCCCGCGGCCTGCTGGCCATGTCCGTACAGCCGGGCGAACGGATCGCGGTTATGGCACCCAACAGCCCCCAGTGGGCCTGGGCGGACCTGGCAATTCAGAGCTGCGGCGGCATTACCGTGCCAGTTTATCATACCGACGCGCTGGCCAACACCCTCTACATTCTCAACGACTCCGGGAGCCGGCTGCTCTTTCTCTGGTCTCCAGCGGTTGCCGCGGAGTTGGTCGAACGCCTCGATGACGTGCCGGAACTGAAGAGGATCATTCTCCTCAACGGTCATCTCGATCACCCGTGCGTCATTTCACTCACGGGCTTTCTGCGGCCGCCCGACCCGGTCATCGACCGCCTGGTTGACGAGCGCCTGGCCGCGGGGAGGGCCGACGATCTCGCCTCGATTGTCTACACATCCGGAACCACCGGCACGCCCAAGGGGGCGATGCTCACCCATCGCAACTTTCTCAGCAACATCCGGGCCTGCCACACGCTCTTCGACATCTCGCCCCGCGACACCTGCCTGTCGTTTCTCCCTCTCTCGCACGTGTTCGAGCGGATGGCCGGCTACTACATGATGCTGCGCCAGGGGGCAACGATCGCCTATGCCGAGGGGATCGATTCGGTACCGCTTAACCTCAAGGAAGTCCGGCCGACCATCCTGATCAGCGTGCCGCGCCTCTACGAAAAGATGTACGCCAGAATCATGGACCGGGTGGTCTCCAGCTCCTGGCTCAAGCGCAAGCTGTTTTTGGCGACACTTGATCTCAGTCGCCGCCGGATTGCCGCCACACAGGCCGGACGCACCCCCGCCCCGTGGCTCGGTTGGCTCGCCGGCGTTGCCCAAAGACTGCTTTTCAACAAGCTGCAGGAACATCTGGGCGGACGCCTGCGCTACTTCGTCTCCGGTGGCGCGCCATTGGCACGGGACGTGGCTGAATTTTTCCTGGCGGCCGGTCTCCCGATCTATGAGGGGTACGGCCTGACCGAAACCTCGCCGGTCATCACCGCCAACACCTCCGGGGCACTGCGCCTCGGCACAGTCGGCCGCGCGATTCCCGGAACCAGGGTACGGATTGCGGCTGACGGCGAAATCCTCGCCGCCGGCCCCGGCATCTTCAGGGGCTACTGGCACCAACCGGACGAGACCGCCGCCGTCCTGGCCGACGGCTGGTTTCATACCGGCGACGTCGGCGTACTGGACGGGGATGGGTTCCTGGCGATCACCGACCGCAAGAAGGACCTGATTGTCACCGCCGGCGGGGAAAACATCGCCCCGCAGGCACTTGAAATCCGCCTGAAAACCGACAAGTTCATTGCCAATGCGCTGATCTGCGGCGACCGCCGCCCCTTCCTGACGGCCCTGCTGGTACCGAATTTCGACAACCTGATTCGCTATGCCCGCCTGAAACGGATTGATTTCCTGACGGTGTGCGACCTGGTCAATCACCCGCGGGTTCTGGAACTGCTGCGTCGACGGGTCGAACATCTCCAGAAGGGGCTCCCCGGTTTCCAGCAGGTCAAGCGCTTCATTCTGCTGTCACGCGACTTCTCGGCCGAACAGGGTGAGATCACCCCGACCCTGAAGCTCCGCCGGCGACTGA
Organism: Desulfuromonas sp.; assembly: GCA_012026975.1. Taxonomy (GTDB): domain Bacteria; phylum Desulfobacterota; class Desulfuromonadia; order Desulfuromonadales; family BM103; genus VAUL01. Next base: position 30,023 of record VEPG01000042.1, on the reverse strand, counting down.
TCCTCGAAAAATTCGACGCGGCCATCGACGCCATGTATCTCTCCGGGGATCACAGCATTCACGACGCCGGCTTCTGCATTGTCGACAATTCTCCGCCGGAGCAGGTCGAGACTGGTCAGCCCGCGAAAAATCCTTTAGAATAGTTCCTTACCCTTTCAGGGCCGGCCATGAACCGAGGAAAACCAGTGCAGCCCGACACCGATCTACATCTCCAGATTGCCACTGCCCTGACCGGCCTGGTCAAGCAGATCAAGGCGCTGCGCTACTACCCGCCGCGACACCCGGCCCTGCACGCTACCGCCGCCGAGTGTCTCAAAGGATTTCAGCCGTTGCTCCAGGAAGGGCACCCTCTCAACCTGACGGTGCGCAAGGAAGGATTTCTGCTCGGCGAGCAGCCGGTCGCCAAGACGCATCAGGTCCTCGGCCAACTGGCGACGTTCTGTTTCGCCCGGCGCATCCAGTTCCTGACCATCCTCCCCGACCTGAGCGCCGCCGATCTGCTCCGCTTCGTGCGCAACCTGATCCTCGACCCCCAGGAGATTCATGCCCAGGGGGGCATTCAGGCCGTGCTCGAACGGGCCCGCATTACCACCATCTGGGTCAACGAGCAGGACCTGGCCGCGATTCTCGAACGCAAGAAACAACTGGAGGAACTGCCGCCGGAGGAGGAACCCACCCCGCCACAGGGGGAGCCATCGGCCAAACCCCTGACCCCGGCGCAAGCCCAGGCTCTTGACTTGGAGAAACTGCTCAACCTGCTTGAGCAGGAGCAGGACGACCAGCGTTTCCGTGCCCAATTGCAGGAACTGATCCCGCTGCTGAGGCTTAACCTGATCCCGGAAAACCGTGTACTGGTGCTGCGGGCCATGAGGCTGCTCTGCCTCAACGCCTCCGCCCGGAAACTCTCCGAGGTCCGTCGCGCCCATGCACTCAACGCCTTGGGCCAACTGGTCACCGACGAAATGACCGACTACCTGGTGGCCGCTCTGCTTGACCGGGAGAGCAACGAGGCCGTGCGCAAGGCCCTGATCGATGTCCTGGTGTTCCTGAGCGACAAGATGGTCCGGCGGCTGATGGTCCTGCTGGCGGAGGAGTCCGCGGCCCCGAACCGCAAGGTTCTGGCCGATGTCCTGGTACGGACCGGAGCGGCTGCCGTCCCGGTCCTGCAGGAACATCTTTTCGACGACCGCTGGTACGTGGTGCGCAACGCCGTGGCTATTCTCGGCGACATCCGCAGCCAGGACTCCCTGCCGCACCTCACCCCGCTTCTTGATCACAAGGACATTCGCGTACGCCGGGAAACCATCCGGGCCCTGACCAAGATCGGCGGCCAGCGCGCGGTCAACATCCTGCTGCAGGCCGCCGAGTCCGACGATCAGGAACTGAGCCGTCAGGCGCTACTCTCCCTTGGTGCGATCCGTGCCGCCAGTGCCATACCGACACTCCTCAAGCTCATTGAACAGCCGGAGCTGAATCGACGGGCCGTCGATATCAAGAAGGACGCCATTCGGGCTCTCGGCGAGATCCGCTCCAGCGATGCCGTCGCCCCCCTGCTCAAGATTCTCGCCCGGCACAGCCTGTTGCGCCGTGCCCTCAACGATGAGTTGAGGGTGGTGGCCGCCATGGCACTTGGCGAGATCGGTGATGAAAATGCCCGCGCGGCGTTGGAAAAAGCCTCCCATGACCGCTCGTCTCCGGTCGCTCGCGCGGCGGGTCAGGCGCTCATGCAGCTAGAGAAGGACAACCCATGAATCTTGAGGAAACCCGGCAAGTCGTGCAGGTGCTGGCAGCCGCCGTCAAGGGACTGCGCCTTTACTCCCTTGATCATCCCGCCACGACCAAGCAGGTGCAGGCGCTGCAGGATGGCCTGTTCAGCCTGCTCCAGCACAAGAAGACCATCAAGATGGGGTTGCTGGAAGGGACGCTGTTCGTCGAGGACTACCTGTTCATCCAGGAATTTCCGGCAGCCCAGGAACTCGCCCGCCTTCTCGAAGCTCACGATCTGATCGGCATCGAGTTTCACGCCGGTCTTTCCGCCGAGGAAATTCAGGCACTGCTCGGTCTGCTGCACACCGGCGGCGGCAAGGGCAAGGCGTTCGCCGAGGCACTGCAGCAGCGCAAGGTCGAGCGTATCCGCGCCGTGACCAGCGATGAAGAAGACGAAGACGCCGGGCAACCGCGCAAGGTCTACAAGAAGGCACTCAAGGTCGTCGACCAGATCTTCAACGACGTGCGCATGGGGGAGATCCCGTCGTCGGAAGAGGCGATGAAGGTGGTGAAGAGCATGGCCCAGCTCACCCTCACCGAACCCCACGCCCTCTTTGCCCTGTCGATGCTCAAGGATTACGACAACTACACCTTCACCCACTCGGTGAACGTCTCGGTCATCTCCCTGGCCGTCGGCCGCGCCTGCGCACTCAGCGAAGAGGATCTGCGGACGCTGGGCTTCGGCGGCCTGCTCCATGACCTGGGCAAGCTCCGCGTCAATGTCAGCATCATCACCAAACCGGGGCGCCTGACCGAGGCCGAGTTCGAGGAGATCAAACAGCATCCGCGCTTTGGCGCCGACATCATTGCCAAGATGGACGGTGTTACCGATGAGGTCATGGACATCGTCCTCGGCCATCATCTGCGCTTCGACCGGACTGGCTATCCCGCCGACGCTCTCGGCCGTTCCGTTTCGTCGCTGGTCGATATCGCGGCCATCGCCGACGCCTATGACGCCATGACCACGCTGCGTTCCTACCAGCGGCCATTCACGCCGCGCAATGCGATCGCCCGCATGCGCGAGATTGCCGGCACCTCGCTGCACCCCGACTTCGTGGAGAAGTTCATCGCTTCGCTTGGCCCCTATCCGGTCGGCAGTCTGGTGCGTCTCGACAGCAACGAAATCGGCCTGGTCATCAAAGTCGACACCGCCGATCCGAGTCTGGCCGAAATCAAGATCATCTTCGACGCAGCCGGGCAATTGCTCGCCGCGCCCTACCGGCTGCATCTCGGTCCGACCCAGCCAAGGAAGATCGTCGCCGAGGTGGATCCGTTCACCAAGGGGATCGACGTCGTCGACTATCTGGACTAGGGGGCTGCTGAAAAACACCCATCTGCGGCGTTGCCTTGGCTTCGTCGCTGCGACGTACCTTACGGTACGCCTCGCTCCTCGGCCGGCGGGCGCCTTGCACCTGGGCATTTTTGAGCAGCCCGGCATCGGGTCTACCCGAAACTCAAAAAGGCCGGAGCTTTAAAAGCTCCGGCCTTTTACATCCACTTTTCACCTTTTACCAGAAACTACAGCGGCACGTCCGCCAGCGCTTCGGCGGCGGCCCGGCGCACGCCGGGACGCTTGTCGCCGAACAGGAAGGCCAACGGCTGGGCGGCATCGGCGCTGCCCAGCCTGCCGAGGGAGCGCGCCGCGCTGATGATCAGTTGCTCATCCTCTTCCTTGAGCATGGCGACCAGGTAGGGGACCAGCCGGGGATCCTTGAAGTTGCCGAGGGCCTCGGCCGTATGGACGCGTACGGCGGGTGACGGATCCTTGAGGTGGCGCACCAGGTGATTGAGCGAATTGGGATGGGCCTTGACGCCGAGCACCTGGATCGCGGTGCCGCGAATATCCGGATCGGGGTCTTTGAGCAGCTCGATCAAGGGTGGGAAGACGTCGGGAGAATTGATCCTCTCCAGAGAGATGATTGCCTTGACCCGCTGGCCGCGCTTGTCGGATTTGAGGGCAGTCAGGATCTGCTCGAAGTCCATGAGCGACTCGAGTTTCTCCAGTGCCGCAGCAACAGCCGCACGGACTCCTTCATCGTGATCGATGAGCAGGTAGGCCAGGGCTTTGCGACGTTCTTCCAGGTTCATAAATTAGAAGGGGATATCGTCATCCGTGTTGTACGGCGCATCCTCGGGAACGGCAACCGGCTCGCGCACCGGAGAAGGTGAGGCTGAGCGAGAAGCCGGCCGCGCTCCGCCACCGCCTTCTTCACTGGGGCGGCCGCCGAGCATCTGCATGTCGGAGATGACGATCTCGGTGATGTAGCGCTTGTTGCCGTCCCGATCGTCGTAGGAGCGGCTCTGAATGCGCCCCTCGCAGTAGATCTGCTTCCCCTTGGTCAGCCACTTGCCGCAGATTTCCGCCAGCGGTCCCCAGGCCACGATATTGTGCCACTCGGTGCGCTCCTGCTGCTCGCCGCCCTTGTTCTTGAACTTTTCGGTGGTGGCCAGGGAAAAGGTGGCGACGGCCTGTCCGGATGCGGTGTAGCGCAGCTCCGGGTCTTTGCCGAGATTGCCCACCAGAATCGCCTTGTTGATTGCCATGTCACTCCTCCATTGCATTGGAATAGAAAGCAGTCTAGCCGAAAGCCCGCGGGCTGTAAAGCGCCGCGGGCACCCGGTGGGACGGAATATGTCAGAACGGGGCTGCCGACCGGGGCCCATCAGGCCACGGTGTGGCGGATGTCCTTCCCCTTGACCATGAAGATCACCATTTCGGCCACATTGGTGGCGTGATCGGCGACCCGTTCCAGGCATTTAGAGATGTAATTGACCTTGATCGCCCGGCTGATGCTGGAGGGGTCGGTCATCATGAACACCAGCAGTTCACGCTGGATCTGATCGTTGAGAGCATCGACGAACGCATCGTCCTTGCAGACCTTGAGGGCCAGTTCCGCATCGCCCTTGACGAAGGCATCGAGGGCCTCACGCACCATGGTGGCGGCCGCCGCCGACATGCGCGGCAGGTCGATGTACGGCTTGAGCGGCGGCTCGGTATTCAACTCGAGGACGCGCTTGGCGATGTTGCGGCACTGGTCGCCGATCCGCTCCAGGTCGGTGACGATCTTCAGCGCCAGGGTCAGGAAGCGCAGGTCGCGGGCCGTTGGCTGCCGGCGGGCCAGCACCTGCAGGCACTTCTCGTCGATCTCCACTTCCATGTGATTGATGTGGTGATCGAAAGCAATCGTCTCCTCGGCCAGCGCCGAGTCGCGCTCGACCAGCGACTTCATGGCGTTGGCGATCATCACCTCGACCTTGCCGCCCATCTCCAGCAGTTTCTCGCGAATCTCGTTCAGCTCCAGGTCGTACTGGCGGATGATGTGTTCACGTTCCATGTTTTCTGATCCTTTCAGAATCCTCTGGTTGATGCTGTAGGGGCGGGATTTATCACGCCCAGGGCGCAATAAATTGCGCCCCTACATGTAATCCATTACCCAAACCTTCCGGTAATATAATCTTCCGTCTGCTTCTTGTCCGGCATGGTAAACAACTTCTTCGTATCGTTGAACTCGATGACCTCGCCCATGTAGAGGAACGCGGTGTGGTCGGAGACGCGCGCCGCCTGCTGCATGTTGTGGGTGACGATGAGGATCGCCACCCGCTCCTTGAGTTCGAGCATCAACTCCTCGATGCTGGCCGTGGCGATCGGATCGAGGGCCGAGGTCGGCTCGTCGAACAGCACCAACTCCGGGTCGATGGCCAGGGCGCGGGCGATGCACAGACGCTGCTGCTGGCCGCCGGAGAGGTTGCTCGCCAGGTCATGCAGACGGTCTTTGACCTCGTTCCATAGGGCCGCCCCGCGCAGCGCCTCCTCGACCTTGGCCTCGACCTCGTCGCGTCGGGTGATGCCGCGGACCTTCAGACCATAGGCGACGTTTTCGAAGATCGATTTCGGGAACGGGTTCGGCTTCTGGAAAACCATGCTGATGCGCATGCGCACCTCGATCGGATCGACCGACGGGGCGAGGATGTCGACGTTGTCCGGATAGAGGACGATCTCCCCCTGGTAGCGATTGCCGGGATAGAGGTCGTGCATCCGGTTGAAGCAGCGCAGGAAGGTCGACTTGCCACACCCTGACGGGCCGATCAGGGCGGTGATCGAATGATCGTAGACCGGCAGGGAAATATCCTTCAGCGCATGAAAACCGCCATAGTGGAAATTGAGGTTGCGCGCCTCGGCTTTGAGCGCGGCGACTGCCAGCTCGTGGCGGGGGGCGTCGTCGAACAGGTTGACGGCCAGTTCTACCATTTGATCTTCCTCCGGATTCGGTAACGCAGCCAGATGGCCAGGGCGTTCATGGCCAGGGTCATGACCAGCAGGACCACGCCGGCTGCTGCGGCGTTGAGCTGGAAGGCTTCCTCGGGACGCGAGGTCCAGTTGAACATCTGGATCGGCAGCACCGTGAAGGGATTTTTCAGCCATTGGAACGACAGGAACGGAAACTCCCCGGTGACCGGCGGGGTGGGGAGAAAGGCGATGAAGGTCAGGGCGCCGATGGTGATGATCGGCGCGGTCTCGCCGATGGCGCGCGACAGGCCGATGATCACCCCGGTCATGATCCCCCCCGCCGAGTAGGGGACGACGTGATGGGAGACCATCTGCCAGCGGGTGGCACCGAGGGCGTAGGCCGCCTCGCGGATGCTGCCGGGGACCGCCCGCAGCGCTTCACGGGTGGCGACGATGACGATCGGCAGGATCAACAGGGCCAGGGTCAACCCGGCGGAGAGGATGCTCTGGCCGAAACCGAACTGGTAGACGAACAGCCCCAGCGCCAGCAGGCCGTAGATGATCGACGGCACGCCGGCCAGATTCATGACGTTGATCTCGATGATCGCCGTCAGCCAGTTCTTCGGCGCGTACTCTTCCAGATAGACGCCGGCCGCCACTCCCAAAGGGATGGCGGTGCAGGCGGTGACCAGCATGACCAGCAGCGAGCCGACCCAGGCCGAGAGAATCCCGGCCTTCTCGGCGATGCGCGACGGGAAGGAGGTGAAGAACTCCGGCGTCAGGCGCGGCGCGCCGGTGACCGCCAGCTGCGTGAACAGCCCGAGCAGGACCAAAAGGCCGATCAGCAGGGCGAGCAGGCCGATAATTGTGAACAGTTGCTCGCGCAGGCGGTGGCGGGCAATCAGCTTGCGAAGGTTGGCGGTGGGTGCGGGGGTCATGTCAGTAAATCTCCCGGAAGCGCTTGCGCAGCCAGTAGCCGAGGATGTTGAAGACCAGGGTGAAGAGCATCAGCGTTAATCCGGCGGCGAAGATGGTCTTATAGCCGAGACTGTCGTGCGGCAGGTCGCCGAGGCAGACCTGGACGATGAAGGCACTGATGGTCGCGGCTGGCTCCAGCGGGTTGACGGTGAAGTTCGGCTGCATCCCGGCGGCGATGGCGACGATCATCGTCTCGCCGACCGCCCGCGAGATGCCGAGGATGTAGGCGGCGGCCAGGCCCGAGAAAGCCGCCGGCATCACCACCCGTACGGCGGTCTGCAGCCGGGTGGCGCCCATGGCGTAGGAGCCTTCGCGCAGGTGCATCGGCACCGCGCGCATGGCGTCCTCGCTCACCGAGCTGACGTAGGGGATGATCATCACCCCCATGACCAGCCCCGCCGAGAGCATGTTGAAGCCGGGAAGGTCGGGATAGAGCTTCTGCAGCAGCGGCGTGACCACCAGCAGGGCGAAGTAGCCGAAGACCACGGTTGGCACGGCGCCGAGCAACTCCAGGATCGGCTTGATCGTCTCGCGCAGCCGGAACGAGGCGAACTCGCTCAGATAAATAGCAATCACCGTCCCCATCGGGATGGCGACGGCGAGGGCCACCGCCGTGGTCGTCGCGGTGCCGGCGATCAGCGTCATGATGCCGAAGTGGGCGTCGTCGAAGAGCGGCGTCCACTGCCGGTCGGTGAGGAAACTGGCCAGCGGCACCTCTCGAAAGAGCGGCAGCGCCTCCTTCACCAGGATGAAGACGATGGCAAAGGTGATGGCCACCGACGAGGCGGCGGCCAGAAAGAGCAGCGTTTCGATCAAGCGTTCGCGCAGCCGGCGGCTGCGCGAACGTCCCGGATTGAGCATCTCAGAGCTTCCCTTCGCGCTGCAGCAGTTCCTCGACGGTCACCCCGACATCGGGCTCGCCGCCGAAGGCCGTGCCGAGCTTCTTCTTCGCCACGTGCTCTTTGGCGAGTTGGTAGGCTTTCTCCGGCAACGCTACGTATTTGACGGTCGGCACCAGCGCCGGGGCCTGGTTCAGGTAGAAGTCGATGAACTCCCGAACTTCCGGTTTGTCGAGGGACTTGGCGCTGACGTAGATGAAGACCGGGCGGGAGAGCGGCTGGTAGGTGCCGTTCTTGACCGTCTCCGGGGAGGGCGATACCGCCGGCTTGCCGCTGGCGGCGACCACCGGCACGGCCTTGAGCTTCTTGCTGTTCTCGGCGTAGTAGGCATAGCCAAAGTAGCCGAGCGCCCCCTTGTCCATCGTCACCCCCTTGACCAGGACGTTGTCGTCCTCGCTGGCGGTGTAGTCGCCGCGGCTCGATTTGGCCTTGCCGACCACCGCCTCGGTGAAGTAGTCGAAAGTGCCGGAATCAGCGCCGGGGCCGAACAGTTTGATGGCCTGGTCCGGCCATGCCGGGTTGACCTGGTTCCACTTGGTCACGTTCTGCTGGGCGCCGGGCTCCCAGATCTTCTTGAGCTCGTCGACGGTGATGCTCTTGAGCCAGTCGTTCTGCGGGTTGGCCACCACGGTCAGAGCGTCGTAGGCCACCGGCAGCTCGACATACTGGATACCGGCTTCGCGGCAGGCGTCCATCTCCTTCTTCAGGATCGGCCGGGAGGCGCCGGAGATGTCGGTCTCGCCGCGGCAGAACTTCTTGAAGCCGCCGCCGGTGCCGGAGATGCCGACGGTCACCTTGATGGCGCCGCGCTTGGCGATCTGGAACTCCTCGGCCACCGCTTCGGTGATCGGGTAGACGGTGCTGGAACCGTCGATCTTGATGAGCTTGTCCTCGGCCGCGGCAGTGCCGGCGACGAGCAGGAGGGCGGCGACTGCCGGGATCAGGGTCTTGCTGATGTTCATGGAGCTGTTCCTTTCTCTCTTGGTGGTCATCTTTTCTCGTGATTGTTGCTTACAGGTATACACGCGATTTGTTGCAGGGGTGTTACAGGGAGGAAAAACTTCTGAAAACCTTGTTGAAGAGGAGAAAAGCACATGGCCCGCAGATGCGGGCCATGGAAGGAGTTTACTGATTTGGCAGGGGCTATCCGCGCCGCAACGTGAAGGTGAAGTTTGCCCCCTGGCCGGGGACGCTTTCCACCCCGACAGTGCCGCCGTGGAGCTGGACGATGTGCTTGACGATGGCCAGCCCCAGGCCGGTACCGCCCTGGTCGCGGCTGCGCCCGGCGTCAACCCGGTAGAAGCGTTCGAAGATGCGGGTCTGCTCGTGGAGCGGGATGCCGGGACCGGTATCGCGGACGCTGACTTTGACGAGATCACCCTCGGCCACTGCCGTTACAGTCACCCGGCCACCGGATGGCGTGTACTTGATGGCGTTGTCAAGAAGGTTGACCAGGACCTGCTCCAGTCGTTGTCGATCAGCCAGAACCTTATGTGCGAGGATCTCACTGGTATCGATAACGATGCTCTTGGTGACAGCCTGAGGGTCGAGCAGCCGGCAGCAGTGCGTGACCAGTTCGTCCAGGACGAGCGGAGACAGCTTCAATGCCGAGCCCTTGGCTTCCAGTTCCGAGAGGGTCAGCAGGTCGCCGACCAGATCAGCGAGGCGTGTCGCATGGGCCTGGATGATCGTTGCAAAGCGAGCGACAATCTCTGGATTAGCCATGCCGTCGGCAAGGGTTTCCGCGTAACCGCGAATCACCGTGACCGGGGTGCGCAGTTCGTGCGAAACGTTGGCCACGAAGTCACGGCGCACCCGCTCCAGTCGCTTGATGTCGCTGATGTCGTGAAACACTGCAACCACCCCGACCGGGGCCCCGGCGTCGGCCAGCGGCACCCAATGAGTGAGCAGGGTCACCTCGACCGGGCGGGGGAGAATGATTTCGACGACCTGCTCGCCGCCGCCTTGGACCTTGCGAAAGGTTTCGAGCAACACCGGGTGCCGGCAGACCTCGGCCAGCGGCCGGCCGGCCGGCTCGGTATTGAGGTCGAAGAGGGTTTGGAACGCCGGGTTGACCAGGGTAACGGTACCGGCGGCATCGGTCACCAGCAGGCCCTCTCCCATGCTGCGCAGAATCGTGCCGAGCCGGTTGCGCTCGGCGGCGAGGTGCTCCATCTGCAGTTGCAGCCGGTCGGCCATGACATTGAGCACCCGGGCGAGGTCGCCAAGCTCGTCGTCGCTGACGACCTGCACCCGGCGGCGAAAATCGCCGGCGCCAAAACGCTGGGCACCCTCACTGAGAGCCTGCAGAATGCGACTCGAGAACTGGGTGAGCAGCAGGCTCAGGCCGACCGCAAGCAGGGCCGCCAGAGCAAAGGAAATCGCCAGGCTCTGATGCAGGCTGACCCGCGCCTGGTCCACCGCCGACAGGGGGAGTGCCAGGCGAACCACCAGAGCTTCTCCGGCAGCGGTCTTCCCCGACACCGCCACGTAAAGCATTTGCGTCCGCAGAGTTGTCGAGTAGCGGATGGCGCTGCCGACACTTCCCTGCAAGGCGCTGCGAATTTCGGGACGATCCCGGTGGCTTTCGAGGGTGGACAATTCCGGGCCGGGGATTTCCGAATCGCCGACGACTTTGCCGTCGGCCAATACAATGGTCACCCGGGCGCGGATGCGCTGGCCGGTCTGGGCGGCAACCAAAGGGGCATCGATTTGCGGGTCGCGAATTTCCCGGCCGGTCATTAACGCAACGAGGTTGGCCTCGCTTTGCAGGTTGGAGCGAACACCCTCGACCAGCTGCTGTTCGAGGGTGCGGGTGAGATAGGCAAAGAGCACCCCGCTCATCACCAGCAGGAGCACCAGATAGGAGCCGAGCAGTTTCCAGCGGATCGGCAGCTTCACGGCGTCTCCAGCTTGTACCCGAAGCCGCGCACGGTATGGATCAGGTCGCCGGCACTCCCGAGCTTGGTGCGCAGCCGGGTGATATGGGTGTCGACGGTGCGGGTATCGCCGGCGTAATGGTATCCCCACACGTCCTGCAGCAGGCTGTCGCGACTCTGGACCCGTCCGCGTCGTTCGACCAGGGTCAGCAGCAGCTTGTATTCAAGGGTGGTCAATTCGACCGCGGCACCGTCCACCGTCACCACGTGCCGCTCGGTATCGATGGCCAGGGCGCCGATTTGCAGCGGTTTTCCCTCGGGGTGCGGTTCGCCGCTGCGGCGCAGCAGGGCCTTGACCCGCAGCACCACCTCGCGCACCGAAAACGGCTTGACCACATAGTCGTCGGCACCGACTTCAAAACCGACCACGCGGTCGATTTCCTCGCCACGGGCGGTGAGCATCAGCACCGGCACACCGATCGTCGCCGGCTCCTGGCGCAGGCGCCGGCAGACTTCGGTACCCAGCAGGCCGGGCAGCATCAGGTCGAGGATGATCAAATCGGGAGGATGAGTGAGTGCCTCGCTCAGGCCAAGGGCGCCGTCATGGGCGAGGGTCGCCGCAAAACCGGCCTGCCGCAGGTTGAACGCCAGCAATTCGGCCAGATCACGTTCGTCTTCGATAATCAGGATGCGCTGCACCGTTTACTCCCGCGTTTCATCCCATCTCGTGGTCATGTTACCGTTATTTGGACAAAAAGGGGACAGAATTGAATTCTGTCCCCTTTTTGTCTTTCGCCGCCCGGCAGGCCGGTTACTGCCCGAGAAACGGACTGAGGGTCACATAGGTTATGAATGCCACGATCGCCGAGGCCGGGATGGTCAGCACCCAGGCCCAGAGAATGCGGTAGGCGACATTCCAGTTGACGGCGGTGATGCGCTTGGACAGGCCGACCCCGAGGATGCTTGAAGTAATCACGTGGGTGGTACTGACCGGCATGCCGATCGATGAGGCCCCGAAAATAACCCCCGCGGCGGCAGTCTCGACGCAGAAACCATGCACCGGCTGGAGTTTGACGAAATCCTTGCCGATCGTCTTGATGATCCGCCACCCCCCCGCGGCGGTGCCCAGCCCCATGGCGATGGCGCAGGAGAGTTTGACCCAGGTCGGCACGTCAAACACCGGGATCGCCCCGTAGCTGAGCAACGCCAGGGTGATGATCCCCATCGACTTCTGGGCATCGGCGGTCCCATGAGAAAAGGCCATGGACGCCGCCGAGAACACCTGCAGGCGCCGGAAACCGATATTGAGCGGCCCCGGTGCTTTGTTGCGAAACACCCACAACACGACCAGCATAAAGAGGAAGCCGATAATCGTTCCGGCAATCGGTGAAATGATCAGGGCCAGGATAATCTTCTGCAGTCCGGCCCAGTGCAGGGCTGCCGAACCGGCATGAGCGATGACCGCCCCGACAATCCCGCCGATCAGGGCATGCGAGGAAGACGAGGGGAGCCCCCAGTACCAGGTGACCAGATCCCAGATGATTGCTCCTATGATTCCGGCGAGAACGACCATCTGAGTCACGTTCTGGGCATCGACGATCCCCTTGCCGATCGTGGTCGCGACCTTGGTGGAGACCATGGCGCCGGCAAAGTTGAGGAAGGCGGCCATGAAGATGGCGGCCTTGACCGACAGCGCCCGGGTCGAAACACAGGTAGCAATGGCGTTGGCGGTGTCGTGGAAACCGTTGACATAGTCGAAGACCAGTGCCGCAGCCACCACCATGAACAACAGCATCAGCATCGGATCAGGCATTTTTCACCACCACGCTTTCCAGAATGTTGGCGGCGTCCTCGCATTTGTCGGTGGCCTTCTCCAGCGTCTCGTAGATCTCCTTCCACTTGATCAGCTGGATCGGATCCTTCTCCTCGTCGAACAGCCGGCTGATCGCCTCGCGGCAGACCCGGTCGGCTTCATTCTCCAGGGAGTTGACCTCCATGCAGTACTCGGCGATCGGTTCGAGTTTGCCGCCAAGCAGGGCCACGGCCTTGTCGATGGTCTGGCACGACTTGAGGATCAGGAAGGCCAGTTCCTTCGCCTCCTGGGTCGGCGCTTCGACGTTGTACATGACAATGCGCTGGGCCGAGGCATCGATCAGATCGAGGATGTCATCGAGCGCCGCGGAAAGAGCATAGATGTCTTCGCGGTCGAGGGGCGTGACGAAGCTCTTGTTGAGCTTCCTGATGATGTCGTGGGTCAGATGGTCGGCCTTGTGTTCGACATCCTTGATCATCTTCTGGCTGAGCTGCGGGTTCTCGAAGCGGTCCATCATCTCCTTGAGCAGTTGCGCTCCCTCGATGATGGTGGTGGTCATTTCCTTGAACATGACGAAAAACTTCTCGTCCTTGGGGATCAGTCCGAACATTTTTCCTCCACATGGTTTTGGTCTGTTGTCATGCCTGAATGATTAGCACGACATTGTTACAGCCGTGTTACAGGTCCGTAAAAAACCCGCAACATCGCTGCCGGCGACAAAAAACGGCAAAGGGGACAGATTTGAAATCTGTCCCCTTTGCCGCAGCAAATTATTGGCGAAGGATGAAGCTACTGGCCGAGGAACGGGCTCAGCGTCGCGTAGGTGATAAACGCCACCACTGCCGAGGCCGGGATGGTCAGCACCCAGGCGATCAGAATGCGCCCGGCAATCTTCCAGTTGACCGCCGACATCCGTTTGGAGAGGCCGACACCGAGAATCGACGAAGTCACCACGTGGGTGGTGCTGGTCGGCATGCCGAACAGCGAAGCGATCAGGATGACCGACGAGGCCGAGGCGTCGACGGAGAAGCCGTTGACCGGCTGCAGCTTGACAAAATCGCGGCCGACGGTCTTGATGATCCGCCACCCGCCGGCGGCGGTGCCGAGCGCCATGGCCAGGGCACAGGCGAGCTTGACCCACATCGGCACCTCGAAGGTCTGGATCGTCCCGTAGCTGAGCAGCGCCATGGTGATGATCCCCATCGACTTCTGGGCATCGGCGGTCCCATGAGAGAACGACATCATGGCGGCCGTAACCACCTGGCAGCGGCGGAACCCCTTGCTGACCCCGTACGGGGCCTTGTTGCGGAAGGCCCACAGGAAGATCACCATGAAGGCGAACCCCATGAAGGTACCGAAGATCGGCGAGAGGATCAGGGCGAGGATGATCTTCTGCAGTCCGGCCATCTGCAGATGACCGAAGCCGGCATGGGCGATGACCGCCCCGATCATCCCGCCGATGATGGCGTGGGAGGATGAGGACGGCAGCCCGAAATACCAGGTGATGAGGTTCCAGAGGATGGCACCGAGGACTCCGGCCAATACAACCATCTGGGTAATCGCCCCCGGATCGACGATCCCCTTGCCGATGGTTTTGGCCACGGCGGTGGAGGCCATGGCGCCGGCAAAGTTGAGCACCGCCGCGATAGTGATGGCCGTCCGGACCGACAGCGCCCGGGTCGAGACGCTGGTGGCGATCGCGTTGGCGGTATCGTGGAAGCCGTTGACGTAGTCGAAGACCAATGCTGCCGTGATCACCGCGATCAGCAACAGCAGCGTCGCATCAGGCATTTTTCACCACCACGCTTTCCAGAATGTTGGCGGCGTCCTCGCATTTGTCGGTGGCCTTCTCCAGCGTCTCGTAGATCTCCTTCCACTTGATCAGCTGGATCGGATCCTTCTCCTCGTCGAACAGCCGGCTGATCGCCTCGCGGCAGACCCGGTCGGCTTCGTTCTCCAGGGAGTTGACCTCCATGCAGTACTCGGCGATCGGCTCGAGTTTGCCGCCAAGCAGGGCCACGGCCTTGTCGAGGGTCTGGCACGATTTGAGGATCAAAAAGGCCAGTTCCCTGGCTTCGGGGGTCGTTTTTTCGACGTTGTACATGACAATGCGCTGGGCCGAGGCGTCGATCAGGTCGAGGATGTCGTCGAGGGCCCCGGAAAGTGCATAGATGTCTTCGCGATCAAGGGGGGTGACAAAGCTCTTGTTGAGCTTCTTGATGATATCGTGGGTCAGGTGATCGGCCTTGTGCTCGACGTCCTTGATCATCTTCTGGCTGCGCTGCGGATCTTCAAAACGATCCATCATATCCTTAAGCAGTTGCGCCCCTTCGATGATAGTGGTCGTCATTTCCTTGAACATCACGAAAAACTTCTCATCCTTGGGGATTAATCCGAACATGCTGCCTCCGCGTTCCGTCGGTTCGTGGTCAAATATGGATTAACATACATAGCATAGCCGTCAACAACTTGTGAACCATTTCCTGAGGTTTTTTGCTGCTTCTTGGCAGGGCCGTCCAAGGTGCTATAATTATTCGGCTAATCAAGGGGAGGTACGGATGAGTGATGCAGTCAGACAACGGGTCGGCCTTTCGCCGGGCACTTTGCTGCACATCGGTGAGCGCCGCCTGGAAACAGCCCGGCTCGATCTGATCAGCTATGCGCCGGACCTTTTCGAGCAGCAGGGCGACCTCTCGCCCGACGAATGCCTGGAGCGCTGCCGCCAGCCGGGTCTCCACTGGGTCGACCTGCTCGGCATCCACGACGTTCCCCTGGTCGAAAAGCTCGGCCGGGGGTTCGGCCTGAACTCCCTGGCTCTAGAAGATCTGCTCAACACCGATCACCGCCCCAAAGTCGAGAATTTCGGCGACAGCCTGCTGGTCATCCTCAAGATTCTCAGCGTCGACGAGACGATCAACCGGCTTGCCAGCGAGCAGGTGAGCATCGCCCTGACCACCAATGCCGTGCTCTCGATTCAGGAGCAGCCCGGCGACGTCTTCGACGGGGTGCGCGAACGCCTGCGCTCCCCGCGCGGCCGACACCGGCAGCGCGGCACCGATTACCTCGCCTATTCGCTGATCGACTCGGTGGTCGACAGCTACTTTCCGGTTCTCGAGCGGCTCGGCGAGATTTTGACCGACATCGAGGAGGAGCTGTCCGACCGGCCGCAGCGGGCCACCCTGCAACGCATTCATGCTCTCAAGCGCGATCTGATGGTGGTGCGCAAGGCGGTCTGGCCGCTGCGCGAGGTAGTGTCCAGCCTGGAGCGCGAAGGGAGCGAGATGATCGAGGAGCGGACCCTCCCGTTCCTGCGCGACCTCTATGAACACCTGGTGCAGATCATCGACACCACCGAGATTTACCGCGATTCCGTCGCCGGACTGCTCGACCTCTATCTCTCCAGCGTCAGCCAGCGCACCAATGAAATCATGAAGGTGCTGACGGTGGTGGCCACCATCTTCATCCCGCTGACCTTCATGGTGGGCGTCTACGGCATGAACTTCGACTACATGCCGGAACTGCGCTGGCACTGGGGTTACCCGCTGCTGTGGCTGACGATGATCGCCTGCGCCGGCGGGATGCTCATCGTCTTCCGCTGGCGACGCTGGCTGTAATCGCCGTGACAGAACTTGCATTCGCAGCCCGGCGCATCTAACCTGCCGGAACCGGCAGCTGCCGACCGGTTGACCCGAGACCTGGACAAGGACCGTTGCGCATGAACTTTGCCGACCAGTTTCACGACGCCTGCGGCATGGGGCTGCTCGCCCATCTCCGCCGCCAGCCGAGCCACCAGCTGCTGCAGGATGCCATCCGCGCCCTGACCCGCATGATGCATCGCGGGGCCATTGCCGCCGATGGCAAGACCGGCGACGGCTGCGGCCTGCTCTGCGCCATGCCGACCTCGTTCATGCGCCTGGTCGCCGCCGAACAGGGTGTTTCCCTGCCGGAGAGCTTCGCCGTGGCGACGCTCTTTCTGACCGATCCTCGGCCGCAGCAGGAGCAGTTCGCCGAGACCTGCGCCCACAACGATCTGCAGGTGGTGCTCTTTCGCGAGGTGCCGCTCGATACCGAGGTGCTCGGCGACTACGCCCTGGCCCGCCTGCCGCAAATCGTCCAGGCGTTCGTGGTGCCGAAGGAACTCACCGCCACCCGCCGTTTCGACGCCCTCCTGTACCTGACCCGCAAGGAGATCGAACACGCCCTGCAGGAGGAACCCAGCTTCTACATAACGGCCTTCTCGCGCACCCTGCTCCCCTACAAGGGGCTGGTCATGCCGAAGAACCTGCGTCAGCTCTACCCCGATCTGCAGCGTGAGGAGTTCGCCACCTCGCTGGTCCTCTTTCACCAGCGCTTCTCAACCAACACCCTGCCGCAGTGGCGACTGGCCCAGCCGTTCCGCAACCTCGCCCACAACGGCGAGATCAACTCGATCCGCGCCAATCGCTTCAACGCCTTGTCAAAGGCGGCGTCCATGGCCAGCACGGTCTTCACCCCCGCCGAACTGGAGCGCATCCTGCCGATCGTCCAGCCGGTCGGGAGCGACAGCGCCAGCCTCGACAACATGTTCGAGTTCCTGCTGGTCAACGGTGTCGACTTCTTCAAGGCGGTGCGCATGCTGATCCCGCCGGCACGCCACAACGTGGCGCACATGCCGGCCAAGCTGCGCTCCTTCTACGAGTACACCTCGGCCTCCTGGGAACCGTGGGACGGGCCGGCCGCCATCACCCTGACCAACGGCCGCTATGTCGGCTGCATCCTCGACCGCAACGGCCTGCGCCCGGCCAAGTACGTGGTCACCACCGACGACCGCCTGCTGCTGACCAGCGAGTATGGCGTGCTTGGCGTCCCCCCCGAGCTGGTGCGCGAACGTGGCCGCCTGCAGAGCGGCGAGATGATCGCCGCCGATCTACAGACCGGCAAGGTCTTCTCGTCCACCGATATCGACCGCTATCTGATGGAATCACAGCCGTACAACGAATGGCTGACCGGGCGCACCTGGTACCTGATGGAGTTCATCGAGCACCAGTTCGACGATCTTTCCGACTACCGCTGCCCCGACCTGCCGGTCCTGCAACGCTATCACAACGTCACCCACGAAAGCGTGGAGTATGTCATCAAGCCGATGCTGCGCGAGGGGAAGGAGCCGACCAGCTCCATGGGCGACGATACGCCGCCCGCGGCCTTCTCCACGGTGCAGCGCAACTTCACCGACTTCTTCCGGCAAAAATTCGCCCAGGTGACCAATCCGCCGATCGACCCCTACCGCGAGAAAGTGGTGATGTCCACCACCATCGGCCTCGGCGAGATCGGCAACCCGCTGTTGGAAACCCCTGAGCGCGCCCGACGCCTGAAGAACATCTCGCCGATCCTCTCCTTCGATATCTTCGACGCCCTGCTCTCCTTCGGCGACCCGGACAAGCCGCGCTTCGAGGCGTGCTATCGGCACCGGACCTTCACCACCGGCTTCGAGCGGGACCTGCACGGGGCGCTCGCGGCATTGGGTGAGCGGGTGGTCAAGGCGGTGCGCTTCGAGGGCGTACGCGTGGTCATCCTCGACGACCGCGTGCTTGACCGGCAGACCCGCCTGATCCCGATGGCCATGGCCATCGGCTTTCTCAACCGGAAACTGCTGGAGGAGCGCCTGCGCCACCTGGTCTCGCTGGTGGCGGTCAGCGGCGAAGTCGTCGATCCCCACCAGGCCAGCGTGCTGCTCGGCTACGGGGCACTGGCCATCTACCCCTGGCTGCTTTACGCCACCGGCCTGCAACTGTGCGAGCGGGAAAAGCTCTCGCCGCGCGAAACCCGCCTGGCCCTGAAGAACCTCTACGAGGCCCTGACCAAGGGGATCCTCAAGGTCATGTCGAAGATGGGGATCAGCACCGTTTCCAGCTATCGCAATGCCGCCCTGTTCGACATCGTCGGCCTGGCCCCGGAGGTCACCGACCGCTGCTTCCCGGCCTCGCCGGTCCTGATCCCGGGCTTGAGCTTTGCCGCTCTCGAAGACCGGATCGACAAGGTCCACACCCGGATTTTCCGTAAAAGCCACATGCTGCCGATCTATCCGCTGGCGGTCGGCAGCGTCAACCGCGACAACCCCGACGGGGAGTACCACGACTTCAACTCGACGGTGATCACCACCCTGCATCGTTTCGCGGCGACGCTGCAGCGCGACGACTACCTCAAGTTCCGCGCCCTGATTACCGGACGCGGCCAGCGCTTCGTCCGCGACTTTTTCACCTGGAACAGCCCGCATCCGCCGATCCCCATCGACGAGGTCGAGCCGGTGGCGGCGATCACCCGGCGCTTCGATTCAGCGGCCATGTCCCTCGGCTCAATCTCGCCGGAAGCCCACGAGGCGCTGGCCGAGGCGATGCACATCCTCGGCGGCTGTTCCAACAGCGGCGAGGGGGGGGAAGCCCCGGAACGGCTCAAGACGATCCGCAACAGCAAGATCAAGCAGATCGCTTCCGGGCGCTTCGGCGTCACCCCCGCCTACCTGCGCAGTGCCGAGGAGATCCAGATCAAGATCGCCCAGGGGGCCAAACCGGGAGAAGGCGGCCAGCTCCCCGGCGAGAAGGTGACGCCGCTGATCGCCACCCTGCGCTTCACCGTCCCCGGGGTGACGCTGATCTCGCCGCCGCCGCACCACGACATCTACTCCATCGAGGATCTGGCCCAGCTGATCTTCGATCTCAAGCAGGTCAATCCCGCGGCGAGGATCTCGGTCAAGCTGGTCTCCACCGCCGGGGTCGGCACCATCGCCGCCGGGGTGGCCAAGTGCTATGCCGACCGCATCGTCATCTCCGGCTGCGAAGGGGGAACCGGCGCCGCACCGCAGAGTTCGATCAAGTTTTCCGGCAACCCGTGGGAACTGGGGCTGGCCGAAGTCAATCAGAGCCTGAAGGGGAACAATCTGCGCGATCTGGTCGAACTGCAGGCCGACGGCGGGCTGAAGGTCGGCGCGGACGTGGTCAAGGCGGCGATGCTCGGCGCCGAGCACTACGGCTTCGGCACCGCGCTGCTGGTCATCCTCGGCTGCAAGATGCTGCGGGTCTGTCACCTCAACCGCTGTACGGTCGGCGTCGCCACCCAGGACCCGGCGCTGCGCGCCCACTTCGTCGGCACCGTGGAGAAGGTCGTCGCCTATCTGCGCAACGTCGCCGAGGATGTGCGCGAGATCCTCGCCCAACTCGGCTGTCGCAGTCTCAGTGATGTCATCGGCCGTACCGACCTGCTCCGGGCCATCGATACGGAGGGCGCCGTTCCCTTCGATTTCTCGGCGGTCCTGCACCATGTCGATGGCCCGAACCGGTGCAGCCGGCGCAACGAGCCGTTCGACAAAAACAGCTTCGAAAAGGCGATCCTCGACGAGGTCACGCCGGTGATCCGCAACCCTCAGGAGGAGATTGTCGTCGAGCGCGAAATCAGCAACGTCAACCGCTCGGTCGGCGCCCTGGTCAGCGGCGAGATCGCCCGTTACTACGGCGATGCCGGACTGCCCAAGGAGGCGATCACCCTGAAGCTGACCGGCGTCGCCGGCCAGTCGCTCGGGGCGTTCCTGGCCCACGGCGTCAGCATCCTTCTGCATGGCGTGGCCAACGACTACGTCGGCAAGGGGATGAGCGCCGGGCGCATCATCGTGACCCCCCGCATTTACCAGGAAGGGGCGGCGGCCATCGGCAACACCTGCCTGTACGGCGCCACCGGCGGCAAGCTGTTCGCCGCGGGGCTGGCCGGCGAGCGCTTCGCCGTGCGCAACTCCGGGGCGCTGGCGGTGGTCGAGGGGACCGGCGACCATGCCTGCGAATACATGACCGGCGGTACGGTGGTGATCCTCGGCGAAACCGGGATCAATTTCGGGGCCGGCATGACCGGCGGCGCCGCCTTCATCTACGACCGCAACAAGCGCTTCATCGACAACCTCAACACCGAACTGGTCGCGGCGCGGCGCATCGACGTCGACGACGACAACGAGGGGAAGCTCTACCTCAAGAAGATCCTGATCAGCTACCACAACCGCACGCGCAGCCCGAAGGCCCGCTTTCTCCTCGACAACTATCGCGAGGAACTGGCCTACTTCTGGATGGTCACCCCCAAGGACATGCGCGCGCCGCTGAACCCGAAGGAAGGCAACTGATGCAAAGTTTTGTCGAAACCAATCGGGAGGAGCCGGCCAAGGAGGATGTCAGCCGGCGCGTCCACAATTTCGAAGAGATCTACCAGTTCTTCAACGACCGCACGGTGGCGCGCCAAGCCGAGCGCTGCGTGCAGTGCGGCGACCCGTTCTGCACCACCATCGGCTGCCCGCTTAACAACTACATCCCGCAGTGGCTGGAGGCAATCGCCGAGAAGGATCTGGAGAAGGCCTTCCTGCTCAGCAACGAAAGCTCGCCGTTCCCCGAAATCCTGGGACGGATCTGCCCGCACAACCGGCTGTGCGAGGGGGCCTGCACCCTGGATGACGGCTACGGCGCGATCAGCATCGGCCCGATCGAGGCGTCGATCACCGATCTGGCCTTTGCCGCCGGCTATACCCTCCCCTTTCCCGGCGTCACCACCGGTAAAAAAGTCGCCGTGGTCGGCTCCGGCCCGGCCGGGATGAGTTGCGCCCACTTCCTGCTGCGCGCCGGGATCGGCGTGGAGATGTTCGAGCGCGCCGACCTGCCCGGCGGGCTGCTCGCCTACGGCATCCCCGGCTTCAAGCTCGACAAGTCCACCGTCACCCACCGCTTCGAAATTTTGCGGAAGGCCGGGCTGAAGCTGCACCTCGATACCGAAATCGGCCCGGACGTGCCGTTTGCCAAACTGGTTGACAACTTCGATGCCGTTTTCCTCGGCGTCGGCGCCACCAACGGCAAGCGCGCCGGCATCCCCAACGAAGACCATGAACACTGTTTCCTGGCCATGGAGTTTCTCACCAACATCCAGCGCCGCCTGAGCGACCGGGCCTGGATGGAGCGTTTCGGCGTCCTCGGCAAGCGGGTGGTGGTCATCGGCGGCGGCGACACCGCCATGGACTGCGTGCGCACGGCCATCCGCGAGGGGGCCCAGGAGGTCACCTGCCTCTACCGGCGCGACGAGATCAACATGCCGGGGAGCCGCAAGGAGTACCACAACGCCGTCGAAGAGGGGGTGACCTTCCTTTTCCAGGCCGCGCCGCAGCGGCTCGTCATCGACCAGGGCGGCGCCCTGGTCGGCGTCGATGCTATCCGTACCCAGTTGGGCGACTCCGACGCCGGCGGCCGGCAGCGGGTCGAGGAACTCCCCGGCAGCGAGCATTGCGTTGCCGCCGACGTGGTGATCATGGCCCTCGGTTTCGATATCGCCGGCCTGCCGTGGCTGGCCGATGCCGGCATCAGGCTGGGCCGTTGGGGAGAGGTGGCGATCGACCCGGCCACCGGCCTGACCTCGCACCCGAAGGTCTACGCCGGCGGCGACTGCCAGCGCGGCGCCGATCTGGTGGTGACCGCCGCCGCCGACGGCCGGCGCGCGGCCCTGGCCATCATGGAACAGCTGCTGGGCTGACATGGCACCAAGAGCGACGGGAAAGCCCTCATGCGCATCCTGGTAATAGAAGACCAGCAGGACATCCTGCAAAATATCGCCGACTATCTCGCCTTGAAGGGGTACGTCGTGGACTGCGCCCACGACGGCCTCGGTGGCCTGCACCTGGCCATCACCCAGCCCTTCGACCTGATCGTGCTCGATGGCATGCTCCCGGGGATGGACGGCTTTACCCTCTGCCGGAAGCTGCGCCAGGACGCCGGCATCCATACGCCGGTCATCATGCTCACGGCACGGGATCAGGTCGATGACAAGTTGATCGGCTTCCAGGCCGGGGCGGACGACTACCTGGTCAAGCCTTTCGCGCTCCCCGAACTGCAGGCCAGGATCGAGGCCGTGCTGCGCCGCGGCCAGACCGGGCTCGGCCACCGGTTGCAGGTCGCCGATCTGAGCTTCGATCTGAACACTCTCGAAGTCATCCGCCAGGGAAAACCGCTGAAGCTCAACCCGATCGGCCTCAAGCTGTTGGAGAAGCTGATGAAAAGCAGCCCCAGCGTGGTCCGGCGCGAGAGCCTGCAGGAGATCCTCTGGGGCGATGACGTGCCGGACAGCGACAGTCTGAGAAGCCACATCCACCTGCTCCGGCAGATCGTCGACAAACCGTTCGCCACCGCCCTGATCCACACGGTTCACGGCATCGGCTACTGCCTGAAAGCCGGCGACGATGGAATTTAAGTCACCGCTCTCGCAGCGCATCATCATTTCGTTCGTATTGCTGACCACCGTGGTGAGCGGCCTGTTCGGCCTGGGGATCACCCTGACCATTCACTTCGTCGAGGAGAGTCTGGTCTCCGAAGAACTACGGCGCGACCTGGTGCAGGTTCTCAAGAGCCACCCCAGCGAAAGTTCGCTGGAGTTGGACGACACCACCCTGTTTTTTGCCAGCAACCGGCCGCTCCCCGACTACCTGCAGCCGGTGCCGCCCGGGTTCACGGAAGTCGTCCTCGACCGGCAGGCCTATTACGTCTATCGCCTTGTGGACGGGGAAACCTCCTTCTACCTGGTCCGCAACCAGACCCAGTTCGAACAGCGCGAAACCCAGCTGGTCATGATCGTCCTGGCGGGATTCCTCCTCAGCATCCTCTTCTCGTTCCTGCTTGGCCGGTTCCTCGTGAACAAGGTCATCGCGCCGGTCCGGCGCCTGACCCACCAGGTGCGCGATCGCGAGAAACTGCTGACGGGGACCCCGCCGCTCTCTCCCGACTATGTCAACGACGAGGTCGGCGCCCTGGCCAAAGCCTTCGACACGACCATCGTCCTGCTGCAACAGGCCCTTCGGCGCGAAACCCTCTTTACCAGCGATGTCAGCCACGAACTGCGCACGCCCCTGATGATCATCAACAGCTCATGCGATCTCCTCATCGAGAAGAACAGCCTTGACGATTATGCCCGGCAGCGCGTGGGGATGATCAGCAAGGCCGCCAGGGAGATCCAGGAACTGGTCGAAGCCTTTCTGGCCCTGGCCCGCGACCGTGATACGAACCTGATAACCGCTTCCCTGGCGGAGGTCGTCCAGGCAGGATTGCCCACCTGGCAGCAGCAATCCGCGGAGAAGGGGCTGACCTTCACCCTGCAGAATCCGGCGGAGGCGGCGCCTGGCGCATTCCCTGCCATCCTCCTGCGTACGGTATTAAACAACTTGATACGCAATGCCATCCACCACACCGCGCAGGGAGAGATTTCCCTGTGCCTGACAGCCAACGGCTTCGAACTGCGTGATTCCGGCACCGGCATCGCCGCTGACGAAAAGCTGCGGGTCTTCCAGCCGTTCTACCGGGGTGAAGCTCCTCACCAGAACAGTCTCGGTTTGGGATTGTCGCTGGTGCAGCGCATCTGCGAACGCGAACATTGGACCATCACGCTTGAAGACAACCTCCCTCACGGCTGCCTGTTTACCGTCGCTCTCGGATAAATTCCGACATTTTTTGTAACGTTTCACGTTTTTTTGACATCTTCTTCACGCCGGGACGACATCCTCTTCCGTAAAGTACGTGCAATTCTCGCTGGTGGAGATTTGCATGCAGACCGCTTCGTCCCCGACGCCCGACCTCGCACTCCCGACGGCGGGCCTCCCCGGCTACGCCGGGGTGAATCATCACCGCTTCTTTCCGGAGCTGATCCGCAGACTGACCGCGTGGCGGGAAGCCTCCCAGCTCCGCCAAGCCCTCGACCTGGCCGGCCAGCCCAACAGCATCCTCGACATCCCCTGTGGAACCGGGCGGCTCTGGCCGCTGCTGCTGGAAAAGAGCAATCGTCTGCTGATCGGTGCCGACGACTGCACCGACATGCTGATCGTGGCCCAGGCCGCGCCCCCTCCCGGAACCACCGGCAACCTGCATTATCTGCGGACCGCCCCCGAAGTCATCAACCTGCATGACTGCGCCGTCGACTGCATCTTCTGCGTGCGCCTCTTTTCCCGGGTGGGCAGCGCCACGCACCGGCAGCAGCTCCTGCGGGAATTTCACCGCGTCACCCGGGACACCCTGATCCTTTCCCTCTGGGTCGACGGCAACCTCCAGTCCTGGCAACGAGCAACAGCACATCAGGCTCGGGTCACAGGGGAAACCCCCGGCCCCCGCTTCGTCGTATCCAGACAGCAGATCGAATCCGAGTTCGCAGCCGTCGGCTTCGAACGGCTCGGGCATTTCGACAGCTTCCCGTTCTACCGCATGACCAGAACCTATGTTCTACGCAAGCTCTGACCAGACAGGTTGACCATTATGCCCGACAACCGGTTTCTTCCCGGCATCCTGACCGCATATTTTCTTCTCGTTTATCTCGTCATCCTGGGGATTGCGGGGAGCTTCATGAAGATTCTGGAAGGCGCGGGGATGTACGCGAAGGGGTTTGCCGCCATAGCTGTTCTTGCGTACGCGCTCTTGTATCTGCTGCCGGCTCTCGTCCTGACAGCATCACTGTACCTGGCGCTCTCTGCCCGAACCGGACCGGCGACCTGGAAAACCCTGTGCGTATGCGCCTCGGCCTGTCTCTCGGGGACCGGCACCGTGCTGTTCCTCGCCGCCGACCGCTACCTTTTCAGCCTGTACGGCTACCATTTCAACGCCTCGGTCTGGAACCTGATCATCTCCCCCGGCGGGAGCGACTCTCTCGGCAGCACCTTCGAAACCAAGCTTTGGCTGTTCGCGGCGGTTTCCCTGCTGTTTGCCGCCAACTCGGGAGTGTTGTGGCTGCTCTGCACCCGCCAGGGCTGGCACCGTTTTTCTTGCTCACCGAAACGGTATCTTTTCGGCGCCGTCATCGTCCTGGCCCTGGCTTTTTTCGCGGAAGAAGGCGGCTATGCCTACGCACTCTTCACCCATGACGAGCAGACCCTCAAGGCCGCCAGCATCATTCCCCTGCATCTGAATACGACGGCCACCACCCTCTTCAAGCGCTTTGGCGTCCAACGCCCCCCCATGCAGGAACGCATCCGGATCGCCCAGGGGAAGATCAGCTACCCGGCGCAGCCCCTGAGCACCAAACCGCTGGCGAAATATCCCAACATCGTCTGGCTGACGGCGGAGTCGTTCCGCTGGGACCTGTTCAATCCGGAGATCACCCCGAATCTGTGGAAATTCTCCCGCCGGGCCGTCACCTTCAACCGTCACTACAGTGGCGGCGACCGCACCCGCATGGGGATGTTCTCGATGTTCTACGGTCTGTACGCTCCCTACTGGTACGGCTTCCAGGAGCAGAAGATCCGGCCGCAGCTGATGCAGCAGGTTGTCGATCACAACTACCAGCTGGCGATCAACACCAGCCAGAGCTTCAGCTACCCGGAGCTCAAGGACACCCTTTTTACCGGCATCCCCGCGGCCAACCTACAGGAGCTTCAGGACGGGCCGGCCTGGGAACGGGACCACCGGAACATCAGTGACATCAGCCGTTTCATCCAGACGCGCGATACCAGGCGGCCGTTCTTCACCTTCATGTTTTTCGAATCGACCCACGCCCCGTACACGTTCCCCGATGCGGCCGTCATCCGTCCGGACTACCTGCCGGAAGTCAACTACCTGCAGATGGGCAAGATCACCGGCGACATCCGGCCGCTCCACGACCGCTATATCAACGCCGCGCATCACGTCGACGCCGAGGTCGGACGCCTTTTCGACCTCCTCGACAAGGAACACCTGCTGGACGACACCATCGTCCTGTTCACCGGCGATCACGGTGAGGAATTCATGGAAAACGGCCACTGGGGACACGGGCACAACGAGGTCTTCCCGGAGCAGCAGATACGGGTCCCCCTGGTCCTGTGGATTCCCGGGCAACAGCCGCGGCAGGTTGACTACCCGACCTCGCACAACCAGATCCCGGCGACACTCCTCCCCTACCTGGGCGTCACCTCGCCGGCCCGCGACTACAGTTCCGAGGACGGCCTCTTTACCGGGCCGCAGCCCTACCGGGTCGTCGGCAGCTACGACTACCTGGGGATCGTCGACCCCGACAGCAAGCTGTCGTTCCCCTTCACCACCGCCGACTATTTCCACTACATCGTCAGCGATGCCAGCGACAGTGTGCTCCCGCTCCTGCAACAGCAGCAGCTGTTGCCGCGCAAGCAGAAGCAGCTCGACGAGGTGGTTGAAGAATGCCGGCGTTTCACCATGAAAAATCAGGGGCTCGCGCTGAATCAATGAAAACGCCGGCACTCGTCAAGGAACTCCCCTGCGCCGCCACGCACCCCGGGGCGATCCTGGCAAAGCTGCCGGGACTGCAGTCCCCCGGCCCCCTGGCCGTGACCTTTGCCGGCGCGCTGTTCATGGCGCTGTGCGACAACCTGGCCCTGTGGCGGGCGTTGTGGCGAATCGCGCCGCCGGTGACAATCGAGAATCTGGCCGTCACGGCCGCGGTCTTCGTCGTGGTCGTCCTGCTGCTGACCGTGCTGCTGGCGACAATCGGCATCCGCCCCCTGCTCAAGCCGGCGTTGGCCGTTCTGCTGGTCACGGCTGCCATCGTCGGCTACTTCATGACGGCCTACGGGGTGGTCATCGACCGGTCGATGATCCAGAATCTTTTTGAAACCGATACCCGGGAGGCGGTGGAACTGCTGAACGCCGGGCTGATTCTCCACGTACTGGCCTTTGGCATTGCGCCGGCGCTGCTGGTCTGGCGCCTCGACATCCGTCACGCCCCCCTGCTCCGCGACCTCGGCCGGCGGGCCGTGACCATCGTCGCATGCCTGGCGGTGATCGGCCTGACCATCTTCGCCAGCTACAAGAACCTCTCCCTGATCGTCCGTCAGAACCGGCAACTGCGCATGCTGGTCAATCCCAGTTATCCGCTCTACGCCCTCACCAGCTACGTTCGGCAGGCGGCTTTCGGCAGCTCCCCCGGGGTACTGGAACCGATTGCGGCCTCGGCAGTGCAAATGCCGCCCTGGCAGCAGCGCGACAAACGACGGGTCGTGGTCTTCGTCCTCGGCGAAACCGCCCGCGCCGAAGACTTCTCGCTGGACGGCTACTCCCGCGAAACCAACCCGGAGCTGAAAAATAGACCGGATGTCCTTAACTTCAGCAACGTTCACTCCTGCGCGACCTCTACAGCGGACTCCGTCCCCTGCCTCTTTTCGGGGATGACGCGGGCGGATTTCACGGTCGGCAAGGCCAGGCAGCGGGAAAATCTTCTCGACCTGCTGACGCGGGCAGGCGTCAAGGTGTTGTGGCGCGACAACAACTCGGGCAGCAAGGGGGTGGCCGACCGCGTCGGTTACCAGGACATGTCCGGGCTCAAGGTTGCGGAGTTCTGCCCTGACGGCGAATGTTTCGACGAAATCCTGTTGCAGGACCTCGAGGAGACCATTGCCCAGTCCCGGGGAGACCTGTTCGTCGTACTGCACCAGAAGGGGAGCCACGGCCCGCTCTACTACAAACGCATCCCCGAAGCCTTCCACAGATTCACCCCGGAGTGCCGGCAGGACGATGTGCAGAACTGTTCCCGCGAAGAGATCCTCAACGCCTATGACAACACGATTCTCTACACCGACCACTTTCTGGCGAGAACCATCGACCTGCTGAAGAAAGCTTCACCAGATGTCGAGACGGCGCTCCTCTACATGTCCGATCACGGCGAATCCCTGGGGGAGAATGGTCTCTACCTGCACGGTGCGCCCTACCTCATCGCCCCCGAGGAGCAGAAGCATATCCCCTTTGTCGCCTGGCTGTCGGACGAGTTCGCCAAAGACGCCGGGATCGATCGGCAGCGTCTCCGGCAACAAAGCGCCGCCGCCTATTCCCACGACAACCTGTTCCACACGGTCCTCGGGCTTTTCTCCGTGAATACCAAGATCTACCGCCCCGATTACGACATCTTTTCCCTCCACGGATAACTCCGCAGACATCGGCAGAGCACTGCCCTGCCATGGTATGCCTGGGGCTTTCGCGGCAGAATTTTCGAGCCTGGGCAACAGCAGGCCGGAAAGCCTGCCACCGACGGAAAAGCCATTGCCCGACGGTCCGCAAACCGGCATACTGGCAGCGCGTAATCGCACCGTGACCACGTGAATATCCAACTGATCGCCAATCCCGTCAGCGGCGGCGATGCCCGCCCGCGCATCATCCGGGCCACCGACCGACTTCGCGCCCTGGGCGCCACGGTCGAAGTCTGTCTGACCGAAAAGCGCGGCGACGCCCGCCGTTTCGCCGCCCAAGCCAGGGAACGCGGCGTTGACCGGATCGTGGCGGCCGGCGGCGACGGCACACTGAACGAAGTCGCCAACGGTCTGGGCGGCTCGGACCTGCCCGTGGCCTTTCTCCCGTTGGGGACGGTCAATGTCTTCGCCCTGGAAACCGGCATCCCGCTGAAGCTTGACGCAGCCTGCCGGCTGGCGGTCGATGGCCGGCCGCGCCGCATCAGTCTGGGGCGGATCAACGGGGAGAGTTTTCTGCTGATGGTCAGTGCCGGGTGGGATGCCGAAGCGGTGGCCAGACTGCGTCCCGCGGTCAAACGCCGGATCGGCCGCCTGGCCTACGGGGTGAGTGCCATGGAAACCTTGCTGGCCAGGGCCCCGGCGCCACTGCAGATCAGGCTGGCGGACGGAACCCGGCATGACGGCTTCGGGGTGGTGGTCAGCAACGCGCGCCATTACGGCGGCCGTTACGTGGTGACGCCGAACGCCTCGCTCGATTCGCCACGGCTGGAAGTGTGCCTGTTCAAGCACGGCGGGCGCCTGGCCATGCTGGGCCAGGCACTGCGTCTCGGCCTGCATCTGCCGCTGCAGCCGCCGGCCGTCGCGTTCTTCAGCACCGCTGCCGTGGAGATTACCGGCACGGGGGTCGCGGCCCAGGTTGACGGCGATGCCTGGGGAACGCTCCCCGTCATGGTGGAGAGCCAACCCGGCGCCCTGTCGGTCGTGCTCCCCTGACACCCTTAACTACCGCGGAGAGAACACGATGACCTACCTTGCCGTCCTCTATCGTCTGGCCGTCGCCGGCTGGCTCGGCGGCGCCGCCCTGTTCACCTTCGTCCTGACCCCTGCCCTGTTCCGGGAACTTGATCGCGACACGGCCGGAAGTATCGTTGGCATCCTCTTCCCCGGCTATTTCCGCTGGGGGCTGGCCTGCGGCGTCATCGCCCTGGCCTGCCTGCTGCTGACCCGACCGCCGCGCCTGCTGGCTTCGGCCATCATCATCGTGGCGATGCTGGTCGTGACCTCGCTGCAGGCCTTCGTGATTGAGCCGAAAGCAGCGGCCCTCAAGCAGGAGATCCCCTCCTTCGTCACCACCCCGGTCGACCACCCCCTGCGCCAACAGTTCATGCTGCTGCATGCGTTCTCGGCAGCCGGCAACCTGGGTGTGATCGGCGGCGGCATCGCCCTGATCCTGCTCCTCTAGGCGTTCTTTTCGTCCCGGGGCGCCCGCGTCGCCGCGTCGCGTTCCCCCCGGCTCCCCGGCACCCAC
>VEPG01000110.1 GCA_012026975.1 Desulfuromonas sp. | reverse complement strand
CAGCGCCTGATCACCGAGGCGGGGGGGTGGATCGACGTGCAGTCAGCGCCGGGAGCGGGGAGTGTCTTCTCGGTCCGGTTGCCGGTTGGGCGGGAGAGTGACTGATGGCGAAGGTGAAAAGGCAGGTTCTGGTTGTCGACGATGAAGCGGCTTTGCGTCACATGTTGCGGCTGGTGCTCGAGCGCGACGGCTACACGGTCAGCGAGGCGGCCAGCGGGCGTGCCGGGCTCGACCGCCTGCAGGCGGCAAACTTTGATTTCATCCTTTGCGACATCCGCATGCCGGAACTCGACGGACTCGGCTTTCTCAAGGAAATGACCAGCCGTCAATGCGGCGGAACGGTGATCATGATGAGTGCCTACGGCACCATCGACACCGCGGTCGAGTGCATGAAGCAGGGGGCCTACGATTACATCTCCAAGCCGTTTCGTCCCGACGAAATCCTGCTCACCGTGCGCAAGGCCGAGGAGCGTCTGCAGCTGCGCCAGGAAAACGTGCAGCTGCGCAATGATCTCCGCCGCAGCGGCAGGCCGCGGGGGACGGCGGCCATCGTTCATCGCAGCACGGTCATGGACGCGTTGCTGGAGACGGTTTGCAAGGCGGCCGCGACCCCGGTGCCGGTGCTGGTGCTCGGCGAGACCGGTACCGGCAAGGAGCTGATCGCGCGCGCCCTGCATGCCGAGAGTCCGCGTCGCGACCGGCCGTTCCTGGCGGTGAACTGCAGTGCCATTCCGGCCGGCCTGCTGGAGAGCGAGCTGTTCGGCCACGCCCGCGGCGCCTTTACCGGCGCCGACCGCGAGCGCATCGGCCTGTTCGGAGCAGCCGACGGCGGGACCCTGCTGCTCGACGAAATCGGCGATCTCCCCCTGGAGTTGCAGCCCAAGCTGCTGCGCGTGCTGCAGGAAGGGGAGGTGCGCCGGGTCGGTGACAACCATGCGCAGCCGGTCAATGTCCGGGTGGTCGCGGCGACGGCCCGCGATCTGCGCCAGGCGGTCGCGCAGGGGCGCTTTCGCGAGGATCTCTTCTACCGGCTGGCCGTGGTCACCCTGGAGCTGCCACCGCTGCGCCGCCGGGTCGAGGACGTCGCTCCCCTGGTCGAATACTACCTGCCGCATCTGGCGACCCGTCTTGGTCGACCGGTGCCGCGGCTGTCCGCCGCGGCGCTGCGGCTGCTGGAACAACACCCCTGGCCGGGGAATGTGCGCGAACTGGTCAATGTCCTGGAAAAGACCCTGGTGCTCTGTCGCGAGGAAACGATCGATGCGAATGATATCATCCTGCCGCGGGGGCCAACGGCGGTGGGAGGGCCGGTCGACCTGTCACTGAAACGAGCGGTGGCCGAGATCGAGCGTGACTTCATCTGCCGGGCCCTGGCCGCGACCAGCGGCAACCGTACCCAGGCGGCGAAGCTGCTGGAGATCAGCCTGCGCAACCTGCTGTACAAGATCAAGGAGTACGGACTGCACAATTGACGTGAGGATCAGGGACTGTCCCCGCATGGGGACTGTCCCTTTTGAGCGGGGTCTTGTCGATTCAGCCGTCGCTGATGAACAATTTGCGCGCTACCTGCGCAAGATTTGCATGGACATTGGCTTTGCCACGTGCCGATCAAGATAATATTTAAGTAATAACAGATTGTTAGGCGATATTTTGGTAGCAAGGAGCTTGGTATGAGACTTGCTCGACATCAAGCTGGGCAGGCGAGCCCGTTTCCGGTGGAGGCGACAATGCAGCCAGGCAAACGTTTGCAGTCCGGTTTTACAATTGTTGAAATGCTGGTAGCCATGGTGATCCTGTCGGTTGGTCTTCTGGGTCTTGCCGAACTCCAGGTCACAGCGATGAAGGCCAACAGCAAAAGCGAGGGGATCATGGCGTCAAACTCTCTGGCGCAAATGGCCCTTGAAGAAGTCATGTCGCGTCCGCCCAGTGATCCGCTGTTCAATTCCGCCGTCAACAACCAGGTTTGGGGCTCCTACGATATCGAAGGTAGTGGCACCTATAATGTTCGTTACGATGTCGAAACAAATTACGGCGGAGTCACTAATTTATGCCTGGTGCGTGTCAGAGTCACTCACGCGACCTCCTCTCAGTTCACGATTTACGGTATCAGGCCGGTTACCATGACCGCCCTTAAACGTTCGACCTAAGGAGGAAACGATGCGGGATATGACATCCTCCAAGACTTGTTGCCGAGGCATTACTCTGGTTGAATTGCTGGTCGTCATGGGGATCATGAGCGGTGTGATCCTGTCGATTACCAGTTTGTTTGTCCCCATGCAGCGCAGCACGGTGGTGCAGACACGGTTGACCGATGTGCAGTCACATCTGCGGCTGGCAATGAACACCCTGTCGAGAGATCTGCTGAATGCCGGGTTTCTCGTTGCCGATGAACCGATTGCTTCCGAAATTGCCGATGACTTTACCATTCGCACCCGTGTCATAGGCAGTGGTTTCGGGCGGATTCTTGGTGCCGCGGATGCCGGCAGCAATATCGTCGTTACTCTCAGCAGCCCGTCGATGCTTGCTTCCTTTCCCGTCGGAACCAGCGTGCGGCTGTTCAGCCCCGTGGCGATGCGTGAGTGTGGTGCCGCATACAATGAGGCAGATGCTGCCCTGGCGGCAGCCCATGTGTATACGGTCACATCGATCAATGGCGGAGCTTCCACCGTGACCATTAACACCGGTGGAACCATCGGGGCAGCGGTTGTTCTGGATGAAACGGTTATGGTTGCAGTCCGGGATGCCAATCAGCCGCCAGTGCAAACCATTCGTTACCAATTCGCCGACAGTAACGGTGATGGTACGAAGGATGCCTTGCTGCGTATCGTTAATGGCCAGAGCCACTTCCTGGCCATGAATGTCAGCAACGTGAATTTTGCCTATGACTATACGCCCCACGGGAAAGTGCAGCGGATTGATGTCTCGCTGGAAGGGCAGACTCGCGCGCTAGTTCCCGGCGATACCATGCACGGGGCCAAAACCCGTGCCCTTCAGAGTTCCGTGACGTTACGCAACGTTTTCTGATGGTAGATAAGGAGTCGATTATGACCAAGACGCAACGGATCAGTCGAATCCGTCACGGCGAAGAAGGGATGGCGCTGCTCCTGGCCATTGCCTTTCTGGCGATCCTCAGCATCCTCGGAGCCGTAATGCTTGACGTAGCGACCAGGGATCTCAAGGAAGGCGGAACGTTCATGCCGGCCCGCCAGGCTTTCTACACCGCGGATCGGGCCGTGGAGTACTCGGTCAATCGTAACATCATCATCGACCTGGAACCGCAAACACAGATCGATCTGTTCAATAATCTCAAGTATCGTGTCAATAACGACGGGAGCCTGACCAGCCTGGGCGCTACCGCGACCGATCACAAGGCGATCATCAACGGGGCCGGTGTCGGCACCCTGGTTTCCGGTTCAGTCACCGACCTCGGTCCCAACGAGCTCCCGCCTTCGGTCTCCGCGGTTTACGGGTCGGAATTCGGTGCCAACTTCTACAATGTTGAAGTCGAAACCAACGCTCCGGGCGGGGCGCAGTCTCGAGTGAACGCCAGTATTGTTCGCCTGTTCAAGTCCGACGACGACACGATTTTCCGCACCTCGGGAGGAGGGTAAGCCATGTCCCGCGCACTTCGCACCACTCTGCTGCTCGCCGTTTTCGTCACCTTCCTGCCTGGGCTGCTGCTGGCCGGCACCGACGAATACCAGGGGGACACCACCATCTACTCCGGGATCCCGACCACCAAGACCAAGCCGAATGTGCTGATCATCATCGATAACAGCAAAGCGACCCTCAATGCCGCCCCCGGCTTCGAGTACCGGCCTAAGATGAGCGACGGGTCGACCAACGTCTATGCGCAGAAGGCCGGCTGCGCTGGCACCAGCCAACCGGCTCAGCAGTGCTATCTCCCCTGGGACATCTACGCCATCGACAACCAGGGGGATGTTTCCAATCAGGTGGTGCTGGCCAACACCAGCTATCTCCTGGAAAACCTGACCTGCAGCAACAACAGCGACGTGGTGCGCAAGACCCTGCAGGACCGCGGCACCTATTCGGGATCGGGCACCGTCGATTTTCCCAACATCGCCGGCACCGGCAGCTGCGACCAGTCGCCCAAGGGGGCGGTCTATGTCCTTGGCAACTACCTCAACTATACCCTGTCGACCAGCATCACGTCTGTGGCGACCGACGCGCCCGCCGCGTGCAAGGCGCCAAACCCGATCGTCAACGTCTCCGTGAATGAACTGTATTGTACCGATGCGAATAAAACGCTCGCCAACTGTCCCGCTGTTAAAATTTCTACCCGGACTCGGACCGGCTATTATCAGCTGAAGCAGACACACACTTCCACCGATACCGACAAACCCGGCAGCGGGACGAACTGGCAGACCTACTGGAACGAGTTGAGCCCCACCGGCACCTACACCTCGACGGCCTGGAGCAGCGGGCACACCTATACGATGACCGGCGATCTCCAAGTGCTGAATGCCTCCGGGGTCTTGGTCGCCTGTTCCACCTGGATCACTACGGCTGATACCAGCACCCAGAAGACCCAGCGCCAGATCATGTATGCCGCCCTCCATCAGGCAATCGGCAGCTACGTCGGCGCGCCGAACTTCGGCGCCAAGGTCTACGGGCTCAACACCA
>VEPG01000015.1 GCA_012026975.1 Desulfuromonas sp. | reverse complement strand
GCCAGCAGCAGCAGGGCGGCCTGATCGCACCGCCGACACCGGCCGCCGCCGGGCCGCCGCCGACCAGCCGCTTCCGGCTCCCCCCGCAACGCAACGCCACCTTTGCCGGCGCGGCCGAAAATTTCCCGCTGCACCTGCAGCCTTACCTTTCGCCGGTCTTTACCGACGGTCGCGGCGCGCACCTCCCCTGGCTGCAACAGCTCCCCGACCCGATGACCACCATCGTCTGGGATGCCTGGGTGGAGATCAACCCCGTCACCGCGCAACAACTCGGCATCGGCCACGGCGATCTGGTTGAAATCGCCTCGCCGGCCGGCACCATCGAATTGCCGGCGGTGATCTATCCCGGCATCCGCCCCGAAGTGGTGGCCATCCCGCTCGGCCAGGGGCACCATGACGGCGGCCGTTACGCCGCCGGACGCCGGGCCAATCCGCTGCAGCTGCTGGCGGCGGTCCGCGACGAACAGCACGACCTGCCGGCCTGGGGGGCGACGCGGGTACGGTTGCGCCGGCTGTCCGGGGCCGGCCAGCTGGTGGCCGCCGGCCATGTCGAGGGGAGCTACCGGCGCGACATCCTCGGCCTGTAGCCATGAAAGGGGATCGACCATGAGTCGCCAGGCGCGTCTTTACCAATGGGGGATGGTGATCGACCTCGACCGCTGCACCGGCTGCGGAGCCTGCGTGGTGGCCTGCCAGGCCGAGAACAACGTCGCCCTGGTGGACAAACAGCGCTTCGCCGAGGGACGCAACATGCACTGGCTGCGCATCGAACGCTACTGGGAGGGGGAGTTCCCCCACGTGCGCGCCCGCTTCCTCCCCATGCTCTGCCAGCACTGCGGCGACGCCCCGTGCGAACCGGTCTGTCCGGTCTACGCCAGCTACCACAATGCCGAGGGGTTGAACGGGCAGGTCTACAACCGCTGCGTCGGCACCCGCTACTGCGGCAACAACTGCCCCTACGCCGTGCGGGTCTTCAATTTCCTCAACCCCGACTGGCCGGAGCCGCTCCCCGACCAGCTCAATCCGGACGTCACCGTACGCAGTCGCGGGGTCATGGAAAAGTGCACCTTCTGCATCCAGCGCATCCGCCGCGGCAAGGAGACGGCCAAAAACGAACGGCGGCTGGTCCGCGACGGCGAGATCCAGCCCGCCTGCGCCCAGACCTGCCCGCCGGGGGCGATCGTCTTCGGCAATCTCGCCGACCCGGACAGCCACGTGGCCCGGCTGGCGCGCAGCCCGCGGCGCTTCCGCCTGTTCGAAGACCTCGGCACCGATCCGTCGGTGATCTATCTCAAGGGGGGTGGCCATGAGCACGCCGGCTGAACCGCATCGCGACGGCGCGGCCGCCAACGCGGCCATGCTCTCCTCGACCGGGCCGGCCACCTGGCGCTGGTATCTGCTCGCGCTGCTGCTGGGAACGGTGGTGACCGGCGGGCTGACGGCCTTCAGCTACCAGGTCATGACCGGCATGGTGGTGACCGGGATCAATCGGCCGGTCATGTGGGGGATATACATCGTCAACTTCGTCTTCTGGGTGGGACTGTCCCACTCCGGGACGATGGTCTCGGCGATCCTGCGCCTGTCCCAGGCCAACTGGCGGCGGCCGATCCTGCGCGGCGCCGAGGCGATGACCGTCTTCTCCATCATGGTCGGCGGCCTCTTCCCGCTCATCCACCTCGGCCGCAACTGGGTCTTCTACTACATCATCCCCTATCCCAGCCAGTACGGCCTGTGGCCGAACTTCCGCTCGCCCCTGCTCTGGGACATGATGGCCATCACCACCTACATCATCGGCAGCTCGCTGTTCCTCTACCTGGGGCTGCTGCCGGACCTGGCGGTGGCCCGCGACCGCGCCGCCGGCTGGCGGCGCCTGGCCCTGGCCATGCTGGCTCTGGGCTGGCGCGGCACGGCGCAGCAGTGGCAAACCTTCGGCCGGGCCTCGACCGTGATGGCCTGCCTGATCATCCCGGTGGCGGTATCGGTCCACTCCATCGTCGCCTGGGATTTCGCCGTCACCCTGGTGCCTGGCTGGCACAGCACCATCTTCCCTCCCTACTTCGTCATCGGCGCCATCACCTCCGGGGTCGCCGCGGTCATCACCCTGATGATCATCATCCGCAAGGCCTTCCATCTCGAGGCATTCCTGACGCCGCTGCATTTCGACAATCTGGCCAAACTGCTGCTGATCGTGACCGCGCTCTGGTCCTATTTCTACTTCGCCGAGGTCTTCACCACCTGGTACGGCCATCAACCGATCGAATGGGAAGTGTTCAGCTTCTCGGCCGGCCATTACCCGCTGCTCCTGATGATCATGCTGCTCGGCAACAGCGTGGTGCCTCTCACCTGCCTGCTCTGGCGCCGGGTGCGACGCTCGATCCCGGCGCTGCTGATCATTTCCCTGCTGGTCAACGTCGCCATGTTCATCGAGCGCTTCCTGATCGTCGTCCCCTCGCTGTCCCACAAAAACGTGCCGTTTTTGTGGGGGTCGTACCGACCGAGCTGGGTGGAGCTGACCGTCATGGCCGCCGCCTTCTGCGGCTTCGCCCTGCTCTACATGCTCTTTGCCAAGTTTTTCCCGATCATGGCGATCACCGATGTGCGCGAGGAGCACGAGGCCTTGCGCGGTGAAACCGTGCGCGGCCGAACCCGCCTGTCGACCCTGATCGACGAGGAGTGACATGGAACTGCTGGGGGTTTTCACCAACATAGAGCAGGCCGCAACGGCCGTGGAGCAACTGGTGCGGGCCGGCTGTCCGGAGGAAACCATCACCTCGGTGACGTCGGTCCCCTACCCGCCGGGCGTGCTGATCCGCGGGCAGCGCCGCGGCTGGTTCCACCGGCTTACCGTCGGTGGCGCCTTGCTCGGCGCGGCGGGCGGCTTCGCGCTGGCCGCCGGCACCGCCTGGATTTACCCGGTGCAGACCGGCGACAAGCCGATCATCGCCCTCTTTCCCACCGGCATTATCGCCTACGAGGGGATGATGCTGTGCGCCCTGCTCGGCACCATGGCCGGCATGCTGCTGGAGATGGGGCTCCCCGACCTGCGACGCCGCGCCCGCGACCCGGAGATCGCCGACGGCCTGATCGGCATTGCCGTCACCCTGGCCGACGAAACCCGGCGCCGGACCGTCGAACAGACCCTGCTCGCCGCGGGGGCGCTGCGCATCCGCACCGACGAGGCACCGTGACGATGAGACCCCTGAGCATTTTTGCCCTGGCCATGCTGGTCGGGCTGCTGACGGCCTGCAACGACATGCACGATCAGCCGTCGATCAAGGCCCAGGAAGCCCCGCGCCGTTCGGCGTCGGGCGAAGCCGTCCCGCTGCGCGGCAAGCTGCCGGTCGACTGGCAGGGGACCTATGCCAACCCGGAGCCGGATACCGGCTCTTCGCGGAAGCGGGGGGAAGAGCTGTACCTGGTCAACTGCGCCATCTGTCACGGCACCCGCGACAGCTACCTGGGGCCCGTCGGCAAAGCCCTGGCGCCGCCCCCGCCGAGCCTGCACGACCCGCGCATCCGGGCGTTGAACGACAGCGACCTGTTCAAGCGCATCGCCCTCGGCTTCGGCCGCATGCCCGCCTTCGAGCGCCTGATCCCCGCCAATGATCGCTGGCACCTCGTCAACTACCTGCATACGTTCCGCTGAACTCCGCAAAAAAAGGCCGGTCGCATCCGCGACCGGCCCGCTCTCTTCGTCACCCTGGCGGAGGACGGCTCAGTGCCGTTCCTCGTCGTGGTAGCTCCTGCGGATCAGCAGGCTGACAATTCCGCCCAGCAGCAGCAGAGCGACGGCCCCCGCCCCCCACAAGGTGCGCATTTCCAAGGTGGCATCGATGGCGGCGATCCGCCGATCGATTTCGCCCAGTCCCGCCTGAAAGCCGGCCGTTTCATGGCGAACCTTGTCGATCTCGACGCTGTGGAAGAGCCGGTGGAAACGGTTGCGCAGTTCGAACAGCGTCCCCTTCATCCCGGTCGTGGCAATGCCCAGCCGCTGCAGGCGCGCCAGTTCGGTTTCGACCGCGCCGATCCGGCGTTCGGTTTCGACCATCGCCGTCTTGATCTCGCCGGCGCGTCCGTAATCATGGCAGCGCGAGCAATCCTGCTCGTTGATCAGGTCGATCCGGGCCAGTTTCACGGCGTGGGCGCCGT
The DNA here is from genome assembly GCA_012026975.1 of Desulfuromonas sp. Lineage (GTDB taxonomy): Bacteria > Desulfobacterota > Desulfuromonadia > Desulfuromonadales > BM103 > VAUL01. The sequence continues at coordinate 668 of VEPG01000015.1, read as the reverse complement.
GGCAGATCACGCACTGGGCGCCGCCGCGGGCGATGGCCCGGCCGTGGGCCGATTCGCCGTAGTCCTGGCGCACCCCGATATGGCAGCGCCCGCAGAAATCGGGAACCCCGGCGTAGTCGGGCGCACCGACGAAGCCGCGCTCCGGACTCATGGCATTGGTGAAGTCGGTGGGGTCGCCGCCGTGACAGCCGTGGCAGGAGATGCCGTTGGCGGCATGGACGCTCTGCCGCCATTCCTCGACGGGGGCGGCCAGCCTTCCCCCCTGCCCGGAATGACACTGGATGCAGACCGTCTCCGGCGGAGCCTCGGCAAAGGCCAGGGCCGCCGTCCACAGTCCGGCCAGCAGAACCAGCGCCGTCAATCGTCCGGTCATGAAAAGTGCCCCCAGACGGAAATGGCCACGAAGATGAACAGCGCCAGGGAGAAACCGGTCACAAAGATCGGCCGCATGGCCGGCCGACGCTCCGGACCGCGATCGATGAACGGCAGCAGCGCGAGGAAAGTCATGAAGGCCCCCTGTACGCCAAGGCCGATCAGTTCGCTGGGGAAGATCTTGAGCGTCTGGTAAGCCCAGAGAAAATACCACTCGGGCTTGATGTGGGGCGTGGTCACAAAGGGGTCGGCAGGCATGCAGGCCGATTCCGGGAAGAACAGCGTCGGCGAGAAGA
>VEPG01000053.1 GCA_012026975.1 Desulfuromonas sp. | reverse complement strand
GCGGATTTTGCCGAGCGCCTCGCTGGCCGCGCACTGATTCGGCCCGCTGCCGGGAGCGAAGGCTTCAATCATTGCGCCGCCGGCATTCTCCGAGGTCGCCCGACCGCTGTCCGGGTCGATCGCCTGAAACTCGATGCTGTCCGGTACCGGGAAGTTTTCCACCGGCAACGGGGCAACCGCCTCCTGCATGAATGCCAGCCAGGCCGGCAGGGCGGCATGGCCGCCGGTTTCCAGGTGGCCGAGGCTGCGCTCCTGATCGTAGCCGATCCAGGTCAACGCCAGCAGTTGCGGCACGCTGCCGACGAACCAGGCGTCACGGAGCTCGTTGGTGGTACCGGTCTTGCCGGCGACCGGCCGGCCGAGGGCCTTGGCGCCTCCCCCGGTGCCATTCTGGATGACGCTTTCCATCAGCGAGGTGATCAGGTAGGCCGTTTCCGGGCTGATCGCCCGGGTCCGCGGGCGCTCTACCAGCCGTTGGCCGGCCTGCAATCCGGCCGGGAAATCGGCCGGATTGATCGATTCGAGAATCTTGCCGTCGCGATCACGCACCTGGGTGATATAGGTCGGCGTGACGCGGATGCCGCCGTTGGCCAAGGTGGCATAGGCGGTCGCAAGTTCCAGCGGGGTCACCGCCGAGGAGCCGAGTGCCAGAGTCAGATCCTCCTGCAATGGCGAAGTGATGCCGAGCTGGCGGGCGTAGTCGGCGGCATAGCGGACGCCGATCTCCTGCAAAATGCGGATCGTGACGATGTTGTTCGACTTGGCCAGCGCCTGGCGCACGGTGGTCGGCCCGGCAAATTCCCGTGAATAATTCTGCGGCGCCCACTCCTTGAGAACCCCGTTCGGTTGGCGGAAGCGGAAGATCAGCGGTGCGTCGAGCACCACCGTCGCCGGGGTAAAGCCCTTGTCGAGGGCGGCGGCGTAGATCAGTGGCTTCATCGCCGAGCCGGGCTGACGGCGGGCCTGGAGGACACGATTGAACTGGCTGCGCCGGAAGTCATAGCCGCCGACCATCGCTTTGATCAGTCCGCTGCGCGGGTCGAGGGCGAGCAGCACCCCTTCCGCTTCAGGGTCCTGTTCCAGCGCCAGTGGCCAGGGGTCGGTGGGCAGCGGTTCGAGAATCCGCACCAGAAGGCGACTACCGACCGGCAGCCGGCTGCTCCCCACCCCCTTGGCGTTACCGGACGGGGTTGCCCCGCGCGGTGGCACCTGAAGGCTGCCGGCCCACGCGGTTTCCTTGCGGAGGAGCTGCCCCTGATGGCCGCCGAAGCGCACCATCACTCCGCCCTGCCCGTCGCTACCGGTCACCACGGCCTCGACGATGTCCCCCGCTATCGGCGGGGCTTTGATGAACTCTTCGGTCTGCTCGCTCAGGAATTTGCTCTCGGCCGCCGGGTCGAGGGTGCCGAGCGGCCCGCGGTAGCCGTGGCGTTTGTCGTATTCGCGCAGGTTGTCGCGTACCGCCTTTTGCGCCGCCACCTGCTGGGCCAGGTTCAGGCTGGTGCGAACCTCCAGCCCGCCACGATACAATTGCTCGCGGCCATAAGCGGCCTCAAGGTCACGGCGCACCTGCTCGGAAAAGAAGGCGGCGGCGTTCATGCTCTGGATCCGGCGTGACTGGATGGTCAAGGGGAGCTTGAAGGCGGCGTCCGCTTCCGCCGCGGTGATGTATTTCTCCTCGACCATGCGTTCCAGCACGTATCTCTGGCGATCCTTGGCCAGCTTCAGGCTGTTGTACGGCGAATAGCGGCTCGGCGCGCGCGGCAGACCGGCGAGCAGGCTGCACTCGGCCAGGTTCAACTGCTCGACATTCTTGGCAAAATAGTTTTCGGCGGCGGACTGAACCCCGTAGGCGCCGTGGCCGAGGAAGATCTGGTTGAGGTAGAGATAAAGGATCTCCTCCTTGGAGAGCCGGTTCTCGATGCGGTAGGCGAGGATCGCTTCCTTGAACTTGCGCTCGAAGCTGCGTTCCGGAGTCAGCAACAGGCTCTTGGTGACCTGCTGGGTAATCGTGCTCCCCCCCTGGACCACTCCGCCGGCCAGCAGGTTTTTCCCGGCGGCGCGGACGATGGAGACGAGGTCGATGCCACCATGCTTGAAAAAGTTCGAGTCTTCGGCAGAGACAAAGGCTTCGATCAGTCGACGGGGCATGCGCGCAACCGGCACGACGATGCGCCGTTCATCGTAGATCTCGGCGATGGTCGAGCCGTTGTCGCTCAGAATGCGCGTGATGACCGGCGGCCGGTAGTCGGCCAGGGTGTCGACTTTCGGCAGGGTGCTGGCCACATAGAGATAGGCGGCCACGAGCGTGGCGAAAACGATCAGGGTCGCAGTCGCGCCGCCATACAGCAGAAAACGGCCCCAGCGGGGGAGACGGGTCGGAAAATTCATGGGCTGGTATCGGTTGAAGAGCCACTAAATAGCACAACCACTCCGTTTCGGCAACGGTTTTGCCGGTTTGATGGAGCCTGGCACTGTGCTATAGTTTGAGCCTTTGCTGCAAGGTTATAGGGTTTACTCAAGGAGTTCCCGATGAAAGCCAGCGTTTTTCCCCGCACCAAGATTGTCGCCACGGTGGGTCCGGCCTGTGCCGAGCGAGCCATGCTGCTCGCGCTGATGGAGGCCGGCGCCGATGTGTTCCGGCTCAACTTCTCTCACGGCGGGCATGCCGATCTCGCCGCGGTGGTGGCGACTATCCGTGAGTTGTCGCACCATCGTCGCCGGGCCGTCGCCATTCTTGGCGACCTGCAGGGGCCGAAGATTCGAACCGGCCGGATGCGTGACGGACAGATGCTCCTGACGGCCGGAGAGACCGTGACCATAACCACTGCCGACGTGCTCGGCGGTGACAGGGTCATCCCCACGGTCTACCGCGAACTGCCGCACGATGTCCGCCCCGGCGACTGCATCCTGATGGATGACGGGCTGCTGGAACTGATGGTCGAGACGATTGCCGGCGACGATGTCTGCTGCCAGGTGGTGGTCGGCGGGGTGCTCAAGGATCGCAAGGGGATAAACCTTCCCGGCGTGGCGGTTTCGGCCCCGGCGCTGACCGACAAGGATCGGGACGACCTGGCGTTCTGCATGGAGCAGTCCCTCGACTATGTGGCGCTCTCGTTTGTACGCAGCGCCGCCGAGGTGGTACGGCTCAAGGAGCTCCTCCACCAGAAAGGGTCCGGTCTGAAGGTGATCGCCAAGATCGAGAAGCCCGAAGCGGTCGACGACTTTGAAGCCATCCTCGCGGCTTCCGACGGGATCATGGTGGCGCGCGGCGATCTCGGCGTGGAACTCAATCCGGAACGGGTGCCGCTGATCCAAAAGCACATCATCCGCCTCTGCAACCAGGCCGGCAAGCCGGTGATCACCGCCACCCAGATGCTGGAGAGCATGATCGGCAGTCCGCGGCCGACCCGCGCCGAAACCTCCGACGTCGCCAACGCCATCCTCGATGGCACCGATGCGGTCATGCTCTCGGCGGAGACCGCCAGCGGCCGTTACCCGCGTGAGGCGGTGGCGATGATGGTCCGCGTGGCGCAGAACGTCGAGGCCGATCCGGAACTGCGCGAACGGGGGTTCCAGTCGCTCCCCGAGGAGCGCGGCTATCGCAGCCTTCCCGAGGCGATTGGCCAGGCTGCCTGCCGGGTGGCCGAGGCGGTCGGCGCCGCGGCGATCCTCGCCTTTACCCAGACCGGCAGCACCGCCGCGCTGGTGGCCAAATACCGGCCGTCAATGCCGATCTATGCCGTCACCCCCACCCAGACCGTGCGGCGCCATCTGGCGCTTTACGCCGGGGTGCGCTCGCTCCGCGTCGATATCGAAGGGGACACGGAGGCGCAGATCCGTTCCGTGGAAGCCGCGGTGCTTGCCGCCGGGGTGCTCAAGAAGGGCGATGTGGCGGTGATCACCATGGGGAGTCCGGTGTCCGACCCCGGCACCACGAATCTGCTCAAGATCCACCGGCTCGGCACCGGGCCCTATTTCGAGGTGCACTGAGGTAGCGATGGCAGAACGCAAGGCCGTAGTCCTATACAGCGGCGGGCTCGACTCCACCACCTGCATGGCGATTGCCAGAGCCGAGGGTTTCACCCCCTACGCCGTCAGCTTTGCCTATGGTCAGCGGCATGCCGTTGAACTGCAATTGGCCAGGCAGAATGCCCGTCGGGTCGGGGCGGCGGAGCATCTGGTGGTCGAATTCGACTACCGGCAGGTCGGCGGCAGCGCCCTGACCGCCGATATCGCCGTCCCCAAGACCGGCGTGGGGAGCGACATCCCGGTGACCTACGTGCCGGCGCGCAACACCGTGTTCCTCAGCTTCGCTCTCGGCTGGGCGGAGACGCTCGGCGCCTTCGACATCTTCATCGGTGTCAATGCCCTCGACTATTCCGGCTATCCGGATTGCCGCCCGGAGTACATCGCCGCCTTCGAGACGATGGCCAACCTGGCCACCAAGGCGGCGGTGGAAGGGACCGGGCGTTACCGCATCCACACCCCGCTGATCGATTTGAGCAAGGCGGAGATCATCCGTAAAGGCCTGGCGCTGGGGGTCGACTACCGGCTGACCCACTCCTGCTACGATCCGACCCCGGCGGGGTTGGCCTGCGGGCTGTGCGACTCCTGCCGGCTGCGGTTGAAGGGGTTCGCCGAGGCGGGGGTCATGGACCTGGTCGAGTATGTTTGTTGGGGCTGGCCGCGGGGGATGCGGGGCCGGCACTTCGATCTTTGCACGCCCCGGCTCGACTTTCCGGTGCGTTCGATGAACAATCTTCCGGCGACGTCTTGGCAGCCGTCCCCGGCTTTCAGCTGCACAGCTGCGGCGCGCCAGCCCCGCATCCCCCACTTTGGCGGAAAGAGCGGAGTAGCCCCCCTTTTTCCCGCCCCGCGGCGGGGGGGGGGGGGGGGGGGGGGGGGGGG
>VEPG01000037.1 GCA_012026975.1 Desulfuromonas sp. | reverse complement strand
GGGCGGGGATTTGGTGGGGTAAGCGCGGAGCGGGGGCTTGTTCACCGGACTCTGCACGCGTTTGCTCAAAAATTCTGACTTGTCAAACTGATCTGCACCGGAGGAGAATCCCGCCGGTTTATTGGCTCCGTGCTGCAGAGTCCTTTGTTCACAAGCCCCCGCTTCGCGCTTCCAGGTTTGAGATTTTCTCCCCCACCAAAATGCGGTCAAGGTGTTCTGCGAACAAGGATTTCGTAGCGGTCAGCTTGTTAACGTATCTACCGATTTAACCTGTTGTCAGCCTGTAAAGGGCTGAACCCGTGTGTCGAGAGCGTTCGAAATCCGGCTGAGCAGAGCGCCTTGCCCGCATCCCCCACATAAGTCATACGGACGAACGACCCGGCTCGGCCAGACTTTGAACGCTGCCGCGGAGGCCACCGCTCTCTGCGCGGGGATCATTCTGCCGCGAACAAACTGGCACGACGAACGACAGGCGACTGAAACGCGACAAAGTCAGGCCGAGCCGGGCCGTTCGTCCGCTCCCCCTCTCTTCCCTTTTTCATAACTGTCCTCGAGGAACGCGATGAAGTCGATGTGACGGTCGATGAAGCGCAGATTGTAGCGGCTCTCGTAGAGGAGCAGCACGCTGGCCGCAAGCAGAAAAAGCCCGCCGAGCAGGGCCAGGCCGCTCGGCAGCCAGGCGGTCTCACTACTCCCGTAGGCCACGTTGAGGGCGATCGCCAAGCTGGAGGCGACGAACAGGACGGTGGCCGTGTAGAGCGCCGCCATCGCCTTCTGGATCAGCCAGGCCCGGGTCTTCTGCTTGCGGGTCTGCACCTTCAGCATCGCCATCCGTTCCTCCGGAAAAGACAATTTCCCCGCCAGGACATCCTCAACCTCACCCTTGAGCAGATGCACCCGGTCGAAGATCCGCGCCAGGCGCGCCGAGGTTGAGAAGATCAGCGTTCCGCAGGCGGAGATCAGCACCGCCGGGGTAATCATCGAGGTCAGGATCCTGGCACTGGAGAGCGCTTCGAGGACTTCATGGTCGGGGAGGGGCATGGGCTGCTCCTTTTGTAACGTTTCGAATTTAACCCTGACCGCCCGAATTCTCAAGCACCCGCGACCGGCCGCGCTCGATGTCGACGCCAGCCAGTAAAACGATGCCGATCACGAAAAACAAGGTTAGTGAGAGAATGGCCAGGCGGTTGGAACCGGTCAGGTCGATGAGCAGGGCGAAGAGCAGCGGGCCGAGAATCGAGGCAAATTTGGAGCTGATGGCAAAAAAGCTGAAGAATTCGGCGCTGCGCTGCGGGGGCACCAGTCCGGCATAGAGGGAGCGGCTGAGCGCCTGGCTGCCGCCGAGCACCAGGGCCACGGCCGCGCCGAGGATCCAGAACTCGAGCGCGGAATGCATGGTTGCCGCAAAGACGGTGATGACGGCAAACACGGCCAGGGCGGCCAGGACCGTGCGCTTACTCCCCCAGCGTGCCGCCAGTCGCGCCGTCAGCATGGTCGCCGGCATGGCCAGGAACTGGATCATCAGGTAGCAGCCGAGGATCGTGCCGGTGCTTAAGCCAAGCTCGGCGCTGGCGAAGATGGCAGCGATGGCGATGATCGTCTGGATGCCGTCGTTGTAGAGCAGAAACGCCAGCAGGAAGCGCAGCAGATCGGGATAGCCGGCCAGTTCCCTGGCCAGGCGCAGATAGTCGGCCGGTGTGTGCAGCCTGGCCGCGTCGGGGCGAAGCGGTCCATCCTGCAGCCAGCGAAAGGCCGGCAGGGCGAAGAGCAGCCACCAGACGCCGGTAAAGAGGAAGCCGAACCGGGTGGCCAACCCCTTGTCGGTGATGCCGAACCAGGCATGACCCTCGATTAGCAGAAAGACCAGCGCCAGCGCTATTCCCCCCCCGATATAGCCCCAGGCATAAGCCTTCGACGACAGCTTGTCGGCCTCGACGCCGTTGGCGAGGTCGGTCAGGAAGGCGTTGTAGAAAACGTTGCCGGCGGAAAAACCGATGTTGCCGGCCAGAAACAGCCCGGCTGCCAGGAAGTAGGCGCCGTTGCCGGCAAAGAAGAGCAAAGCGGTGGCTAGCGCGCCGACGGTGGTGAAGATGATCAGCAGCGGCTTCTTGACAGCGTGGCGGTCGGCGAGGTTGCCCAGCGCCGGGGCGATCAGGGCGACCAGCAGCATCGAGGCCGCCACCGTGTAGCTCCAGAAGGCGGTGGCGGGGATGGTGCGCTTCAGAAACGGGACGCCGCCCAGCGGGGCGATGGCGGCAAAGTAGACCGGCAGGACAGCCGACAGGATGACCGTGGCGAAGGCCGAATTGGCCCAGTCGTACAGGCACCAGGCTGTCGCGGGCTTCATTCGGGAACCTGGGACTTCTCGCGGCTTACCGTCGCCACGAACGGGCCGGGCCGCGGCTCCGGGGGGAGATTGAGCAGCGCCCGTGCACGATTGAGGGCATCGTCGATGTTACCGTGCACATTGTCTTCGCCGATCTTGTCGAGCAGCCCGGAACGTTCGAGGACGATCAGCGGCTGGGCATGCACGCCGGAGAGGATCAGGGTCGTGTGTTCCCGACGGGTTCTGGCGTAGACGCTCTCCAGGGCCTGCATGGCGGTGGCGTCGAGGGAAAGGACATGCCGCATGCGCAGGATCAGGATGCGCGGCTTGTCTTCCACGGCGCTGATGGCGTTCTTGAACTTGTCGGCCGCGCCGAAGAAGAAAGGACCGGCCACTTCGAAGATTTCCACCCCTTTGGGAACCTTGCGGCGGCTGAGACTCAAGGGATCGTTCGGGTCCTCTTCCTCATCCTCGTTGACCATGTGGGTGACATAGCCGACCTGGGTGACGTCGGCCATGCGCCGCATGAAGAGCAGGGCGGCCAGGACCACGCCGACCTGGATCGCCACGGTCAGGTCGACCAGCACGGTGAGCAGGAAGGTGCTGATCAGTACCAGGATGTCGCTCTTCGGCCCGCGGAACATCTTGATGAACAGGTGGGTCTCGCTCATGTTCCAGGCGACGATGGCCAGGATGCCGGCCAGGGTGGCCATCGGGATCAGCGCCGCCCACTTGCCGAAGAAGAGCATGATCAGCATCAGGGTGACGGCATGGATGATCCCGGCGATCGGGGTGCGCCCGCCGTTCTTGATGTTGGTCGCGGTGCGGGCGATGGCGCCGGTGGCCGGGATGCCGCCGAAGATCGGCGAAGCGAGGTTGGCCACCCCCTGTGCCACCAGTTCCATGTTCGAACGGTGGCGGCGCTCGGTCATGCCGTCGGCGACCACCGCCGAGAGGAGAGATTCGATCCCGGCCAGCAGGGCGATGGTCAGTGCCGGCGAGAACATCTGCCGGCACAGCTCCCAGCTGATGTTCGGCAGGTGCGGGGCGGGAAGGGTGTTCGGCACCTCCCCGAAGCGGCTGCCGATCGTTTCGACCGGGATGTTGAGCAGCTGCACGGCGGCGGTGGTGGCGATGATCGCTACCAGCGAACCGGGAACGCGATGGGTCAGCCGCGGCCAGAAGAGGATGATCAGCACGGTAGCGGCGGCGATCACGGCCGCCCACGGGTTCAACGAGCCGAAGTGCTCGGCAAAGGCGGACACCTTTTCCGGAAACTCGGCGGGGACCTTCTCCATCCGCAGGCCGAAGAAGTCGCGGACCTGGCCGACCAGGATGATCAGGGCGATGCCTGCGGTGAAGCCGACGGTGACCGGGTAGGGGATATACTTGATGACCGTTCCCAGGCGGGCCAAACCCATGGCAATCAACAGGCCGCCGGCGAGCAGGGTCGCGGTGGCCAGCCCGTCGTAGCCGTACTTTTCGACGATGCCGTAGACGATGACGATGAAGGCGCCGGTCGGGCCGCCGATCTGCACGCGGCTGCCGGAAAGCACCGAGATCAGCAGGCCGGCGATGATCGCCGTGTAGAGTCCCTGTTCCGGTTTGACGCCGGAGGCGATGGCAAAGGCGATGGCAAGCGGCAATGCGACGACGCCGACGATGACGCCGGCCATCAGGTCCTGGGTGAGTTGGCGGGAAGTGATCCCGTCACGGATGGATGTAACGAGTTTGGGCGTGAATTCGGCTCTCAGCATGGAATGCCTCCGAGAGCCCGGGCGGTGGGTTGGACCGTCTGGGGTCTATGTGGATTGGATTAAAGAAGCGGCCCCCATGGCCGCGCGGGGCGCATTATAGCACCATGACTTTGACGGGCAAGAAAAATTGACTTGCAACGGCGCTGAAGGTGCAAGTCAGTGGTTCAATCGCTCCAGTGAGGGGACGGCGGCAGCGGCCGGAGACAGATCGATCAGCAGTTTTCCCCCGTTGCGGGTGATGTTCGTTGAACCCGTGCCGTCGATCAGCTGCCAGAAAAGGTCGGCCAATGGATGGCCGGTGGCCGGCAGCGGGGATTTCTCATAGCCGTGCCAGATTCTAAAGAGCACCAGGCTCCACTGCGGATCCTGGCGGCCGAGCGCCACGGCGAGAAAAGGCGGAGCCATATCCCGTCGGAAGGGGTCGAGCGGTTCGTTCAGGGAAACCAGCACCGGACCGTCCGGCAGGCCGGTCAGGCCGAGGCGCTCGAGACAGGTGCGGGAGAGCTTGAAGTCGTAAGGCCGCCGGGCGAGGATCACCGTTGTCTGCCGCGGGGCGATCGGCACCAGAAAGCGATTGCCGATGCTGGCCGGTTCCGTGCGTTCCGGCAGTGCCTCGATCGTCAGGAGGAGCTCTTCCAGCTCTTCCCGTACCGATGGTTTTGTCCCGTCCCCGGCATAGAGCAGGTAGGTGTAGAGTCCCAACTCGCCGGGATTGAGGTTGGCCTGGTCGATCGCCTGCCAGTTGGTTTCGCCGGCACCCGTTGCGTTCGCGATCGCGCCTGGCTGCGCGGCGGTTTCCGCTGCCCGGCGTTTATTGAGGGCGCGCAGCTTGTCCTGCAACAGCTGCAATTGCTCCTGGGCTTCCCTGATGCGTTCGCCGGTCTCCTTGCGCTCATCCGCGGCCGGCGGCGGCTTCGGTGCGAAGATCCCGCCGAAATCCAGCCCCATGGCCTGCGCCGGCAGGATGGATGCAAGCAGGATGAAGATAAGCAGGGAACGAATGAGGCGCATTGGCAACACCCCTGGTTTGGGAGATGCGACCGTTTCCGGCCAATCAGAGTTGTAGCAGGGTTTAATAACGGGGGGAAGGGAGAACCATTCAGGGGATCTCGATCTGCACCAGGAATGGATGGTTGATGTTGTGACTGTTCAAAAACTGCTGGAACTGCGCGGGCCAGCCGGCCAGCGCTTCCTCCCAGCCGTCTTGTCCGCCGAGCCAGACGAGCAGCGGCAGATTGCCGGTTACCCCGAAGCCGAAAAAGCGGATCATGGCCAGAGCCAGGCCGCGCTCGCTTTCCGCGGCCAGTTCCCGAGGGACAGCGGCATAGTGGGTAGGGAATGCCACCACGCTGCGATCGAGGCCGGCCAGGAAGGCCTCGCGTTCATAGCCGGACAGCCCGGCCAGGTTGCCGCCGCACCAGTCGGGCGGCCGGGTGGCGAGCAGGGCGCGACAGGCGAGGGGGCGATGATCGTAGATCGAGCAATTGGCGCGGGCATCCAGAAACGGGCAGGGGCCGACGGCCTTGCGGTAGCCGGAGAGAAAGGCACGGGTATCGCCGCACTGCCGGGCGTGGGTCAGGATCTTTTCTGTCGTGGCGGTGAGGCGGTCCCACAGGGGATCATCAAGGACGGCACGGATGGCCAGCGCCTCCGCCAGGGTGCAGTTTACCGTCAGGGTGCAGCAGTTGCCGCAGCCGGGCCCGCACCATAGGCGAACGCCGGCGCCCGGTTCCTGGCGCCAGGCGGCGATCCGTTCGTCAAGTTCGGTCTGTCGCTGCCTGGCCAGATCGACCAGCGCGGAACAGATTGCTGCCGTCATTTGCGGTCCTCGTCCATTCCGGTTTCGATGATCCAGTAGCTCTGCTTGTGATGCGCACGGGTCAACTCCGCCAGCTGTCGCTCGGCATCGTCAAGGGTCGGGTGGCGGCCGACCAGAAAGCGGTGGCCGTTGTCATCCTGGCGCCAGAGTTCGAAAGGCATGCCGGCTACCGGTAATGCACCGCCAGCCAGACGGTGTCCTGCTCCGGGTGGGTCCAGGCGACCCGATGTTTCCGGTGCGCCGGGATGTCGAGCCAGTCGCCGGGAACCAGGTCGACGCACGGGGAGCCGTCGGCGAAGGCGAGCCGGGCCCGGCCGCTGACCAACAGGACGAACTCATGTCGATTCTGGTCGTACCAGAAATCCGGGGGTGACGCGTGTCCGCGCGAAACGATCCGTTCGATGCGGACGTCGGTCGATTGACAGAGCGTTTCAATCAGTTCGTCGGGAAGATCGGCGGGAATCCGTTGAAACAGGCCGGGCATGTCAACTCTGCGCCACCGCGCTGCCCATCGGCAGGATCACGTGGAAGGTGCTGCCCGCCCCCGGCGTGCTTTCGACCCGGATCCTGCCGCCGTGGGCATCGACGATGTGCCTGACGATGGTCAGGCCGAGGCCGGTGCCGCGTACGGCGGTGGTGGAACTGTCAGCCCGGTAGAACTTGTCAAAGACCCGTGCCGCCTGCTCCGGGGTCATGCCGAGCCCCTGGTCGGTGACGCTCAGGTGAAAGCCGTCCGGTTCAACAAGGCCGGTGATCTTGATGGCGCCGCCGTGGGGTGAATATTTGATGGCGTTGCTGAGCAGGTTTTCCAGCACCTGCTCGATTTTCAGCCGGTCGATCGGCAGGACGACGGGGGTGGAGGGGAGGTCCGCGTCGAGCGTGTGCTGGGTGGTCATGTGCTGGACGTGATAGAGCACCTGCCTGATCACCTCGAGAATGTCGGTCTCTTCCCGATCGATCGGAATCTCTTTGCCTGCCTCGATGCGGCTGACATCGAGCAGGTCATCGACGATCTTGGAGAGTGCCCAGGCTTTCTGGTGGACGTAGACGAGCGATTCCCGCTGCTCTTCCAGGGTGCCTGCCTGGCCGGAAAGCATCAGTTCCGAGTAGCCGATGATGGCCGCCAGCGGCGTGTTCAGTTCATGTGCCGCAGTGGAGAGCAATTCGGACTTGAGCCGTTCGACCTCCCGTTCGCCGGTGACATCGTGAATCGTCAGCAGCATGCCGATGGGGTGTCCGTGACCGGTCTGGATCACGGAAGTGCGCCCCTGCATCTCCCGAGGCTGGCCCGGTTTGCTCCCCGGCCATTCGAAGTGGAAGCGGGTGCCGCTTTTGCCGGTGGCCATGGCTTCCTTTATGGTTGTGCAGATATTCCGATCGGCAATCAGGTCGGTGATCGGTCGGGATCGGATCTCCCTGGTCTTTATGCCGAAAAACTTTTCGGCGGCCTTGCTGAGCAGGATGATGTGGTCGTGGCTGTCGGTGACGATCAGGATGTCGTGGATTGAACCGAGAATGCAGTCGATGCGCGAGCGGATGCTTTCGGCCACCAGGTGGCCGACCGGTATGGCCAGCAGGACCAGCAGCATGGCGGCCACGATGATCCATGTGGCCATGGTGTTGATTGTCGAGGCCACCCGCTGATGACGCGATGCGAAATCACTTTCGTAATAGGCGGCGCCGATGACCCAGTCCCAGGGGGCGAAATAGGTCAGTGCCACGGATTTGTACTGCTCGAAGTTTTCGCCGGGATTTTTCCATGGGTAACGGTCGAACGCGACCGGGATTGCCTTGCCGCTGGCCGGTTCGGGGAGAGTAATCGCCTTGTCGATGAGCCGTTGCACGAACGGTTGCTGTTCGCTGTCGACGGTATTCATCAGGTACTCGCCGTCGCGCGCACCGTCCTTGGAGATGATGTAGCGGCCGCGCTGCTCCTGCTTGCCGCCGAGCACCCAGACGTAGCCGGTCTTGCCGACCACGATGTCCATGATCCCCTGGCGCAGGCTCTCCAGGTGCTCCTGCTTGACGCCGACGTAAAGGGCCCCGATGATGCGCGTCCGGTTCTTGTCCCAGATCGGCTGGTAGGCGGTGATGTACCAGGCATCGACCACATAGGCCCGCCCCCGGAACGTATCGCCGCGCAGCAGGGCGGAGACGACCGGGTTGGTGGAACCGTTCGGGTTCACCGCCGGGATGTAGGTGCCGATTGCCCGTTTGCCGTCCTTGTCGATGACCGAGGTGGCGACCCTGAGCATGTCGCCGGTTTCGTTCATGCGCTGGAAGAGGGTGGCGGTTCCGCCGACCAGTTCCTCGGTGGCATCGACCACCAGCGCCGGCTGCAACGGGTCGTTGATCTGCCCGAGCCAGCGGTTGCCGACCAGCATGCGCGGCAGGACGACGCCATGCGACCGCTGGGTGAACTGGTTGACGGCCTGCCAGCGGATTTGCTCGCGGCCGAAGGTCACGGGGCCGGAGCGGGCGAGAATGTCGGCGGCCACCCGAAGGTTGGCATCGACGGTCTGCTGCACCGACTCCTGGGCGGAACGGCACATCAGGTAGACATCCTGGGCGATCTTCTGGGCTTCGCTGCGGGCCTGCCGGTCGATTTCCTCGTCGAAGAAACTGTTCAGCAGGGAGTTCTGGTAGAGGGAGATGGCGAGAATGACCAGTGCCGTCAGGATGATCGGCAATACGGCAATGACGGTGATTTTCAGGCCGATCTTCATGACGCCGCCCGGTTGGCAGAAAAGTTGCGCGGCGCGACTATAACATTCTTAAATTATTTACACAATTCGATTTTCAGTGAGACTTCCGTCAGAACCAGCGCCCCGCGGGGGCAGGCCGGCAGGCAGGCGCCGCAGTTGGTGCAGCGCGCGGCAGCGACGACGGCACGCTTGCGTCCTCGTCCGTCGGGGTGCTCGCCGGCCAGGCTCAACGCCCGTTCGGGGCAGGCCGCTACGCAGGCGCCGCAGCCGGTGCAGTGGGCTTCGATATGGGGCCTGCCTGCCGTGCGGAAGTCAGGTGCCATGACGTTGGGGGTACTCGGCGAGTTCCAGCAGAATGCCGTCGGGACCGTACAGATAGACCAGGCGCTTGCCGGTTTTCTCCCAGGTCTGGATGGGGCTGAGGAATTCGACGCCGGCGGCGCGCAGCTTGGCGACGGTGGCGTCGATGTCGTTGACGGCGAAAGCGAGGTGACGCAGGCCGATGCGGTCGGCCCGCCCCAGTTGCGGGTCGGTACCCGCGTCCGCCACGAACTTGAGCAGTTCGATGGTCACTTTCGAGCCGGGGTGGCGCATGGTGACGAAGCGCCCGTCGGCGCCGGCGATGCCGGTCAGGCGCGCGAGGAACGCCGGGTCGAGCGCGGCCCCCAGCCCCTCGTCGAAGCCGAGCAGGCGGAAGAAGGCGATCGATTGCTCGAGGTCGCTGACGACGATGTTGAGGTGGTCGATGCGGGCGATCATGGGGTCAGCAGTTGAACGCTTTACTCTCGGACGATATAGCGGGGATTTGCCACCGTGTCGGCGCGGTGGGCCGCCAGATTTTCCTTCAGGTCGGCGACATCCTCCTTCAATACCTTGATCTCGTCGCTTATGACCTGAACCTTGAAATCGGTAAGGTCCAGGCGCTCGACAAGTTCACGGCGCACATCGTCGATTTTGGTGTGCAACGCCGCGTGGCCTTCCAGGACCAGGCTGAACTGGCCGCGCATCTCTTCGCGCAGGACTTCCATGTAGTTCTGTTCCATGATGCCCTCCGGGTTGAATTAAATAACATGACATGCAAAGAGAATAGCAGAAAGGCCCTCGGGCGAGAATCGGAATATTCTCTGGGGCCACCCGTGCCGCCTCTACAAGTGGCTGGCCCAAGGGCACCACCGCGGCCTGGTGGTGCTGGCCGACGATGAAGCCGGCATCGCCCGCGCCGAGATGTTCCGCAAAAGCCTGGCGTGGTCGTGGATGCTGTAACGCAAAAGGGGACAGAATCCAATTCTGTCCCCTTTTGCTGCAAGTCGCTGGCCCCCGTTGCTTCTACGCGCACTCCGAGTAGCCGCAGGCATGGCAGACGCAGCAGCCGCCTTCGTGTTCGACCGCGCCGCCGCATTCGGGGCAGGCGCCGCCGCTGACGGCGTGCTGCAGCTCCTCCATGCCGTGCTCGGCCATGTGGGTCTGGATCGCCTTGGCCACGGCGTCGGCACAGGAGGTCACGCGGTTGTCGCCGAAGCCCGACGGTTTGTGGCAGGTGATGCCGATCAGCTGCTTCACCGCCTGGCGGGCCTGTACCCCCGAGCGCCAGGCCAGCGACACCAGACGGCCGATCGCCTCGCACTGACTGGAAGCGCAGCCGCCGGCCTTGCCCATGGTGGTGAACAGCTCGAACAGCCCGGCCTGGTCCTCGTTGATCGTCACGTACAACGGCCCGCAGCCGGTCTGCATCTGGTAGGTGGTGCCGGCCAGGGCCCGCGGCCGGTCGCGCTTGACCCGTCCCTTCTGACTTTCGAACGGCACTTCCTCTTCGACCTTCTTCTCCTTGCCGACCGACAGCACCTGCATGTCGCGCGAGCCGTCACGGTAGATCGTCACCCCCTTGCAGTCGAGCTGGTAGGCAAGCCGATAGACTTCCGCCACCTCGTCACGGCTGGCATCGTGGCAGAAGTTGACGGTCTTCGACACGGCGTTGTCGGTGTGTTTCTGGAAGGCCGCCTGCATGCGGATGTGGTCTTCCGGGGTGATGTCGTGGGAGGTGACGAAGACCCGGCGAACGTCATCAGGAATCTCGTCGATGTCCTGCACCGTGCCGTGCTCGGCGATCGTCTGCATCAGCTCCTTCGAGTAGAAGCCGCGCTCGCGGGCGATCTTTTCGAACAGAGGGTGAACTTCGACCAGCTTGTCGTTGTCGAGGACCTGGCGGATATAGGAGACGGCGAAGAGCGGCTCGATGCCGCTGGAGCTGTTGGCGATGATCGAGATGGTGCCGGTCGGCGCGATGGTGGTGCAGGTGGCGTTGCGGATCGGGCCGCCTTTCCCCTTGCCGTCGAAAATGCTCCCCTTGAAGTTGGGGAACGTCCCGCGTTCCCTGGCCAGCTCCCGGGAGGCGGCGCGCGACTTGTCGGTGATGAACTTCATCAGCTTTTCACCCAACTCCACCGCCTCGTCGCTGTCGTAGGGGATGCCGAGGAGGATCAGCATGTCGGCCCAGCCCATGACGCCGAGGCCGATCTTGCGGTTCGAGCGGGTCATCTCGTCGATCTGCCGGATCGGGTACTTGTTGACCTCGATGACGTTGTCGAGGAAGCGGGTGGCCAGTTCCACGTTGCGGCCGAGCTTGTTCCAGTCGACCTCGCCCCCGGGGGTGACCATCCTGGCCAGGTTCAGGGAGCCGAGGTTGCACGATTCGTAGGGGAGCAGCGGCTGCTCGCCGCACGGGTTGGTCGCCTCGATGGCGCCGACGTGCGGGGTCGGGTTGTCGCGGTTGAGGCGATCGAGGAAGATGATCCCCGGTTCGCCGTTGCTCCAGGCCAGGTCGATGATGTGGTCGAAGACCTTGCGCGCCGATTTTTTGCCGACCACCTGCCCGGTGCGCGGGTTGAGAATCTCGTATTCCTCGTCCTTCTCGACGGCTTCCATGAACTTCTCGGTAAGACCGACCGAGATATTGAAATTGGTCAGCACGGTCTGGTCGCGCTTGCACATGATGAAGTCCATGATGTCCGGGTGGTCGATCCGCAGGATCCCCATGTTGGCGCCGCGCCGGGTGCCCCCCTGCTTGATCGCCTCGGTCGCCGCGTCGAATACCCGCATGAAGGTCAGCGGTCCCGAGGAGACCCCCTTGGTGCTCATCACCACGTCGTTGGCCGGGCGCAGGCGGGAAAAGGAGAAGCCGGTGCCGCCGCCGCTCTTGTGGATCAGGGCGGTCTGCTTGATCGCCTCGAAGATCACCTCCATCGAATCGCCGCCCGGCAGGACGAAGCAGGCCGCCCGCTGGCCGCGCTCGCGCCCCGCGTTCAACAGGGTGGGGGAGTTGGGGAGGAATTCCAGCGAGGTCATCATCCGGTAGAATTCCTGCTCCAGGGCTTCGGGCTTTTCCCCCTTGGCGAAGCATTTTTCCGCGGCGGCAATGGTCTTGGCGACGCGGTGGAACATGTCGGCCGGGGTTTCCAGGATTTTTCCCTCCTGGTCGCGCTTGAGGTAGCGCCGTTCCAGAACGGTGGTGGCATTAGGGGACAGTTCGAGCTGCAGGGCGGATTTTTTCGCGGTCATCGGTGCCATCCTGACTTAATAAGTATTGAATATGTTTGGGGTTGCAAAAAAGGCGGGATCACAATATTCTGTGAGGCGTTGATATATAAACCACAAGATGTGGTGTGTGTCAACCCCTTCCTTGTAGCCGTTGCTGCCCGTCGCGGGGCGATTTATAGTGGCACATAATTGGTGAATCCATGCTATATAATAACAATTTTCATGAACGAAGAGGGTAAGCCAGTGAGCGATGCGAACAGACAACCCGAAGCTCTCGAACGGGAACTCAAGGGACTGAAGGACCTCCTCAGCGTGGCGCAGGTCGTGGTGTCGTCGCTCGACCTCGACGAAGTGCTGCAGAACATTCTGCACAGCGCCATGACGATCATGGACGCTCCGGCCGGGACCGTCGCCCTTTACGATGACGAGACGGGCAAATTGAAGCTGCATGCCCATGCCGGTTTGAGCGAGACGTTCACGGCCCATGACCGTTGGACCGTCAAGCCGGGAGGGCTGACCTACGAGATTCTCGACCGTGGCGAGCTGTTCGTGATCGAGGATACCCAGCAGGCCAGCTTCTTCAACAATCCGCTGGCCGTCGAGGAAGGGATCCGGTCGCTGATTGCCGTCCCGCTGAAGATGCAGCACAAGACCGTCGGCGTGCTTTATGTCGATGATTTTCAGCCCCGCCGCTTTCCGCGGGAGAAGCTGGAGCTGCTCTCGGTCCTCGGCTCCTTCGCCAGCATGAGCATCGACAACGCCCGCCTGCACCAGCGTACCCTCGAACTGGCCTGCACCGACGGGCTGACCGGTCTGTACAATCAGCGCCAGTTCAAGAAGATGTTCCAGGAAGAGGTTACGCGCGCCGGACGCTACAGCAAGCCGCTGTCGATCATCCTCCTCGACGTCGACGACTTCAAGAAGTTCAACGACACCTACGGACACCCGAACGGCGACATCGTGCTGCAGGGGATGGCCAACCTGCTGCGCGAACTGCTGCGCGGTTCCGATACGGTTTTCCGCTACGGCGGCGAAGAGTTCGTCATCCTGCTGCCGGAGACCGCCTTCCCCGCAACCTTGTTGGTCGCGGAGCGGATCCGCATCTTCGTCGAGACGGAAACGCCGCGGTTTCTCGACCGCATCACCGCCAGCCACGGGGTGACGGTCAGCGTCGGCGTCGCCTCCTTCCCCGAAGACGGCGACTCGGTGGCGACTCTCTTCAAAACAGTGGACGATCTGATGTACGAAGCGAAGCGCAAGGGGAAGAACCAGGTGCATTATTGCGACCGGGGAGAGCAATGCCTGCCGAGCGAATCCTGATCGTCGACGACGAGGAGGGGCTGCGCCGCCTGCTGGTGCGGGTGCTGACCAAATCCGGCTATGAGGCGACGGCGGTGGCCGGCGGCGCCGAAGCCTTGCGCCAGGTTGCCGGCGAGTCCTTCGATCTGGTCATCACCGACATCAAGATGCCCGAGATGGACGGCCTCGAGCTGCTGCGCGAACTCAAGGCCTTCGACCCCTCCCTGCCGATCATCGTCATGACCGCCTACGGCACCGTCGAGAATGCCGTGCAGGCGCTGCGGGCCGGCGCCTACGACTACGTGGCCAAGCCCTTCGAGATCGACGAGCTGAAGCTGACCGTCGACAAGGCGCTGGAGCGCGAACGGCTGCTCGCCGAGAACCGCTACCTGCATGCCGAGCTCGAGAGCCGCTACGATTTTGCCGGGATCATCGGCAACTCGCCGGGGATGCACCAGGTGTTCGATATCGCTTCGTCGGTGGCGGCGAGCAACGCCAGCGTGCTGGTCACCGGCGAGAGCGGGACCGGCAAGGAGTTGCTGGCGCGCTCGATCCACTACAACTCGGCGCGCAAGGAGAAGCCGTTCATCGTCCTCAACTGCGCGGCGCTCTCGGAAGGGGTGCTGGAGAGCGAACTGTTCGGCCACGAGAAGGGGGCATTCACCGGAGCGCTCGCCACCCGCAAGGGGCGCTTCGAACTGGCCGACCAGGGGACGCTGTTCATCGACGAGGTCGCCGAAATGAGCCTGGCCGCCCAGGTCAAGCTGCTGCGCGTCATCCAGGAGCACGAATTCGAACGGGTCGGCGGCAGCAAGCCGATCAAGGTCGATGTGCGCATCGTCGCCGCCACCAACAAGCATCTCGAAGAGCAGGTTAAAATCGGGCGGTTTCGCGAGGATCTCTACTACCGCCTCAACGTGGTCAACATCCACCTGCCGCCGCTGCGCGAGCGCCGCGAGGACATCGAACCGCTGGCCCGGCACTTCCTGCACAAGTACGTGAACGAGACCGGCAAGAAGATTACCGAGATCGCTCCGCGGGCCTTGAGCTGCCTGCTCGCCCACGAGTGGCCGGGGAACGTCCGCGAACTGCAGAACGCCATCGAGCGCGGCGTGGTGCTGTCCAAGGGGAGCGTGCTCACCCCGCGCGACCTGCCGCAGGGGCTGCAGGGCGGCGATCAGATCTGCCTGCAGCTCCCCGAGCGCGGCGGCAACCTGACCGACATTCTCGAAGACCTCGAGCGCCAGCTGATCGTGCAGACTCTGGAGCGCGAACAGGGATCGCAGACCCGCGCCGCCGATGCGCTGGGCATCAAGCGCACCACGCTGCGCTACAAGATGGAGAAGTACCGCCTATTGGATTGATGGTTTAGGCGGAAAGTTGTCAACGATTGTTGGGTGGTTAAGTCGTTGAGCAGGCAAGATCAATCTCCTGCCTCGCCAAATTGACGGCGTGACGACTCAACCACTCAACCGCTTGACATATTTCAACGCTTTTCCCCTCCTCTCCTCCCCACTGGTACGCCTCTTGCTTTCTTCTCACACGGGCGTCTGCGCGATGCGGAGTCCGATTCCGACAGCAACGCCGAGAGCCGATGCCACGCCTTCTTACGATCTTTTGCGCCGCTGCTCTGACCATTCTGACCGGCGGGCTCGGCGGCTGTCGCGACGTGTCCGCCGATCGGCTCTATGCCCTGAAGCTCGACCATGCGCCGGAAGCGGCCGAGTGGGAGCGGGTCTTGCCGCGGGTGGTCATGGTGCGCGGCGGCCGTCCGCACAAGCTGACGAGTTTTGCCGAGATCGACGACGACACGGTGCACGTGACCACGGCCTCCTGTCACCACGGCTCGCGCCTCCCCGATCCGATCAGGGTCGACATGAGGGCCTTTTACACCGATCACGATCTTTACCTGCGGCTGGCCTGGAAGGATGCGACTCCTGACCGTGCCCTGATGGAATGGGGCTTCGACGGGGTGCGCTGGCGCAGCAGTACCAGCCAGGAGGACGGTTTCGGGCTGATGTGGGAGCCGGCCGGGCAGTTTGCCCAGTTCACCTGTTCCTACGCCTGCCATATCAAGGACTTCGGGGTCAATCGCTCGAGCTTTCATGCGTCGAACAAGATGCGGCTGGCCCAGGAGGGTGCCTGGCTCGATCTGTGGAACTGGAAGGCCGACCGTACCGCGCGCTACGGTTTCGCCGACGATCGCTTCCTCGATCAGGAAGGGATGAAGGGGGACGTTTCCGGCGAGATCTTCACCCCCAATTCGCGCCAGGGCCAGGCCGCGACGGAAGGTGCGCAGCCGTTCGGCGAGAACGACCAGCCGCTCTATGACGGCGACCGGCGTCCGGTCGGCGAGGGCGTTCACCCGCCGGGCAGTCGGGCGCCCGGCTACCTGGTCGAGCGTCCCACCGGCGGGCGGGCCGATGTCATGGCGTCCGCCGAACACCGCGGCGGGGAGTGGGTCGTCACCCTGCGGCGTGCACTCGATACCGGCGACCGGCGCGACGTGACGTTCGTCCCCGGCGATTCGCGCGGGGTCGCCTTCGGCCTGGCGGTGATGGATCACACCCTGTTCGAGCACTATGCGTCGACGGTGACCGAAAGGCTGGTGCTGTTGAACGAGGTGCAGGCGCGGGATCTGAAGGACTTGAGTGCCGAGTGACGAGTGCCGAGTCAAGGCAAAGTTAAGCGATAATTTACCTGTTTCAAGGAGGTCGAAGTGGGTAGGAAGATCATTGTCTGGCTGCTGATGGTGTCGCTTGCCGTTCTGGCAGGCTGTTCGTCGGAACAGAAAGGGACTGCCGCTCCCGCCGCCGACGGTCAGGGACGGCTCAAGGGGCAGATCGTGGCGCCGCTCGAAGGGGTCGCCCTGATTGTCTACAAGACCGGTACCGACCTGTACGGGCCGGCCTTCGCCATCTCGCCGCCCACCGGTCCCGACGGGGCCTTCGACCTGGAGCTTCCCGACGGCGATTACGTGGCCGTGGCCCGCAAGCACAAGGACGGGACGGCGGTCGGGCCGATCGTTGCCGGCGACAACCGCAGCGAGTTCATCAAGGTGACCGTCAAGGGCGGTGCCGTCGAGATGACCGTGGTCGCCCCGATCAAGATCGGCGATCAGCGCCGTCTGTCGGGAGACGTGGCGGTCGGCAAGACCGGGTTGGCAGGACGCATTGTCGACAGCGACGGCAAGCCGGTGGAAGGCGCCCGGGTGCATGTTTACGACCACGTGCAGATGTCCGAGCGGCCGAAGTTCGTTTCCGAAAAAACCGGTCCGGACGGCCGCTACCAGGTGCCGCTGCCGGCCGGAGGCACCTATTATCTGGCGGCGCGCGACAAATTCGGCGGCCCGCCGAAGCTCGGCGACCTTTACGGACGCTATGATCAGGGGACGATCGAACCTTCCGCCGTGGTGGTCAGGGAGGGCGAGCTGCTCAAGGATATCAATATCACCGTGACCAAGGTGTGGTAATGAATAGACTGCTGAAAAACTACTGCGGCGGTCATCTGCGGCGTTGCGCGGTGCTCGCCCCCTCGCCTATCCTTCCGGATAT
Source organism: Desulfuromonas sp. (assembly GCA_012026975.1). Taxonomy (GTDB): domain Bacteria; phylum Desulfobacterota; class Desulfuromonadia; order Desulfuromonadales; family BM103; genus VAUL01. Next base: position 7,531 of record VEPG01000037.1, on the reverse strand, counting down.
GTCTCGGGTTCTGCGCTCCGTGCGCCTTGCAGCTGGCCGTCCTCGCGACGTTTTTCAGCAGTCTATTAGGGTTTTTGCGATTGGGTTGTTGGGCGGGATTCTACTGATGTCGGGCTGTTCGCGCGATACGGCCGTCAACCTCTCGGACCTGGCGGCCCGCGCCAAAACCGGGGACCGCGCGGCGATTGCCAGACTGGTCGAGCTGTTGGCGGCGCCCGAGGGGAGGGTGGCCGAACAGTCGTATCCGGCCGTGGTCGCCGCCGGGGACGCCGCGGTTCCGCCGCTGCTGGACAAGGTTGGGACGGCCGACCGTCAGCAGCGGGAATACGTGATCGCCGCCCTCGGTACCCTGAAGGCCGCCCAGGCGGTCCTCCCGATCGGCCGGGTATTAGCCGACCGGACGCTGGAGCGCCGTTACGTGGCGGCCTGGGCGCTCGGCGAGATTGCCGGTGCCGATGGCGTCCCCCCCCTGATCGGTGCGCTCGACGACCCGAACCAGGAGGTCCGGCGCTATGCCACCCGGGCGCTGATCAAGATCAATCGTCCGGCCGTGGCTCCGCTCATCGAACATCTGCGGACGGCTTCGGGGGAGAGTGCCGCCGGCGCGATCCGCGCGCTGGGCGACATTGCCGATCCGGCCGCTCTTGAGGTGCTGTTGGCCCGCGCGACCGGTCCGCAGCGCGCCGAGACATTCCTGGCGCTCGGCAAACTGCGCGACCAGCGGGCCGAGGCGGTGCTGATCAAGGGGCTGAGCGACAGCGACTGGCAGGCGCGGATGAATGCGGCCATGGCCCTCGGCCCCCTTGGCGGCCCGGAAGCAAAAGCTGCCCTGCAGCGGACGCTCGACGACGAAGTGCACGTGGTGCGCGAATGGTCGGCGCGCTCGCTGGAGATGGTGACCGGGCAGCCGGTACTGTACAAGAACTCAAAAGAGGAGATGGTCAGGCCGTACAATGTCTACCACTAACAATCTTCTCGACATACCCGTCATCGGCCCCCTGCTGCGCTCGCCGTGGCCGTGGCGGCTGCTGCGTTTCGGGATGCTGGTGCTGCTGCTGGCGATGGCGGCCTACGGCTGGCACCAGCATGCGATCCCCGGGGTGCCGGCGCGCGACCCGCTGATGTACACCAATTTTGCCAACTATTTCTTCTGGGTTCTGTGGATGATGGGGGTGGTCTTCGTGGCGGCGCTGTTCGGCCGTGCCTGGTGCACGGTCTGCCCGCTGGGGTGGCTGAACGGGCTGGTCAGCCGGTGTGGGCTGCGCCGTGAGCTGCCCGGCTGGCTGCGCGGTTTTCTGCCGGTGACGCTGGTGCTGGTCGCCCTGCAGTTGGCCGTCTACCTGCTGGCGCTGCACCGCTTTCCCGACTATACCGCGATCCTTCTGGTCTGGATGATCCTCCTGGCCGTGCTGCTCGGCCTGGTCTTTCAGCGCCGGTCTTTCTGCCTGCTCCTCTGCCCGGCCGGAACGGTCTTCGGCCTGTACGCCCGGCTGGCGCCGCTGGAGCTGCGGGTCAAGGATGCGGCCGTCTGCAGCGGCTGCGCGGCCAAGCCGTGCATTGCCACGGCTCCGCTGGTCAAGCGGGCGGCGTTGGGCAGCCAGGCGGTGCAGTGGCGGGCCCGTCCCGAAGGGTGCCCGGTCGCGCTGGTGCCGGCCGAAATTCGCGATAACGCGGCCTGCACACTCTGCCTCAACTGCGTGCGCAGCTGCTGCAACGACAATATCCGCATCAGCGCGCGCCGGTTCGGCGCCGACCTTGCCCGGCATGGCCTCGGTGCCGGCGAAAGCCTCTTCTTCCTGGTCCTGCTCGGTTTGCTTACCGCCAATTTCGCCAAGGTCCACGTGACCCTGCGTGAAGCGATCTTCTGGCTGCCGGAACGTATCGCCCAACTGCTGGGCTGGGGTGCGGGCGGCTTCTATCCGCTGGCGGTGCTCTGGGTGGCGCTGCTCTTCCCGCTGTTGCTGCTGCTGCCGGGGACGATCACCTGGCTGGTGGCCCAGGTGAAGGTCACCGAGGGCGGCGAGTCCGGTGCGCCAGGGGAGCGGTTGCGGCTCGGGCCGGTTCTCGGCCGGCAGGCCATGGTGCTCCTCCCCCTGGTGATGACCGCGCATGTGGTGCTGGCCCTGGTCAAGTTCAACGCCAAGCTCGGCTATCTGCCGCTGGTGCTGCAGGATCCGAGCGGGGTCAAGAGCTACCTGGCCCTGAGCGTCATGCGCACGCTGCCGGCGCCGGGGGTGCTGATTTCGCTCGATCTGCTGAAATGGCTGCTGGTCGCGGTGCTCGCCATCGGGATGGGGGTCTCGCTGCGGGCCTGCGTGAAGATCGCGGTCACGTCTGACGGCCGCCGCGATCTTGGTCTGCTGGCCGGCGGCATCGTCAGCGTGCTGGTTTTGTCCGCCTTCTATGGCGCGGTGGTGTTCGAATGGCTGTTCGTACGCTGAGAAGATTTCTGGCCGCAATCGTGCTGACCGCTTTGACCGTCGCGCCGGCAGCAGCCTGCTTCGGCCCGAAGCTGTACGTCGGCGTCACTGCCGGACCGCGCCAGGAGATGCTGTTTGCGCTGGTCTCCCTGTATGTGCAGGAAAAGACCGGCGTGGAGAGCGAGCGGAAAGGCCTGTCGATTGCTGACGATCCCGGCCGGGCGCTGGCGGCGGAACAGGTCGATCTGGTCTTTGCCGCGGCCCCGCTCTCCGGAGCTGAAACAGTGCTGGCGATTCCCGGCTACCCGGTGCTGGTCAGCGGCTCCCGCCCACTGAACGATCTGCAGTTCACCACGGTGGTGCCGGCACTGCGCAAGCTGGCAACGCTGCTCACCCCGCGCGACCTGGTGGCACTGGAAGCGCGGATTGCCGCCGGCGACAAGCCGCTGGCCGCAGCCCGCTGGCTGTGCATGGAAAGGCGCTGGCTATGAGACGCTGCGCGCTGTTGCTGCTGCTCCTGCTGGCGGCCTGCCAGCCCCTGTCGCGGTCCACGGCGGAGGGGCCCGCGGAGTATGCCGGAGCCTACGGCGGCAACCTGGTCTGGGAAGGGACGGCAACCATGGCCGGCGATGTGCTGATCCTCGAAGGCGGCAGCCTGACCATTCGTGCCGGTACCGAGGTGCGCGTCACCCCCGCCGAGGGGACACAGATCGATCCCGAGTATTATTCCTCCCTGACCGAACTGCTGGTGCGGGGGCGGCTCGTCATCGAGGGGACCGCCGAGCGGCCGGTGCGCTTCACGATCGTCGAGCGGCCGGAGCTGGAAGAGATCGCCTGGGCCGGGGTTACCTTCGACGCCGGCGCCGCCGGCACTCTCCGCCATGCGGAAATCGTGCGCGCCGAAACCGGCGTGCGCTGCATCGACAGCTCTCCGGAACTCGTTGGCAACCAGCTTCGTCGCTGTCGCTACGGCGTCATCTCCCAGCAGGGGAGTCATCCGAAGATCCTCGACAACCGCATCGAGGACGGGGAGGGCGGTGTCTTTGTCTGGCGCGGCTCCCGGCCGTATCTCAAGGGGAACCTGATTTCCGGCCACGACGAGGAAGGGGTATTCGTCGACGCCGACAGCCGGCCGTGGCTCGATCGCAACACCGTCACCGGCAATGCCATCGGCCTGGCCCTCTACCCGCGCGACCTGCCTTACGACGAGACCGGGGTGAGCGGCAACACCGAAAACCTGCGCTGGCTCGGGACGGGTGCCCCATGAAACGGTGGCTGATCGCCTTCATCCTGCTGCTGCCGGCATGGTCCGCCGCGGCCGAGCCGCTGGTCTTCCACGGGGAGCAGACGCTCTGGCAGGACGCGGTCTGGGACGGCGAGGTGGTGATAGACGGAATCCTGACGGTCGCCCCCGGGGTGACGCTGGAAATCCGCCCCGGCAGCACCGTGCGCTTCACCCGTTTCGACAGCAACGGCGACGGTATCGGCGAACACGAACTGTTCTGCCAGGGGACGCTCCGCGCCATCGGCACGGCCGACCGACCGATCCGCTTCACCTCGGCGGAGCCCGCGCCGCGCCGCGGCGACTGGGGGGCGATCAACATGATGACGTCGGAGGCGAACAATCTCCTGGAGCATTCCGTCATCGAATATGCCTATCGCGGTTTCCATGCGCATTTCGCCCAGGCCACCCTGCGCGACAGCCTGCTGCGCGGCAACCTGCGCGGCGCCCAGTTTCAGGAATCGAGGGTCTCGATCGAACGCTGCCAATTGGTCGACAACAGCAACGGCCTGCAGTTCCGTGACAGCGAAGTGGAGTTGATCGACAGCCACGTCGCCCGCAACCAGTGGGGGGTGCGCTGCGTCTACAGTACGCTGACGATGCGCGGCTGCCTGGTCGAGGAGAACCTGATCAACGGGCTCAATGCCCGCGAGGGGACGCTCAGCATCACCGGCAACCGCATCATCGGCAACCGCCGCGGTCTTTACCTGCAGAAGTGTTTTGCCGAAGCGGGCGGCAACGATCTCTCCAACAACAGCGAGCATGGCATTTTTCTTGAAGAGGGAGATGTGGATGTCTATGACAACCGCGTGACCGGCAACGGCCGCGCCGGGGTGCGCTGGCTGAATGCCGACGGGAGTTTGAGGCATAACGCATTGGCCGGCAACGGCGAGTACGCCCTGATCAACGATGGGGCGGGCCCGGGCGATGCCCGCGGCAACTGGTGGGGAGATCAGGCCCCGGAGTTTGTCGCCACTGCCGTGCGCGACGGCCGTGATCGCGCCGGCATGGGGATCGTCGCTGCCGGCGACCCCCTGACGCAACCCATTCCCTGGGTGCCCCCGACCTCCCCGGCGGCACCCTGAAACGACACTTATGAATTTTCTCGCTACTCGCTACTTGCTACTTGCTGCAGTTGGTCTCGCCCTGCTCATCGGCTGCGACCGCCGGCCGCCGGCCGGGCCAACCCTGCGCATCGGCTACATGAACTGCAACAGCGCCGAGGAGACGCTGCAGCGTTTCGCGCCGCTGACCCGCTACCTGTCGGAGCAGGTCGGCGTGCCGTTCGAGGCCGTGCCGGTCGACACCCAGGATTTCGAGCAGCGTTTCGCCGCCGGCGAATTTACCTTCACCCATACCAACTCGCTGCTCTACATCATTCTCAAGCACGATCACGACCTGCAGCTGCTCGCCACCGAAAAGCGCGGCCAGTTCGGGCCGCGCACCGCCGGCGCGATTGTCGTCCGCCGCGACAGCCCGATCAAATCGCTGCAGGAACTGCGCGGCAAGCGGATGATCTTCGGCCCGCAGATGGCGCCGACCGGCTACATGGCCCAGTACGACCTGATGCTCAAGGCCGGTCTCGACCCCGAGCGCGACCTCGGCTTTTCGACCATTCCGCAAGGTTCGTTCAAACACGAGAAGTTGATCTACGGGGTCTACCTCGGTGCTTACGACGCGGCCGCCGCGCCGGTCCTCGATCTCGAGACGATGACCCGGGAAGGGAAGATCGCCGCCGACGACTTCCGTATTCTGGCGCAGAGCGAAATCATCCCGTACTGTACCTTCGGCGCGGCCAGGTCGGCGGATCCCGCTCTGGTCGAAAAGTTCCGCAAGGCGCTGCTCGGGCTGACGCCGGAAACGACCGTGGAGATCGGCGGCGAACGCCGCAAGGTGCTCGGCTCCGCCTGGGTGGACGGTTTCGAGCCGCTGCAGGACCGGGATTACGACCCGGTGCGGGCCATGGCCAAGCGGACCAACATGCCGCCCTATCAGGTGTATTGATGTTCAAGGATCGTTTCGACTGTCTCTCCGCGGCGGCCCTGCTGCTGGTGGTCGCGGCGCTGGCGGCGCTGCTGGTCACGGCCAGGCCGAGTGACGGCAGGCAGTCGAACGGCACTCCCGACCGGCGCGTCGAACAGGAGATGCTGGCGCAGGCCAGGGTGGCCTTTCTCGAGCGCCACTACGGTCCGGTGGCGACGCTGCGCGACCGGGGCGAACTGCAGTCGGCCCTGCTCAAGCTCGAGGAGCTTGACCGCAACTTCCCGGGGGAAGCGCACGGATCGCTGCTGCGCGGCGACATCCTCTACCGCATGGGCCTGGTCGACCGGGCGGTTTCCAGCCTGGCGGTTGCGGTGCGCGGCAACGGCGACTATCTCGACCCGGCCAGCCCTCTCAACCAGCGCGACCTGATCGCCGTGGCCGCCGAGCAGGGGATCCCCCTGCTGCGCGACCGCCTGCGCGGCCAGCCTGACGACCGCCAGACGGCGGCCACCCTGAAAGATGCCTACTACCTGAAAAGCCGGCTGGCCGGGGGGTGCGAATGAGCCTGCCGCGCCTGGATCGGCATTTCTGGACGGTGGTCGGTGCCGGTTTCGCCATGGGGCTGTTCGGCGTGCTGCTGGCGGTCTGGGGGAACCCCGAGAACAGCGGCATCTGCGTCTCCTGCTTCATGGAAAACAGCGCCGGCGCCCTGGGGCTGCATGCCAATCCACGCCTGCAGTACCTGCGCCCGGAGTTGATCGGCTTCGTCCTCGGCGCCGCGTTCTGCGCCGTGATCGGCCGCGAATTCCGTTCGCGGGGGGGGAGCGCGCCGCTGGCCCGGCTGGCCGCCGGGGTCTTTCTCATCGTCGGTTGCGCGGTTTTCATCGGCTGCCCCATCAAGCTGTTCCTGCGGATCACCGCCGGCGACCTGGCGGCCGGTGCCGGGGTCATCGGCCTGCTGGCCGGGATCTGGCTGGGGCTGAAAGGGTTGGCGCACGGCGTCGATCTCGGCCGCTCCCAGGTCGAGCGCGGCGGCACCGGCTGGTTGGTGCCGGCGGGCGCTTTGCTGCTGCTGCTCTTTCTGGTCATACCGCCGCCCTTCGTCGCCTTCTCCGAGCGTGGCAGCGCGGCCCAGCACGCCCCCTGGCTGCTCTCCCTGGGAGTCGGCCTGCTCCTTGGCGCCCTGGCCCAGCGCAGCCGCTTCTGTGTGACCGGCAGCGTGCGCGATACCCTGCTGATGGGAACGCGCACCCCCCTGATCTGGGGACTGGGCGCCTTTGTCCTGGCGGCGGTCGGCGTCAACCTGGCGACCGGCCAGTTCCACCTGGCGCTGTACGGCCAGCCGGGCGCCCACCTCGAGCACCTCTGGAGCTTTCTCGGCATGTTCCTGGTCGGTTGGTTGTCGATCCTGGTCGGCGGCTGTCCGTTCCGTCAGCTGGTCAAGGCCGGGGAGGGCGATGCCGACGCCGCGCTGGTGGTCGTCGGGATGCTGATCGGCGGCGGCCTGGTGCAGAGCTGGGGGATCGCGGCCACTGCCGCCGGCGTGCCGCTGGTCGGCAAGGCTGCGGTGCTGGCCGGGCTGGCGTTCGTGCTCGGAGCGACTTTACTCTTCAGGCTGAGGACGGCCCAACCATGAATCCCCGTCGCAACCCCGAGATCATCTGGCGCATCGAACGCCACCGCCGGGACGAGGTGCTGCGTGCCCTGGAGGCCGGCGAGGAGGCCGGCGAGCGGGGCACGGTGCTGCTCATCGAAAAGGGGACGATGCATCAGCTCAACCTGGTCGGCGGCATGATCTGGGAGCGCTGCGCCCGCACGCGGGACGTGCCGCGCAATGCCTACGACC
>VEPG01000016.1 GCA_012026975.1 Desulfuromonas sp. | reverse complement strand
GCGCCGCCGGAGGATGACGGCAACCTCAACAACCCTGGCCAGATCAGCCTGTTCGGCGGCAAGATCCTCTGCGGCAGCTGTCATCAGGCGCACTTTGCCGATTCCAGCGCAATCACGGATGACACGCCGGAGAACTTCGCCACTCTCTCCTCGGCCGGCGGCGACGGCAGGCTGCTGCGCGCCAATGGCGCCGGCCGCGCCGACAAGGCAGGCTTGTGCCAGACCTGCCATACCTATCAGGTGCACGGCGATACGTCCGGAGAACGGGTTGGCTGCCTGGTCTGCCATGGCGGTCATGCCAATGATGACCCTTCGTTGCCCAACTATTACATGTTGCGCAAAAGCTCTGCGACCACGACCTTTGGCATGGCTTCCGGTCTGGATTACAGTGCCCCCGGAGTTCTCGACCCGGCGCAAAAAGCCAACTGGTGGAATGACAGGGTCGACGGCACGGCCACCGGCTACTGTGAAAAATGCCATGGCGATGCCCGGACCATCGGGGTGGGGGCCGGCGACTATCACAAGGCCTCAGCGGTCTGCACCGATTGCCACAGCCATTCCGCCTTGACCAGCTTTGCAGCGAACTGCAACGGCTGCCATGCCTATCCGCCGGCCTGGGGGAGTCACCAGGCCCACATGGGCTCCGCGAAAATGCCCGCATTGGCCGGTTGCAAAAGCTGCCATGCCACCTCAGAGCACCTCAACGGGTTGTCCGAGGTCCGTTTCAGTCCGACCGATCCCCGCATGGGCGCTGCCGCCTATGCGGATGGCGGCGAAACCAGTCGTTACGTCGTGGCCACCGGCTACGGTTCATCTCCGGCCTACACGTCCTGCGACAATCTTTACTGTCACAGCAACGCGGCGCCCTTCGACAAGGCCAACATCTACCGGCAGCCGGTCTGGGGGAGTGCCGCGATGAGCTGCGGTTCGTGCCACGGCGATGCCGGCAGTGCCGCCGATATGAGCGGCAACCATGCCAAGCATGTGTCGTCAACCGGCTACGCGTTTGCCTGCGGGAAATGCCATGCGGCCACGCTGTCCGGCAGCACCACGTTGACCAATCCTGCGCAGCATCTGGATGGCGAGAAGGATGTCAGCCTGGCGGACGGGGGCAGCTATGGCGCCGGCCGAAGCTGCGCCATCGCGGCATGCCACAGCAACGGCGCCGGCGGTCCGCCGAACAAGCCGGCCGTCTGGGGGACGACGCTGGGGTGCGACGGCTGCCACAGCGGGCGGATCGGCGATGCCGTACAGATGGGCAGCAACGCCCACAAGCGATTGGCCAGCGACCAGTGGATCCGCAAGTACCGCTGTGAGTACTGTCATACCGCCACCGTGGATGCGGCCGGCAGCATTAGCGGGTTCGACACGCACGACAACCGGACGGTCGACGTGGTCTTCAATTCGAAATGGTCGATTGCCGGCAAGCCGGCACCGACTTACAACACGGCCACGATGGTCTGCGACAATCTGTATTGTCACAGCGACGGCACGGCCGGCACTCCGGTTATCCGCGAATTCCCCTGGAACAAGACCGAGCACGCCACCTGCGACTCCTGCCACGGCCACATGGTTAACGACAACTGCGTTGACTGCCATGGGACCGACGTTCCGCAGTGGACGGCCGAGGACCAGTGGAAGCGGGCGATGCCGATGTATGCCAACACCGGGCCGGGGACGGAGCGGGCCAATTCGCATCTGCGCCACCTGGAGACCGAATTCTCCTGCGAAAAGTGCCACGCCACCACGGTCGTCGGTGACTGCGGCAGCTGTCATGGCGGCAGCGTGCCGCCGGGAACCATGACCGAGGTTGGTCATGTCGATGCAACTGTCCATGTTAACAAGATCAAGGACGTGATCTTCAAGGACGGCGGCAGCTACGAGCGTGCGACCCAGACCTGCAGCAATACCGCCTGTCATAACAATTCCACGCCGCAATGGGGTGAAAGCCGCAACGGCGCCGTCCTGTGCCTGACCTGCCACGGCACCAGCGAGAGTGATGTCGATGACTACGGCGCCTTCAATGGGGTCCAGGCCAGGATCAACCTGAACGAGTGGGTGTCCAGCGGCCATGGCAAGATGGCGGGCACGCCGAACTACCCGAGCGGCAACCCGCCGGCCAATTTCCCCGGCAACCCCTGCTGGTACTGTCACGACAATGAAGTGCTCCATGACGATATCACCAATCCGTATCGGCTCAAGGAGCATCCCCAGTTCCAGAAACGCTTCGAGAAGGAGTGCGTCTACTGCCACATGGAACGGAAGGACGAGGAGTGCCGGGGTTGCCACGACCATTCCGGGAGTCTCTCGACCGACCACCAGTTGGTCAATCTGACCGGCATCGATCCTGACGACAACCTGCCGTATACCGTCGACCATGCACCCTTGGCCGGGCAGAACAGCTCCTGTCTGACCTCGGATTGCCATCTGCCGCAAACGGAGAATGCCTGTCGCAGCTGCCATGACAATCCGGCCGACACCAGCGGCGCCGTGCAGCTGGTTGACAGCGTGCTCCGCCACAAGAAGGACGGTGCCATCTACCGGGTCAGTGAAATCAGGGTCGGCATGAAAGAAACTCCCTATGCGATCGACCACATTGAGTTCCGCGCGGCAGGGTCGAAGGCAGCCACCTCCTGCATGGCCACCGCGCAGGAGTGGGCGCCGAGCGGCTGTCATTCGGCGGATGTCCACATCCACAATACCGGTGCCGGCACCTGGACCAGGAACCAGAAGGAAGACGTCAGAAACCAGTACGTCATGATGGGGGTCTGTCTGCAATGCCACGACAACGACGACAACGGCCGCTGCAATTCCTGCCACACCTGGTCAGGTGCTCCTGCAGCGAATCCCTACCGGTTGGGTTATAACCCGGGGACCGGCTTCCTTTCCGGTTCGAGCAAGGCCAGTTCCACCCATTTCGGGTTCAAGCATTTCGCGGATTACGAGGAGAGCCTGAACGTCGTCAACTATACCGGAGCGCTGAGCAAGGCGGCCGAGGAAAAACAAAAGCACGAAGTGACACTCATAACCGATGATTCGCATGATTGGACCAATGATGAATTGGTCGGTAAATCATTACAATTTACCAGTGGTGCGCTGAACGGGGAAATCCGGCCGATCCTGGTCAACACGGCCAACACGCTGACGGTCAAGGGCTACTATCCGGAGCCGGTCGTTTCGGGCACGACTTACAAAATTCTCGACACCGTCTGGAAAGGGGGCAAGTTCTGCTGGGACTGCCATGATCCGCACGGCGACAACAACATCTACATGATTCAGAAAGAGATCTCGGTCAAGACCGACGGGGTGTTCGGAAAACCGCTGCAGCGGGTCGAGACGTCCTTCACCCGGACGACCAGCGGCCGGGATTACGCCAAGGATGCCGCGCCTTACAACGGCATCTGCAACGTCTGCCATACCGATGTCGATCATTACCTCAGTGATTACGGGGACACCCATCGTTCCGGCCGGCGCTGCACCGATTGTCACAGTCACGGTTTTGGTGAAGGGCATGGATCAGGAAAGGCCTGTAACAGCTGCCATGACCAGAAGCCGGTTCCCAATCATCTCGGTTTCGGTCAGCCCCGCGACTGCACCAAGTGCCATGACGGCGTGATCAAGAACCGCACCGACATCATGCGCCAGTTCCGCGGCCAGTCGCACCATGTCCAGGGGGTCGCCGTCAACAATGAGCATTGCTACAAATGCCACTGGGAGGCGACCAAGGAGGGGTTGATCGACAACGACTACCACGCCGGCTACAACTACAAGACCCATGAATCGGTCTCCAGTTCGAACAACGACATGGTCGTGTGGGAAGCCGGTGGGCGCCCGCACCGGTACGATCTCGACAATACGGCAATCGTCTTCAACACCTCGTCGATCGGTACGGCCGCCGAACGGGGGAACGTTGCCAAGGTGACCCAGCACTGCCTCGGCTGTCACAGCAAGCAGCACAACGATACCGACGTGTTCGGCGACTGCAAGACGCCCCGCCAGTACGCCTGGGACCGCACCAGCATCGCCGAGCGCTACCTCGACGAAGGCACCACCAACTGGGGGAAATACACTGGCATCGCCAACGCCGCCAAGAAGGTTCAGACGAAAGCCTTCTCCGCGCACGGCAAGGCGACCTTGAACCAGGGCGGCTGGAGTGTGACCGAGGGTGAGGACGGCACGCTGCCCAACACCCGGGCCGGGACGCAGAATGTCCAGTGCTACGACTGCCACAATTCGCACGGGTCCTACACCGCAGGGATCACCAGCAGTTACCTGACCTTCAACAATACGTACGGGGGTGCCAACCTCAAGGAGACCCAGGCCGGCCGGGGTGGTTACGTCGTCACCTACCAGGCCAAGGCGATTGAAGCCGGGGCAGGGGTGACCAACCCGATGAACCCGGGGGCCGCCCAGTGCTTTGACTGCCATGAGACGCGGGATGCCGGGGTGAAACCGTGGGGTTACTTCTCGACCTTCGGCGCCGACAAGCCGATCCAGAGCTACCGCGACAGTTCGCGCTTCGGCGGCGGAATGACCGGGCATAAGGAACGTTTCGCCTACCGCGCCGGGATGAATACCCTGGGTGGTCATCTCAAGGCGTCCGATCCGCTCGCCACCAGCAGTACTACGCCGATCAACGGCCTGTGCAGCGGCTGCCACGATCCGCACGGCGTCAGCCCGTCCCTCGGTGCCGATCAGGCCTATGGCGTCCCGCTGCTCAAGGGGACCTGGCTGACCTCCCCCTACAAGGACGACAAGCCGCAGGTGACCGCCAACCAGCGCAGTTCGAACTTCGTTTACTCTGACCGCAAGACCTTCGGCACCAGCGACGGGACGAGTCAGGGGCCGTCGTTGAAAATTTCCGAGGACGCGGAGAAGTTCGCCGGGCTCTGCCTGCGCTGCCACCCGAAGGGGAGCCTGACGGACGGGACCAAGAAGAACTCGCCCTTCAAGAGCGTCGATCGCGTCCACGAGACGGTCAAGGGGTGGGGGAACAACACCGAGCACAACTTCCCCTGCGCCAAGTGCCACAACGCACACAG
>VEPG01000067.1 GCA_012026975.1 Desulfuromonas sp. | reverse complement strand
ATCATCGTCGACACTTATGGCGGCCAGGGTTCCCACGGCGGTGGCGCCTTTTCCGGCAAGGACCCCTCCAAGGTCGCCCGCAGCGCCTCCTACATGGCCCGCTATGTCGCCAAAAATATCGTTGCCGCCGGACTGGCCGGCAAGTGCGAAGTGCAGGTAGCCTATGCCATCGGCATCGCCGAACCGGTTTCGGTGATGATCAATACCTTCGGCACCGGCAAGATCTCCCCCAATCGCATCGCCCAGATTGCGCGCGAGGAATTCGATCTGCGACCGCGGGCGATCATCGAAACGCTCGACCTGCTGCGCCCGATCTACAAACAGACGGCGGCTTACGGTCACTTCGGCCGCGAACTTCCGGAATTTTCCTGGGAGCGCACCGATCGGGTTGATTCGCTGCGCAAGCGGGCGGGAATCTGATCGGTCATCAAGAGGCGTGACGACGGGGCGGGCCGTAAGGTTCGCCCCGTTGCCGTTGCCGTTGCGCAAACTTGACGTCTCAGTGCCGGACACAGAGAGGGCCTGCCACAAATGAGTGCACAGCATGACGAAAGCTCCTTCTGGGGCGGCATCGTCAAGTCGATGGGTTTGGTTTTCGGCGACATCGGGACCAGCCCGATCTACACCCTCACGGTCATCTTCGCCCTCACCAAACCCACGGTGGACAATGTCTTCGGCATCCTCTCCCTAGTCTTCTGGACCATGACCATTCTGGTCACGGTCGAATATGCCTGGCTGGCCATGAGCCTGGGTCGCAAAGGGGAAGGGGGAACCATCGTCCTGAAGGAAATCCTGGTGCGGATGCTCAAGCCGGGCCGGCAGATGGGCTTCATCGTCTTTCTCTCCTACATCGGAGTCTGTCTTCTGCTGGGAGATGGGGTTATCACTCCGGCTATTTCGATCCTTTCGGCAGTGGAAGGGATGGCGCTCATCCCTGGTCTGGAGGCTGTACAGCAGGGGATTCTCATCCTTGTTGCCGCCCTCATTGCCGTTGCGCTCTTCGTCGTCCAGTTCAAAGGGACCGACAAGGTAGCCGGCGCCTTCGGCCCCATCATGGTGGTCTGGTTCGTGGCGCTGTCCCTTTCCGGCCTCGCCTCCATCGCAACCATGCCCTCCATCGTCGCGGCAATAAGCCCCCACTATGCCCTGAATTTCATGCTCCAACACGGGTTGGCCGGTTTCTTTGTCCTCTCGGAGGTGATCCTTTGTGCTACCGGCGGCGAGGCCCTCTACGCCGACATGGGGCACTTGGGGCGCAAACCGATCATGCGGGCCTGGTACTTCGCATTTACTGCGCTGATCATCAACTACTTCGGCCAGGGGGTATTTCTCCTTGCCCATCCGGAGGCGAAAAACTACCTCTTCGGCATGGTTCAGCACCAGGTGCCGCTGCTCTACATCCCCTTTCTCATTCTTACCATCATGGCGACGATCATCGCCTCCCAAGCGATGATCAGCGGTGTATTCTCCGTGGTTTATCAAGGCATCACCACCCGCATCATGCCGTTGCTGAAGGTGAACTACACCTCGACGCACCTCAAGTCGCAGATCTACATCGGCTCCATCAATTGGATCCTGATGATTGCGGTGCTCTTCATCATGCTGGTCTTTCAGAAATCCGAGAACCTGGCGGCGGCCTACGGCCTCGCTGTCACCGGCACCATGACCATCACCGGCATCATGATGATCATGATCTTTTCCCGCACCACCAAGCGCTGGAAGGTCCCCATCGCCGTGGTGGTAGCCCTGGTGGACCTGTTGTTCTTTGTCTCCTGCATGAACAAGATTCCTCACGGCGGTTACTGGTCTATCATCCTGGCCTCGATTCCATTTGTCGCCATCATGCTGTGGACCAAAGGACAGCGAGCCCTTTATCAGGCGCTCAGGCCCCTCGATCTGGAAACCTTCCTGACCAGTTATCGGCAGATCTATGCGCGCGGCCGCATTCCAGGTACCGGTCTGTTCTTCACCCGCGAAGCCCCGGTGGTCCCCCCTTACGTGATCCATTGCATGTTGCGCAGCAATATCGTCTACGAGCGCAACGTGTTCATTTCGATTGTGCGTACCGACGAGCCGTTCGGAGTCTTTACCTGCCAGGAGGAAATCGATCCCGGCCTGGAATCGTTCTATATTCGCGCCGGTTACATGGAACGGCTCGATATTGAGCAGATCCTGCGTGACAACGGCATCCGCGAAAAGGTTATCTTTTATGGCATCGAGGATATTGCCACCGGAAACATTTTCTGGAGACTCTTTGCCATCCTCAAGAAGCTCACGCCCAATTTCGTACAGTTCAACCAGCTTCCGGCCAGCAAGCTGCAGGGGGTGGTTACCCGCGTAGAAATGTAGTTCGCGATTTGACCTGCCAGGGAGAAGATGTTTCCCGAACTCTCCGTCATCATTCCGACGCTAAACGAGGCGGAAACCCTGCCGTGGCTTCTTTCCGATCTGGCTGTCCAGGCCGGGGTGACGCTGGAGGTGCTGGTCAGCGACGGTGGTTCGGCTGACGGCACTTGCCTGGCCGCGGCCGCAGCCATCGACCGGCACCACCTCGCCGGCCAGGTGCTGACCGGTACCCCCGGCCGTGGCCGTCAGCTTAATCGGGGTGCGGCCCGGGCGCGGGGCGAGTGGCTGCTCTTCCTCCATGCCGACAGCCGGCTGCCGGAGCCAACGGCATTGGTCGACGGTCTCGCCGTTCTGCGCGGCGAGAAGAGCCGGTCCCTGGCCGGCCGCTTTGCCCTGCGGTTCGATCGTCCCGGCGAGGAGCGGTGCTTCGACTATTACCGGTGCGAGGTCAAGGCGCGCCTCGATCTGCCGGGCACCATTCACGGCGATCAGGGTTTTCTCCTGGCCAAAGATTTCTATTGCCGGCTTGGCGGTTTTCGCGAGGATCTGCCGGTCATGGAGGACTCCCTGCTGGCCGAGGCGGTGCGGGCGACAGGGGCGTGGCGGCAACTGCCGGCGACCATTGTCACCTCGCCGCGGCGCTTCCAAGCCGAAGGGTATGCCGAGCGCCAGCGCCTCAACGCCCTGCTGATGAACTTCGCCATGATCGGCTGGGACGAGCCGCTGCGGCGAATGCCGGAGGTTTATCGGCCCCAGGGGGAGACCCGACCGCTGCGGCTGGCGCCGTTCCTGCGGTTGATCGAGGGCTGTCTGGGGAAATTGCCGTTTCGGGAACAGGCCGGAATCTGGTATCGTAGCGGCGGCTACGTACGCGGCAATGCCTGGCAGTTGATGCTGCGCCGCAGCGCCCGTCGTGCTTTCGATGCGGGGCTGCCGCCCGAGGCCGTGTCGCTCGAACCGGTGTTGCGCTTCCGGCACCGGTTCAATGTCCTGACCGACCATCCGCCCGGACGTTTCGCCGCGGCACTGTTGACCTGGCTCTGGTTTCGAAACCTCTGCCACAAAACCGACCGGGGAGACTGACATGCAGCCTGCGACCGTGGAGAGCGCCAACGCCATCTCCCTGCTCAAGACTCTGGGCATCCGCCTGGTGGAGATCGGGGACCGCCACGCACTAATGGCGGTCGTTGTCGATGAGCGGCACCGCAACTATCTCGGCGGGGTCCACGGCGGTCTCATCGCGACGCTGGTCGATACCGTCTGCTTTTTCCCGAAACCGTTGCTGCCGTCCGGGCAGGCGGCCACCACCATCGATCTGAACGTCAGCTATGTGCGGCCGGCGGCCATCGGTGACCACCTGAGCGCACGCGCCGAACTTTTGCACCTGGGGCGGCGCACCGCCAGTCTGGCGGTCAGAGTCACCGACCAGCGGGGGCGGTTGGTTGCGCACGGCACGACGACCCTGCTGCTGCTTGAAGAAGCTGTTCCTTCTGGCGTGGTGTGATAAAATAGCTGTAAACTATTTGTCGTTTCGTGCGTCATTGATGAATGAAGCCGAGCCGGCTCAACGTCATTCTTTTCAGAAAGGGGATTCCCGTGAATAACCTCTATCGGCGCCTGGCCATTGTTGCCGCGGCCCTGCTGACACTTGCCTCATGCACCTTCTATGAAAGCCGGGAAGTACCGTTCCGGCCGCCCGATCAGATTGCCAACGTCCAGACGGTTGGCGGTGCCAAGGTTGCGGCGGAGCAGTATGCCGACAAGGCGACGGCCAAGGCGCAGTTCGGTTTCGACATCCGCGGTGCCGGTCTGCTGCCGGTGCAGGTGGCGATCGACAACCCGGGGCCGCAGCGCTTTGAAGTCGTCGCTGAACAGACCTTCCTGGTCGATGCAACCGGAGCCTACTGGAACCTGCTCGATCGCAAGACTGCCTACCAGCGGGTGGAGTCGAGCAGCGAGTACGGCAGCATCGTCAAGGGCGGGGCGGAGAGCGGCATGTGGGGTGCGGCGGCCGGTGCCCTGGCCGGGGCGGCTATCGGCATCCTGTCGGGGCACAACGTCGGTGAGGCCGTGGGGATGGGAGCCGCCGCCGGTGGTGCCGCCGGGGCCATCTATGGCGGGGCCAAGGAAGGGTCTTCCGAAGAGCCGGGACGGCTGATCGCCCGGGATCTGGCCAACAAGGATCTGGAAAACCGCATTATCGAGCCCGGCAACCTGGCGCGCGGCTTCCTCTTCTTCCCCGGCGAGGCGCCGCGCGCCGGCCAGCTCAGGCTGCAGCTCCGCGATGTGACCAGCGGCCAGCTGTTCAATGCGACGCTGATCTTCTGAAAATCCGGCAGGACGGAACCACGCCGCCGGGGGCATCACCATGCTCCCGGCGGCTTTTTTGCTTGCCCGGCCGGCAGTCCGGGCGGTATACAGACTGCTCATCGAATTCCAAGGAGTAACTAAATGAGTCAGCAGGATTTTGTTGTCGCCGACCTCGCCCTCGCCGCGTGGGGGCAGAAGGAAATCAAGATTGCCGAGACCGAGATGCCCGGCCTGATGGCGATCCGCGAGGAATACGCCGCCAGCCAGCCGCTCAAGGGGGCGCGCATCACCGGTTCGCTGCACATGACCATCCAGACCGCGGTCCTGATCGAGACCTTGAAAGCCCTCGGCGCCGAAGTGCGCGGGGCCTCGCGCAACATCTTCTCGAC
>VEPG01000107.1 GCA_012026975.1 Desulfuromonas sp. | reverse complement strand
GGAAATAATAAAATAGGCAGAAAGCGTGTTTCATTTCGGTCATTTCCCAACTGACGCCGGCGCGAGGGAACTCATCGCTGTTTTGTCGGCAAGCAACGTCTGCACGGCCTGCAACACCTCGGCAACCGGAATGCTCAACCCGCACTCCCGATCCTTCCCGCACTCTTTACGCAGGCAGGGTGAACAATCGAGCGGGGACTGCAGACAGATGTGTCGTTCCCCACGTGGGCCGTTGCGCCGGCCATCGGTGACCCGATAGATCGAGACGGTCGGCGTGCCGACGGCGGCGGCAATATGAATCGGCCCGGTATCGCCGCCGACTACCACGGCAGCCCGCGCCAAGAGAGCGACCAACTCCGGCAGGGTGCCGCGCGGCCAGATCAAGGCGCCTCCGCCCGCGACGGCTGCAATCTGTTTCACCACAGCCAGCTCTTCGTTGCTCCCCCAGGTCAGAACCGGCACCACGCCGGTTTCCGCAACCAGGCGTTGCACCAGCAACTGCCAGTTTTCCACCGGCCAGAGGTTGGGCGTCCAGGTGGTACCATAGTGCAGCACGGCAAAACGGTGACCGGTCAAACCAAAATCCGCAAGTTGCCTCGCGATATTTTCCGCCGCTTCCGGCCTGACCGGCAGCGGGCCGGCCAGCGGGTGTTCATGCCCCTGTGGAAACGCCGCGCGGGCAACGGCCAGTGACCGTTCGCTGATATGATGTTCGGCTTCAGTCAGCGTCACCCGGCAATTGGTCGCCAGCAGATTGGGCCATTCGCGCACACCGTCCCGGTCGAAGCCGTAGCGCCGGGGCGCCCCGCTCAGCAGAGCGAAGAGTCCGCTCTTGCTGTTCCCCTGCAGATCGAGAACAACATCATAGTTTTCCCCGCGGATACGCCCGACGGCTTGCCGGCTTTCCCGGACGGCAGCCAGCCATCCCTGCCGCCGCCAACTGCGGGTGGCAATCTTGTGCACCTTGCGCACCAGCGGATGGCCGTCCAGCAGAGAGGCGAATCCATCCTCGACCAACCAGTCGATCTCCATGGCCGGGTCGGCACTCTTCAACCAGGCCAACACCGGCAGGGCGTGGACCACGTCCCCCAACGCGCTCGCCTTGACGATCAGCACCTTCACTGACGGACTCCCCACAGTTCCCGGGCCGCTGACAATACCGTGTCGGCGGTAACCCCGATCATGCAGCGGTGGTCGGTCGGGCATTCCCGCAGCATGCATGGCGCGCAATCGACGGGGCTGAGCACGATGCGACAGTTCTCGGCCCGCGGCGAGGTAGTGGTATGGTCGGTCGGACCGAAGACGGCAACGGTCGGCACGCCGAAGGCCGCGGCAATGTGCATGGGGCCGGAATCGTTGGTCACCACCAGCCGGCAATGGGCCAGAGTAGCCATCAGTTCGCGCACAGAGGTCCGACCGATCAGATTCAGCGGCGCAATTTTCATGGAGCGCTCGATATCACGGCCGATATCCATTTCGCCGGGGCCGCCGGTCAAGACCACCCTCGCGCCGAATTCTGCGGCCAGTCCATCGGCTACGGCGGCAAACCGCTCCGGAATCCAACGCTTGGCGGCGCCGTAGGAGGCCCCGGGGTTGACGGCAAGCCACTGGCCGGCGCCGAGCCGCCCGGCCGCCCTGCCCGTTTCCTCGGTCGTCAGGGCCAAGTGCAGACGGCCGTCGCCACCGGCAACACCAAGACTCTCAAGCATCCGCAGATAGTAGTCGACATGATGCAAGCCATGTTTCTTGTCGACTGCCGGCACCCCGGCCGTCAGCAGCAGGCCGCGGCCATCGGTACGATAACCGGCGCGCCGCGGGATGCCGGCCAGAACCGCCATGATGGCCGCTTCGAAGGCATTCTGCAGGAGAATAGCCAGATCGAACCGTTCACTGCGCAGCGAACGGCAGAATCGCCAGAACCCGCCCGCGCCAACATATTCGGAACGCTTGTCGAAACGGATGACCCGGTCACAACCGGGATGGAAGGTGAACAGTTCGGCTACCAGCGGATTGGCGACGATGGTCACGTGCGCTTCCGGAAAAGTCTCCCGGATGGCCCCCAGCGCCGGCGTTGCCATGACCGCGTCACCGATCCAGTTGGGCATCCGTACCATGACCCGCGCGACCGATCCCGGCCGGAGTTTTTTCAACCGCGGGGAGGTCACGCTCAGCCGGGTTTCCCGCTGCAGGGTTCGCTCATCGAACGGGCCTCGTCGATGAGCATGACCGGGATATCGTCGCGCACGGGATAGGCCAACAGGCAGGCATCGCAGCAAAGCTCCTGCGCGGCGGGGAAATAGCTAACGGCCCCCTTGCATTGCGGGCAGGCCAATATATCGAGCAGATCCTTGGAGAGCGGCATTATCTTATCCTTTCAAGTACTGGTCCCAAAATGTCATCAAACCGCTCCGATTCCTCGAAAGCCAGAACCAGCGGCACGACCAGACAGGGACATGGAAGTACGACCGTACGCAACTTGACGGCATCCTTCTCTGTCGTAATGGCGAATTTTATATTATCGCATGATTGAATGAGCCGGTTCAACCGTTCACCCGAGTAATCCTGATGATCGTTCAGCGCTAAAGTGGCGGCCGGAACCACGCCGCGGGCACGCAATGCCGCAAAGAAATCATCCGGCCGGGCAATGCCGGCAAACGCCAGGATCTTTTCTCCTGCCAACAGCGACCAGGGCATTTCCCTGCCATCAATGGTCATCAGGGCGTCGGCAAGACGATGTCGGCAATGCAGAACCGGCCCGCGGAACGGGACCTCCCGGCAAGGTTGAACAGCATGGGTCATGATGACCACGCTGGCGCGGCGGAGGGCACCCCGGGTCTCGCGCAGAGGCCCCGCCGGCAGCAACTGGCCGTTGCCGAACGGTGCCCGGGCATCGAGCAGAACGATATCGACATCGCGATGGACCGCCAGATGCTGGAAACCATCGTCGAGAACGATGACCTGGGCCCCGGCCCGTTCGGCAGCCTGCACACCGAGGGCCCGTTTTCTAGCGACATACACCTGCAGAGAAGGATTGCGAGCAGCGAGCAGGCATGGCTCATCGCCGGCATCCCGCGGCGAGAGCAGCAGTTGACCGTCACCTTTGGCAACGCATCCCACAGTGCCTGAAAAACGCCCGCCGTAGCCGCGACTGACCAGGGCGACACGCAAGCCCCGATCGAGGAGCCTTTTGACCAGAGCATCGGCAACGGGCGTCTTGCCGGTGCCCCCCACCGTCAGGTTGCCGATCGAGATCACCGGCACCCCGGCCCGGTAAACGGCCAACAGGCTGGTGCGATACAGGGCGGCCCGCAACGAAGTCACCACCCGGTAAAGTAGCGACAATGGCCACAGCAGAACGAAAAACGTCCAACTGACGACGTTGGACGGCCTGGCATCGATCATGCGTCGATAGGCGTGAGAGAAATGTTCCATTGCCGTGTCAATGGCCCAGATGACGATCGATGATTGCCATGGTTCGCTCGGTGGCGCCGCGATTCTGCAGCAGGAGATTGTGGCCGTTTTCGCCGAGTCGATGGCGTTCCGCCGGATTCTCGATCAGCAGACGCACCTGGTGATACAGGTCATCCCGATCGACGACGGCCAGCCCGCCCTGGGCCTTGCGAATCAGTCCAGCGATCTCCTTGAAATTCTGCATATGCGGCCCGTAAATCACCGGTTTGTTGAGCAGCGAGGCTTCGAGAATATTATGGCCGCCAACCGGGACCAGACTGCCGCCGACAAAAACGATGTCAGCCATGGCATAAAAGGTGAGCATTTCCCCGACGGTATCGACCAGCAGCACATCACCGGCCTGCAATTGCTGAATATCCCCGTCAATGGCGGTCCGCAGCACATGGCGCAGATTCAGCTTCGCAAGTTCCTCGCCGACCTGGCGAACCCGCTCTGGCCGCCGCGGCACCAGGACCAGGAACAGCCGGGGGTGGATTTCCAGCAGCTGGCAATAGACTTCGGCCACCAGCTTTTCTTCCCCGGCATGCGTGCTTCCCGCCACCCAGACCAGACTGTCGGCCGGCAGGAGGAACTTCTGAAGCAACTGCGCCTGTGAGGAAGAAGCCACCTGCGGTTCCGGCATGTCGAACTTCAGGTTGCCGGACACCATGATCTGCTCGGGGGTTGCCCCCAGCAGCCGGATACGCCGGGCATCCTGGGCCGTCTGCATGCAGAAGGCGGTCACTCCGGCCAGGATCGGTTGCAGCAGCTTTCCCGCCATGCGGTAACGCGGCAGGGATCGGTCGGAAATCCGCCCGTTGACGAGGACAACCGGGATCCCCTGAAGATGGGCAGCTCTTACGAAGTTTGGCCAGATTTCCGTTTCCATCAGGACAACAATGGCCGGCCTGATGCGCCGCAACACCCGGCGGACGACCCAGCTCAGATCGAACGGGAAGAAGATGCAATGATCGACTTCCGGGACGGTCAGCGCCACTTCCCGACCGGTTTCGGTGACATGGGAAAGGAGCAGCACCGCATCGGGATAGCGTTGGCGCAAAGCCCTGAGCAGGGGCGCCACCGCCCGGGTTTCACCGACGGAAACAGCGTGGACCCAGATCACCCGGCGGCCGTGCAGACCGTTGCAAAACCCCTTCCGATAGGAACCGAGGCGTTCGCGAATCCCGCGCCGAGTCTTGCCGTAGCGTACCCCCCTCAAGAGATAGTACGGCACCAGGACCAGCGCGGAGAGACAAAGGATCAGGTCATACAGGAGATAAATCATAGTGTTTCAGTCGTTCCCCGGCAGCCTGCTCATTTTCGCCCATGGCCTGCTGCAGCCGCTGGCGAAAGCTTTCAACATTATCGTCCTCGGTATAGTAAAGGGGTTCACCGAAGGAAAAAACCCCCCTTCCCGGCGGCAGCGGCAGAAGAAAACGGTCCCATGAACGGAACCTGTGCCCCCGGCTGCAGACAAAAGCCATCGGCACGACCGGTCGACCGGAGAGGCGAGCCAACTGCACGACGCCCTCCTTGACCTCGTGGCGGGGGCCTTTGGGACCGTCCGGCGTAATGGCCAGGTCGACCGGCTGCTTCGCCAGTTCAACCATCTCGCGAAAGGCGGCACGTCCGCCGCGTGTCGAAGATCCGCGAATGGAGCCGATGTCAAAGTAATCCATGGTCCGGGCGATATACTCGCCATCGCGCGAAGCACTGATCAGCACACTGGCCCCCGGTCCCCGATAACCGCTGGCCATCATGAACAACTGGTCGTGCCAGAAAGCCAGAATCACATGCCGACGGGCATTCCACAACTCCCGGAGCGGTTTTTCCCCAAACGTTTCAATCCTCAGGCAGGCATGCGTCAGGCGGATCAGGCCGGCGGCGAGCCAAGGCCCGCCGCGTAGCAAGAATTTCTCAGTGAGAGTTGCCACTACTCGTCCCTGAACTGCATGTCATAGAGTTTCTTATAAAGGCCGCTGCGGCCGATCAGTTCCTGATGGGTGCCGACATCGACAATCCTGCCGTCTTCAAGCACCACGATCTTGTCGGCATGCATGATGGTGGAGAGCCGATGGGCAATGACGAAAGTGGTGCGATTACGCATCAGGTTGGTCAGGGCGTCCTGCACCATCGCTTCGCTTTCGGTATCGAGCGCGCTGGTGGCTTCGTCAAGGATCAGGATCGGTGCGTCCCGCAAAATCGCCCGGGCAATGCAGCTCCGCTGGCGCTGGCCACCGGAGAGCCGGACGCCACGGTCGCCGATGCTGCTTTCATAACCACCCGGCAGCAAACGGACGAATTCGTCGGCATAAGCGAGCCTGGCTGCTTCCTCGACCTCCGCATCCGTTGCCTCACGCCGGGAATAACGAATATTCTCGCGGATTGAATCATGGAACAGGAAGGTCTCCTGGTCGACGAGTGCGAGGTTCTTCTTGAGGCTTGCCAGCGTCACCTGGCGAATGTCCATGCCATCGATCAGGATGGTTCCTGACTGGGGATCGTAGAAACGGCTCAGCAATCCGACCAGCGTCGACTTCCCTGCTCCGGACGGGCCGACCAGCGCCACCACCTCCCCCGGTGCGGCAGTGAGGGACACCTCCTTCAGCACCGGCTCGACATCATAATCGAAACTCACCCTGGCGTATTCGACCCGCCCCTGAACACGAGGCATTTCTTTGGCGGAGGGGGCATCGTTGATATCGGGGATTTCGTCGAGAACTTCAAAGACCCGTTCCGCGGCACCGATCGAACGCTGCACCTGGTTGTTGACCTTGATCAGGCGCTTGACCGGCGTGTACATCATGAGCACAGATGCGGCAAAGGCAAACAGTTCTCCCTGGGTAATCGCTCCGGAAATGACCCGATGCAGCCCATACCAGAAAATTCCGGCAATTCCCAGGGACGCCAGAATTTCGATGACCGGCGCGGAAGCCGCGTCATACTTGAGCGTCTTGCGGATAAACCGGTAGAAGGCCAGGTTCTCGGCACGAAACCGTACAGTTTCGTAGGCTTCCGTCCCGAAGGCCTTGATGACCTTGACCCCGGAAAAACTCTCCTGGAGAACCGCCGTAAGATTACCCATGGTGACCTGGCTGCGCTGCGTATATTCCTTGATCTTGCGCCCGATGAGGGAGGCTGGCCCCAGGGCCAGGGGTAAAACCAGAAACGCGACACAGGCCAGCCGCCAGTCGCTGTAAAACGCCGAGGCCGTCAGGCCGACGAGAGTAAAGGTTTCGCGAACCGCATCGACCAGGACATCGGCGGCAGAGCGCTGCATGACACCGACATCGTTGAGAATCCGCGACATCATGTTGCCGGTCGAATTGCGGACGTAGTACCGCATCGACAACCCCATCGAATGGGAGTACAGATCGTTGCGGACGTCCTGGACGATCATTTGCCCGGCAGTTTTGATAAAGAATTCCTGAATGTAACGTGAAATACCCTTGAATATGGCCATCCCGACAATCATGAAGGGAACCAGATTGACCAGCGTGTAGCTCTTGGCAATGACGATCTTGTCAACCAGCGGCTTCATCAACTGGGCGGTGGCGACATCGATGCCAACAACGCCCAGGGAGCCGACCAGCGCCAGAATGATCCGCCCCGTATACGGCTTCGAATAGATCAGGAGTCGTTTGTAGGTATTGAGGGACTTTGTTTTCATTGATTTCCGACCCGATCTCTTCCCAACACCGCAAAAAGCATGCTCGCCACACGTCCAGCGCATCCCGGCTCGCCGAGACGCTCCCGCACTTTCGTCAGTCACGTACGGATCCTTCGTGAATAATCGGGATCATCCAGGATGCACAGGATTTCCGCCGCAAGATTCTCCGCAGTCGCCGTTTCCTGGATAAACTCTCGGACAACACCCTTCCCCGCCACGATATTCGCCAACCCGATGAAGGGCACCTTGACCAGACGCTTGCCGATGGCATAGGTCAGTGGCGCCATGCGGTAGACGATGGCCATGGGTGTACCGACCAACGCAACCTGCAGAGTCACCGTCCCGGAAACAGCCAAAACGGCATCGCAGGCATTGGCCGTATCGTAGATATTGCCCTCCACGAAAGTAACGGGCAACGTGCGACTGGCCAGGGCATTTTCGATTTCCTCGCGATTTACAGTCGGTGCAACCGGAAGGAGAAAAACGGCATCCGGTCGCTTTTCCCTGATCCGCTCCGCAGCGGCAAGCATCACATCCAGATTGTAGTGCAGTTCGTTGCGCCGGCTGCCGGGGAAGATCCCGACCACCGGACGTGCCGGATCGATGCCGAGGGCGTCCAGATAAACGCTGCGCTCTGTGTCAATCCTGAACTCGTCCAACAGGGGATGGCCGACATATTCGACCTGGATCGGCAACCCCTGGTAAAGTTCGGGCTCGAACGGGAAGATCGCCGCCAGACGGTCGACCACCGCGGCAATTTTTTTCACCCTCCCCCGGCGCCAGGCCCAAACTTGAGGACTGACATAGTAGAGCACTGGCACCCCGGCCCGTTTGGCAACCTTGGCCAACCGCAGATTGAACTCCGGAAAGTCGATCAGGACCAAGGCATCGGGTCGTTGCGGCCCATTCAGAATCGCCTTCAGCCGATTGAACGCCCGGCGAATGACCAGGAAGTGCCCAAGCACTTCGACCAACCCCATGACGGCAATCTCTTCGCCCGGAACCAGGATCTCGCAGCCGGCCTCAGCCATGCGCGGCCCGCCGATGCCGAAAAACCGCACTTCAGGATCGATTCCCCGGGCAGAACAAATCAGGTTGGATCCATGCAAATCACCGGAAGCCTCACCGGTAACGATCAGAACCCGCTGCACGCCTTGAACCTTTTCCGCAGCTTCAAGCCTTGCCAATGGCCGCAATAACCTGATCCATCTGCGCTTCGGTCAGTTCCGGATAAATCGGCAAAGAGAGACAACGCGCGGCAACCTGTTCACTGACCGGCAGCGAAAGCCCGGCGCAGAACGATGCAAAGACATTCTGACGATGCAGCGGGATCGGATAGTAGATCGCCGAGGCACATTGCACCTGAGTAAGGGCTTTCTGCATCTCTTCGCGGCGATCGGTCAATACCGTGTACTGGTGATAAACATGCACCCCTTTGCCGTCTTCAAAAGGTGGCGTTACACCGAACTCGACCAAACGGGCCGAGTAGTAATGGGCGTTCTGACGACGCAAGCGGTTAAACCGGTCGATGTGCTGCAATTTCACCCGCAGGATAGTCGCCTGAATTTCGTCGAGCCGGCTGTTGTAGCCGATGATGTCGTGATGATAGCGTACCTTGCTGCCATGATTACGCAGCATGCGCACCTGCTCGGCCAGCCGGTCGTCGTTGGTGACCACCAGACCGCCGTCACCGTAACAGCCGAGGTTCTTACTTGGGAAGAAGGAATAACACCCCAGGTCTCCCCAACTTCCGGTCTGTTTATCTGCATAGGTGGCCCCGAACGACTGGGCGCAGTCTTCGATCAGCAGCAGGTCGAGCTCGTCACACAGCTGTTTGAGTGGTGCCAGGTCGGCCGGCTGGCCAAAGAGATGAACCGGGAGGATCGCCCGGGTCTTTGGCGTAATCGCCTTGCGCACCAACTCCGGATCGAGATTGAAAGTCCGGGGATCAATATCGACGAAGACCGGGGTGGCACCGACATAGGCAATGGCCTCGGCCGTGGCGATAAAGGTAAATGGCGAAGTGATGACTTCGTCGCCCGGGCCAAGGCCGGCGGCGCGCAGAGCCAGGTGCAGTGCATCGGTCCCCGAAGAAACGCCGACGGCATGCTTCACGCCAAGATAAGCCGCGGCTTCGGTTTCGAAGGCCTGTCCCTGCGGGCCGAGAATATAGTAGCTGGTATCGAGAACACCGGCT
The DNA here is from genome assembly GCA_012026975.1 of Desulfuromonas sp. GTDB lineage: Bacteria > Desulfobacterota > Desulfuromonadia > Desulfuromonadales > BM103 > VAUL01. The sequence continues at coordinate 16,128 of VEPG01000107.1, read as the reverse complement.
ATCGCCAGGTCGATCTCTTCCTTCAACTGCTGATATTGGATTTGAAGATCCACCATCGGAATCTGCATGAATGTCTCCCTTTCGTTATAACCTTATTCCTTAAGTCTTGTACCTTAAACCTTGAACCTGCCACATAAAACGACAGGCGAGACAGGCTTGCCGCCCCCCGCCTGCATCATCAGCCATACCGGGCAAAACTTCCTGTCAACCACTCACCTCATGCCAGAGACGGCTGTTGATCTGCATGGCCACTTCCAGGGCGCGTTTGCCATCCTCGCCGGATACCACGGGCGGGGTGCCGTCACTCACCGCGACAACGAATGCCTCGATTTCATCGCGCAAGGCATCGCCCTGGGCGAACGTGCGCTCCTCCACGACAATGTCGGGAAGCCCGGGGATCAGGTTGGCGCCGGGCTGACGACGATAGATGGCAATTGAACGATTCTGATAATCGATGGCAATGTAGGCATCCTGCTGAAAGATGCGAATTTTGCGCAACGTCTCACGACTGGCCCGACTGGCGGTAACGTTGGCAACGCAGCCGTTGGCGAACTGCAGACGGGCATTGGCGATGTCGACCTCCCCGGAGAGGACCGGCAGCCCGACTGAATTGACCGTGGTGATCGGATGACGAACCAGGCTGAGTAGAATGTCGATATCGTGAATCATCAGATCGAGAACCACATTGACATCGGTACCGCGAGGTTTGAAAGGTGCCAACCGGTGCGATTCGATGAACAGGGGGTTCTTGAGCACACCCTGCAGGGCCTTTACCGCCGGGTTGAAACGTTCCAGATGCCCTACCTGCAAAACCAGATTTCGCTCGTGAGCAAGCCGGATCAGTTCATCAGCCTCGGCCACCGTCTGCGTGATCGGCTTTTCCAACAGCACATGAATGCCGTTCTCGAGACAATCCCTGGCTACCGCATGGTGATACTGGGTCGGCACCGCAATTGAAACGAGATCAACCTGACCGAACAGCTCCCGGTAATCGACAAACGCTGGGCATCCGACCTCGGCAGCGACTTCGGCGCCCCGAGCCGGGTCGGCATCGACCACCCCGACCAGGGCCACCCCGGCGTGATCCCGGTATTTTTGGGCGTGAAACCGGCCAAGATAGCCAACCCCGATGACTGCGGCGCGCAATACTCCCATGGTTGATCCTAACGGGCAATCCCGCGATGGCTTTCCTTGATGAACGAGGCAAAGTGACGGACCTCAGGAATCGAGCCGTAATCCTGTTCAATCTTTTCCAGAGCCTCCTCCATGCGCAGATTGGCTCTGAACATCAGTCGATAGGCGTTTTTGATCCCCCGGATCGTCTGCTCGGGGAAGCCGCGCCGCTTGAGACCAACCAGGTTGATGCCGATGGTCTTGGCCCGGTCGCCCTGGGCAATGGTATAAGGGGGTATGTCCTGGGCAATCATCGCGCCGCCACTGATCATGGTGTGGCAGCCGACCCGGCAGAACTGATGGACGGCGACCAGGCCGCCAAGAATAGCGTTGTCTTCGACCTCGACGTGACCGGCAAGGGTGGCGGCGTTGGCCATGACGATCCGGTTGTGAACCCGGCAGTCGTGAGCAACATGAGAATAAGCCATGAACAGGTTGTCGTTGCCCACCTCGGTGCGTCCGCCGCCATCGACGGTTCCGCGGTGCAGTGTGGCAAACTCGCGAATACGATTGCGGTCGCCGATTACCAGCCAGGTTTCTTCCCCTTTGTACTTGAGGTCCTGAGGGCCGGCGCCGACCGAGGCGAACTGGAAGATCTGATTATCACGGCCGATTTCGGTCCAGCTGTCGATGACCACATGTGAACCGACCTGGGTACCGGCACCGATCTTTACGTGCTTGCCGATAATGCTGTAAGGACCGACACTGACAGTCGCATCGAGTTGCGCCGTGGGGTCAATAATCGCGGTTGGATGGATCATGGCTTGCCTTCCGCCGCTGCAAACGTCGCTCTCAGTTCAGCTTCGGCCACCAGTTTATCGCCGACAAACGCCTGCCCGGCAAAGGTGTAGATGCCACGCCTGAGGTTGGCCAAATTCAACTCAAGACGCAGAACATCGCCAGGGAGGACCGGTTTGCGGAAGCGCGCCTCATCGATACCGACGAAATAGGGCACCTTCCCCTCTTCAACCTCACCGGCCATTTGAGCGTAAACCCCGCCAACCTGGGCCATCGCTTCGAGAATGAGCACCCCCGGCATGATCGGATGCCCAGGGAAATGACCCTGAAAAAATGGCTCATTGATCGTCACGTTCTTCACCCCAACGATTTTCACACCCTTTTCGAAGGCGACAATCCGGTCGACCAGCAGGAACGGAAACCGGTGGGGAAGATATTTCATGATTTCGATCGTGCTCAGTTCCATAATCACTCCTGATGCTTGTTATTTTGTGTTTCCAACTCCAGCAGTCGCTGTTTGAGTTGCTGAATTTCACGGCGCATTTCCGGCAGGTGGGTCATGGTCATGGCCATTTTAAGCCACTCGCGGTGCGGCATGAGAGGGAAACCGGCCATGATTTGATTGCCCTCGACGTTGTTCGATACGCCGCCGCGGGCGGCGATCGTCACAAAATCACCGATTTTGACATGTCCGGCCGTCGCGGACTGCCCGCCAAACGTGCAGTGCCGGCCAACCTCGGAGCTGCCGGCAATGCCCGACTGAGCCACAAGGATGCAGTCATCGCCAATCTGCACATTGTGAGCAACCTGCACCAGATTGTCGATCTTGGTGCCGCGCCGGATACGCGTGTCGTCCAAAGTTCCGCGGTCGACACAGCTGCACGCACCGATTTCGACATCATCCTCGACGATCACCCGGCCAACCTGAGGGATCTTCTCATAGCGCTGGCCATCCGGCGCAAAACCGAACCCGTCGGAACCGATGACGGCATTGGGCTGTACGATAACCCGGTCGCCGAGCACGCACTGTTCACGAATGACCACGCCGGCATGCACCAGACAGTCAGCACCAATCTCGACATCGGGATAGATGGTCACGTTGGCGTGAAGGACGCTGCCGTCACCGATCCGCGCCCCCGCCCCCACCACGCATCCGGCACAGATAGTCACCGTGGGAGCGACAACAGCTGTCGGATCGACAACGGCACCAGGATGCGCACCGAGCGGGAGCTTTGGCGCCGGGTTAAAATGGGCAAGGATCCTGGCAAAAGCGAGGTAAGGGTTGGCGCAAAGCAAAAAGTTGCGGTCAAGCACACCATCGAGGGAAGGATGCACGATTACGGCACCAGCACGGGTTGTTTCGAGCTGTTTGCGCAGCTTCGGATTGCCCAGAAAACTGATTTCGTTCTGAACGGCCCGCCCCAGAGGGGCGACCCCGGAAATCAGCAGGTCCGCGTTCCCGCGGACCTGCCCACCGACCAGTTCAGCCAATGCTCCGACGGATGTCGGGGTGACCCCTTCTCCGGTCATCTGCTTACTTTCCGGCAGACTGCTTGTCGAATGCCTGGATCACCCGATCGGTCATATCGATGCCGTCACTGGCAAAGAGGATCGAACTTTCGGTCTTTTCCAGAATCAGGGTATAGCCATCCTGCTTGCCAATCTGCTGGACCACCTTGAAGATCTCCTCAAGGATTTTGCGCGTGAAATCAGCATCGGTCTGCTGCAGCTCTTCCTGGATATCCTTGGTCAGCCGCTGATAGTCCTTGACCTTCTGCTGATAATCGCGCTCTTTGGCGGCACGCGCCTCGGCGGAAAGCAGCATTGCCTGCTTCTCCAGATCATCCTTGAGTTTCTTCAATTCCTCCTGCTTCTTCTGCACGTCGGTATCGTAATCCTTGAACTTGGCTTTCATCTTCTCTTTGGCAGCTTTGCCGGCAGCCGACATATTGAGAGCTTTCTGCAGATCGACATAGCCGATTTTCATGGCATCGGCCGCCATGGCAGCCGGGACGGCAATCAGGGTAAGCAGAACGACAGCCAGCAGCATCAAACGTTTCATCCGCGTATCTCCTTTAATTCCTTGGTGCTCAATCAGCATTGAGCCTGGCAGTTGGACGGCCCTGGGCCGCCCCGGTTGACAAGATGTCTAGAAAAATCGTCCGATCATGAAATCCAGCCGGGAACGGTCTTCCCACGGTTCCGGATCGAGGTTGTAACCCCACTCCAGGCGCAGGGGACCGAGCGGGCTGAGCCAACGAATGCCGGCGCCGACGCTGTAACGCCAGTCCGACAGGTAATTGGTATCCCAGGCATTGCCGACATCGAAGAAGGTCACCCCTTTGATCCCCATCTCCTTGGATAACGGGAACAGCCACTCGAAGTTGGCATAGGCCTCCATGTCGCCACCGGTATAGTCTCCATTTTCGTCACGCGGACCAACCTCGCGTGAATCGAAACCGCGAATCGTATTGATGCCGCCAAGATAGAACCGCTCATCTATCGGCACGTCATCGCCCCATTCCTGGATATAGCCAACCTGGCCATGGGCGGAAAGCACGGTACTGAATGGCGCCGGCCAGAAGTGCCGGTAATCGACGATGAATTTGTTGAACTTTTCGTCACCGCCAAGGCCAGCCAGCTCCCACGACGCCTCGAACACCTGCCCGCTTGACGGATCAAGGCGATAATCGGTGGTGTCCCGCGTGAACGAACTGGTCAGCGACGAGATCAGGGAAGTCCCCTCTTCGTCCTTGATATCCTGGTCGGCCCAGAAGTCGACATCATAAATTTTCTTCTGTTCCAAGCGATAGACGAAAAGCGCGCGCGAATAATCGTCAAGTACCGGCATGCCGAGCTTGAGGGCGCCGCCGGTGGCATCCCGGCTGAAATCGTCCCACTCACGGGAGGTCTTGTAGAGCTCGAAACCGAGGGTCAGGTTTTTGTCCATGAAGTAAGGGTCGGTCAGACCGATCTGGTACGTGGTGCTCTCGCCACCGATAGATGCGGCCAGATTGAGTTTCAAGCCGCGGCCGAGGAAATTCTCCTGGGTGATCGATCCTTGACCGACGACACCGTCGACCGACGAATAACCGGCCCCGACACTGAACGTTCCGGTAGCCCGTTCCTTGACGTTGACGTCGACGTTGACATGCCTCTGGTCCGAGCCTTCGCTGGTCGTCACATCGACCGCCTCAAAGAAACCGAGATTGTTGATCCGCGCCTTGCTGCGCTTGAGAGCCGAGGCGTTGAACAGTTCTCCCTCGACTACTTTCATCTCGCGGCGGATGACCTTGTCGCGGGTCTTGGTGTTGCCGGAAATATTGATCCGCTCGACCGAAACCTGCGGCCCCTGCTCAATTTCCAGAGCCAGATCGACCGTTTTGGTTGCTTCGTCGACCCGGCTCAACGGGGAGACGTTGGCGTAGGCATAGCCCTTATCGGCATACAGATCAGTGATTTTACTCACGCCCTTGCGCAACAGTTCCCTGGAAAAGACATCGCCGGGGCTCAACTTCAGTTGACTGAGGAGCTGCTCTTTGACATCGATCAGATCCCCGACCGCATCGATCTTGCCGATCCGGTACTGATCGCCCTCGTCGATCTGGATCAGGATCAGCATGTGACTGCGTTCATCGACCAATGAGATGACCGGCTTGCGGACCTTGACCTTGATATATCCGCGGTTGAAATAGAGGTCCGCAATGCGTTCGAGATCCTGCTCAAGCAGGGCTTCATCATAGTTGCCACGACCGGTCAGCCAGGAGAACATCCACTTTTCCCGGGTGTCCATGGCATCACGGAGGTCGCCCTCATCAAAAACGGTATTCCCCTCGAAGCGAATGTCCTTGATCCGGACCAGCTGCCCTTCGACAACCTTGAAAGTGACCAGCGCCTCATTGTCGTCGTTGATCTGGCTGTCGGAAGTAATTTCAACCGCGTAGTAGCCTTCCTTGACGTATTCCGCCTTGATGGCCGCAATGCTCTTCTGTACCTCGTAAGGGTCGTAGATATCGGGCACCTTGAGGGTTACCACCCCCTGCAGACGCTCGGTATTGATCTCTTCATTCCCTTCGAACTTCACGTTGCGCACCAGCGGCCGCTCGGTCACCTGGAAGACCAGAATCTGGGCATCGTTCTGGAGATCGACCTGCGCGGAAACATCGGAAAAGCGCCCCAGCCGGTAGATTGCCTGGATCGCTTCGTCGATCTGCGGCGTGGTAACCGTCTGTCCCTTGTGAATGGAGATGACGTTCAGAATGGAATCCGCCTTGACCCGGCGATTGCCGCTGACCACGATATCGGCAATCTGATACTCGCTCGCCGCCCATAGGGGAACCGCCCACAGCAACAGCACCAACAACAGGAATACCCTCTTAATCATCACAATCCGGCTCCGAAAACAGGGTCTAGTTGAAATGAGGCATTATAGGGGAAGCGGCCGGGGAGTGTAAACCGAAAACTAGTGTCCGGTGCGGTTAGTTCCCGGCACAAACAGCGGGACGACACCGAGGAGCCGCAACGTAGCCAGGGGCCGAAAGAGCCATCTATTGAAAGGATAGAATTAGCCGCAAGGGACGCTAGGGCGCAAGCGAGCCATCGACCATGCGAATGATGCGATCCATGCGCGAGGCCAGGGATTCGCTGTGGGTCACCACGACCAGGGTCAGGTTGTATTCCGCGTGCAGACGATCGAGCAAGGCCAGGATTTCTCCCGACGTGACACTGTCGAGGTTCCCGGTCGGTTCATCGGCCAGCAACAGTCTGGGATTCATGATCAGGGCCCGGGCGATGGCCACCCGCTGCTGCTCTCCCCCGGAAAGCTGTCCCGGCTTGTGACCAAGACGGTGACTGAGCCCGACATCTGTCAGCAGACGCTCGGCGCGAGCACGGGCCTCGTCAAGCGGCAGCCGGCCGATGCGGGCCGGCATCATGGCATTTTCCAGAGCGGTGAATTCCGGCAGAAGCTGGTGAAACTGGAAGACGAAACCGACCGTCCGGTTGCGGAAGGCGTCGAGCTGCGCGGGGGTGTAGCGAAAGATCTCTTCCCCCTCGAACCGGATCGAACCTTCACTGGGGCGATCGAGTCCTCCCAGCAGGTGCATCAAGGTGCTCTTGCCGGCCCCGGAAGCGCCGACAACCGCGATTCGCTCGCCGGCCCGCACCTCCAGATCGATGCCGCGAAGAACCTCGATCATCCCCTCGTCGGTAACGAAACGCCGGCTGAGTCCCTGCACTGAAATCAAGGCAGAATCTCCCGTTGAATGGTGCCCACGGCACCGTTGAGCGGGCCTAGGGCCCTATAGAATCGTTCCAGAGGTGCCTCTTTCAACGGCGTTGCAGACGCCAGTTCAACGTGCGCAGCGCAATTCAACAATTCAACCGGTTTATTCATAGCGCAGCGCCTCGGCGGGATCCATGCGGGCCGCCCGCCAGGCCGGATAAATGGTTGCTAGCAGGGAGATGCTCATGGCAACCACAACCACGGCGATCACATCGCCCGAATTGACGACCGAGGGGAAATGGTCCATACCGTAGACCGACTGGTCGAAAATCTTCACACCGAGCAGGCGTTCAAGCCCCTTGATAATCGGGTCGGCGTTCTTTGCCAGAAGCAGCCCAAGGATGGTGCCCAGCAGCGTTCCCACCGTGCCGACGATCACCCCCTCGAAAACAAAGATTTTCATGATGCTGTTCGACGTCGCCCCCATTGACCTCAGGATGTCTATATCACTTCTCCATGACCACCATGAGCAGGGTGGTGGCAATGTTGAAGGCGGCGACCAGGACAATGATCGCCAAAACGATGAACAAGCCGAGTTTCTCCAGATTGAGAGCAGCCAGGAACGATCCGAACAGATCCTCCCACGAGCGGACTGAGTAAGGGAAGCGGTACTGGCTGCGCAGCGCCTGCGCCACGGGACGAGCCTGGTCAAAGTTGTCGACCTCGACCTCGACGCCGCTCACCACGCCGTGCAAATCCAGGAAACGTTGTGCCTGGGCAAGATCGACATAGGCAAAATAGGTGTCGATGAAGCCGCCGCGCTGCTGGATGACGCCGACCACGCGGAACGTCTTCATCTTCGGGATCATGCCGAACGGAGTGACGCTGAACATTGGCGGGATGACATTGATGGTGTCGCCGACCGCGACACCAAGCGCGGCAGCGGTGTCGAGAGCGATAATGATCCCCGGGGGGGCGGCGGCCGTATCGAACAGCAGCTCCTGACCGGACCGTCCGTCGAGGGTCATCAACGACTGGCGCAGGATCTTGTTGCCGGGGACAATGCCGCGGGCGTTGACGGCGGCGACATTGTGCTTCGACAGCAGCATGACTTCCTTGGTGATGAACGGTGCCGCATCGACCACGTGAGGCGTCTGCCGGGCCTTCTCGACAATCGCCGCGTAATCGGCGAGCTCTTCTCCATGTTTCTGGATCAGCACATGGGGAATGTTGCCGAGAATCTGCTGGCGCACGCCATCATGAAAACCGGTCATCACCGCCAGCACCACGATCAGCGCAGCCACGCCGAGGGTCACCCCGGCGATGGAGATGAACGAAATGACCGAGATGAAGGTCTGCTTGCGCTTGGCCCGCAGATATCTCAGGCTGACGAAGAGTTCGTAGGTCATATTAACCCCAGGTACAAGGTAAAAGGTCCAAGGTTAAAGGAAGCGCCCATATGAGCTTCTGCCTTGAACCTTTAACCTTTAGCCTGTTTTCTCCGGTCGCAATTGCGGGAAGAGGATAACGTCGCGGATCGAGGCGGCATCGGTGAGCAGCATGACCAGCCGGTCGATGCCGATCCCCTCCCCCGCCGTCGGCGGCAGGCCGTATTCGAGGGCGCGGATGTAGTCCTCGTCCATGGCGTGAGCCTCCTCGTCGCCGGCCTCCTTTTCGGCCAGCTGCGCCAGGAAGCGCTCCTTCTGATCGATCGGATCGTTGAGCTCGGAGAAGGCGTTGGCCAGCTCCCGGCCGACGATGTACAGCTCGAAGCGGTCGACGATCTCAGGGTTCTGGTCGTTCTTGCGCGACAGCGGCGAGACTTCGGTCGGGTATTGGGTGATGAAGGTCGGCTGCCACAGGTGCGGTTCGGCCACCGCTTCGAAAACCTCCAGAAGCAGCTTGCCGTGGCCGATGGTCGGCTCCACGTCGATCTCCAGCTGCTTTGCCACCTGCAGCAGGGCGGCATGATCGTCGAGCACCGCGGGATCGACCTTGCCGTACTTGACGATCGCCTCGCGGACCGTCAGCCGGTCCCAGGGCGGGGTCAGGTCGACCGGCTGGCCGCCGTAGCTGATCTGCAGGGTGCCGAGCACCTCCTGCGCTACATGACAGATCAGCCGCTCGGTAAAGTTCATCAGATCCTCGTAGGTCGCATAGGCCTGGTAGAACTCCATCATGGTGAATTCCGGGTTGTGACGGATCGAGATCCCCTCGTTGCGGAAGTTGCGGTTGATCTCGAAGACCCGGTCAAAGCCGCCGACCACCAGGCGCTTGAGGTAGAGTTCGGGGGCGATGCGCAGGTAGAGGGTCATGTCCAGCGCGTTGTGATGGGTCACGAACGGCCGGGCCGTGGCGCCGCCGGCGATCGGCTGCATCATCGGCGTCTCGACTTCATGGAAGTCGTGCTTCACCATGTAGTCACGGATGGAGCTGACGATGCGGCTGCGCTTGCGGAAGACCTCGCGCACCTCGGGGTTGACCATCAGGTCGAGGTAACGCTGGCGATAGCGGGTCTCGACGTCGGTGAGCCCGTGCCACTTCTCGGGAAGCGGCAGCAGCGACTTGGTCAGCAGCCGCAAGGAGGCGGCGCGCAGCGACAGCTCGCCGGTCTTGGTGCGGAACGGCGTGCCGGTGACGCCGACGATGTCACCGATATCCAGCTTGCGGTAGAGCGCGAAGACCTCTTCGCCGAGCTGCTCCTGCGCCACGTAGATCTGGCAGCGCCCGCCGCGGTCCTGCAACTGCAGGAAGGCGGCCTTGCCGAAGTCGCGCCGGGCCATGATCCGCCCGGCCAAGGCATATTGGACGGTACAGTCGGCCAGCGCCGCGGCATCGTGCTCGGCATGGGCGGCGTGCACCTCGGCGGCGGTATGGGTTGCCACAAAGCCGTTGGCAAAGGGGTTGATCCCCTCATTGCGCAGTTCATCGAGCTTGGCTCGCCGCTGGGCGAGGACGTCGCTTTTTTCTTCCATGGTTTCTATCCTTTGGCCTCGAGTGTACAGGCCATGTAACGTAGGGGCGGGTTTCAAACCCGCCATAGGCAGGTCATAGACCTGCCCCTACAATTATGATCAGCTCTTGTCCGGCGCGCGCTTGCCGAGCAGCCAGGCCTCGATGAAGCCGTCGAGGTCGCCGTCGAGCACGCCGTCGGCGTTGCCGACCTCATGACCGGTGCGATGGTCCTTGACCATCCGGTACGGGTGCAGCACGTAGGAGCGAATCTGGCTCCCCCAGGCGATGTCCTTCTTCTCGCCGGTCAGGGAGGCTGTCTCGCTCTCCTTCTTCTCCATCTCCAGCTCGTACAGGCGGGCCCGTAGCTGCTTCATGGCGGTGGAGCGGTTCTTGTGCTGGGAGCGCTCGTTCTGGCAACTGACCACGATCCCGGTGGGGATGTGGGTGATGCGGATCGCCGAGTCAGTCTTGTTGACGGGCTGGCCGCCGGCGCCGCTGGAGCGGTAGTTGTCGACGCGCAGATCCTTCTCGTTGACCTCGATCTCGATGTCGTCGGAGATCTCCGGGAAGATGAAGACCGAAGTGAAGGAGGTGTGGCGGCGGGCGTTGGAATCGAAGGGGGAGATGCGTACCAGCCGGTGGATCCCCTTCTCGGCCTTCAGATAGCCGAAGGCGTAATCGCCGGCCACGGTGAAGGTGACGCTCTTGGTCCCGGCTTCATCGCCCGGCTGGTATTCGGTGATTTCGGTCTTGAACCCCTTACGCTCGCACCAGCGCAGGTACATGCGCAGCAACATGTCGGCCCAGTCCTGGGCCGCGGTACCGCCGGCGCCGGCGTTGATGCTGACGATGGCGGTGTTCGGGTCGTGCTCGCCGGAGAGCATGCGGGCGAATTCCATGCGGTCGACCTGCTGCACCAGCGCAGGCAGCAGCTCGCGCACCTCGGCCAGCGTCGACTCGTCCTCCCCCTCTTCGCCCAGTTCGCACAGCACCTGCAGATCGTCGACTTCGCGGTTGGCGGCGGTCCAGTCGTCGACCAGCTTGACCAGGGTGGTCCGTTCCTTCAGGACTTCCTGGGCGCGCTCGTTGTCGTTCCAGAAATCGGGCTTGGCGACTTCGGCTTCCAGCTCACTGACCCGCTCACGCTTGGCATCGACGTCAAAGATACCTCCTCAGCTCATCGAGCCTGGCCTTGAGTTGGGTGAGGGTCTCTATCTCTTCGCGAAACATGCGACAAATCCTCTCTGCGATAAATGAACGGGTGATTATAGCGGGGAGGAGGAGGAAGGGCAAGGCCGAAGCGGAGAGGTTTATAAGCGCCTGGTCGAGCGGCGTTTTGTGCCATACGTTGGGGACGTCTCGGCAACACGCATCTCCGACGGGTTTTCAACCGGCTCGAAAATGACGCGCACCCGTGCATGCAGGACCTCGGCAACCCGGCGCAGCATGCTGAGCGAATGGCCTTCATAGCTGGCGGATTCCAGGCGGCTGATCTGCTGCTGGGAGGTTTTGAGAAGTTTTGCCAGCTCTTTCTGGGTGAGCCCGGCCTGTTGGCGCAGGGCGGCAATTTGCAGCGCTACGTCCCAAGCCTCGCCGGCATGCTCGAAGCGGGCGGCAAAGGCGGGATCGTGCAACTGCTCTGCAAGATATTGGTCGAAATTGGTGTTGTTCATGATGACTCTCTTTTCTGCCAGTCGCGCATCCGCTCCCGCGCGGTTGTCAGATCACGGACCGGAATAGCCAGCCCCTTGTTGCGAATGCCATGCACCGCGACGATGCGGCGATTTTTGACGAAAAACCAGAGCACGCGGGTATTGAGCTTCCCCACATGGCGCAGTTCGAACAGTCCGTCGCCCAGCGCTTTGGATAAAGGTTCCCGGTGATACTGCCGATTGCGCAGCTTTGCCAACCCCGCAAGGACCGCTACAAAATCATCCGGATCACTGACCTTCAACTCGTCCAGAAATTGGCGCACCGGAGAGACCCCACCCTCCGTTTCATAAAATTCTACACTGAATTCCATATCCCCTCAACATCAAATTTGATGTGCAGCTGCATTTTCCATCTGTACAATCTGGTCGGTCACCTCAGTAAACGCCACGTCGTGGCTGATCAGGAAGAGCTGGTCGTACCAGTGTTCGGTGACCTCTTCCTTGCCGACGTCGATGGCGCGGAAGGCATGGGCGAGGTTTTCGCGGCGGGTGGCATCGAGGTTGGAGGTCGGCTCGTCAAAGAAGGCGATGCGGGCGCCGATGGTCTGCAGCATGGCGAGGCGCAGGGCCTTACATCCAACTCAAAAGAAGACACCTTCCTGTTCCCCTTTTTCGCCATGTTCATCCATCCAATCGGCCAACTCCTGCAACAATCTTGGCAATTTTTGTGGCAACAACCGATTGAGCCTGGCTCTATCTCCTTCTGTCAGCAACTTCCGTTTTGGCAAAGCCATCAATGTTGCCGAATCCATGTTCCAAGGCTCCCATGAAAGATTGCAGCTAGACCATATTTGGCCGACATCAAGGGCAATCTCAATTCCTGCAGGGTCCGGGTCACAGGCAATAACCCCAGTTGCTGGACATTGAGCCAACAACTGCTGCACAGAGGCTTTCCACCAAGAAGGGGCAAACCCTGGCACCCAAACTACACCATCGGTTGCTCCATGTTGAGCTGCAATTTATTCGAACACCGTCCGATTTTCCAGTAATCGCCAACTCCTGACCTCCCCCTCATTCGCATTCAATTGCACAAAAGCATAGGGAGTCAGTCCGATAAAATCCTGGATAGCACGCAGATCCAACCGGCCCCCATTAAAAAATAAGGTTATTGGTGCCCGTAGCCAGACTGCCGGTACATGCCGACTAATTCCCAAATGTTCTAAACTGACATGGTTTTCGAGCCAGGACCATTCAGAATCTGTTAACGCCTTGGTATCGCCTCGTGCAAAGTATGCAAAGTCGCGACGAGTGCCATTACATTCTTCCGCAACCCACCGGTCAAGAGCAATAACGAGTTCATGTCTACGTATTGCCCGTTCTGCTGGCATAGTCACAAGAGAATCCTTGAGGCCTTCCAATTCGGGGCATTCTACAAGACAATTGCTCTGTGCATTCTTAACAACCTCCAGATGCTCTCGATTGGGCAATCCCAACTGTTCACGCACTTTTTCCAAATCAAGAAATTCAATCCATTGAAGTTGCCAACTACCCTTATCTCGTCGCTCCTCAACTTCTATTAGGCCTGCCTTGAGAAGAGCTTCAACAACCGAACCGGCTTCATTTACGTATCGCTGGCCAGCAGCCTTGAGCATGCTCATCCATTTACGTCTATTCCCAACTTGTTTCACCCACAGGGAAAGCACCTTTTTCCAGGAGTCCGGCCACAGGTCAAGGTCGAAGAACCGGGGAGTAATCCCCTTGCGCTTGCGCCGGCCGCGCAAGGTACTAACGGCACCTACAGATAATTGATAGGTTACAATACCGTCCTGATCGGGGAGAGACCAATTCATCGTCAGTTATCCTTGAGACCCTTTTCTCTGCGTAAAAAGGCAACTGGCTGTGCCCATTTGTATGGATGGTGTCGCTTTTGAGTAACCAATGTCAGATCGGATGTTGTGAAAACATTGACATTGTGTGTATTGGGAGTTGTCAAAACATATTGCGCTTGGGTCGATTCTAAAAATGCTCCTACCTTGTCAATATTGAATACATCGAGGTGAGCAAATGGCTCGTCGATGAATACAAAACCTCCAAGCCGGTTCTCATCCATCAGCAAGCCGATGAGTAAGATCAAGGATTTCATGACCTGCTGCCCTCCCGATGCTTCTCCATCGTTAAGACCGATCATCCCTTTCTGGTCGAAGTTAAATTTGACGTTCAGTCCGGCCTGAGTTAACGCTACATCATCGTTGACCAAGTGGGGTGGCTCTATTTCAACGCCAATTCCTGCAAGTTCTCCAAGTTTTCGCACATTGCGACTATATTGTCTTACCGTCGCGCGCAAAACGTTGATATAGCTATCCCGGGCATCATTGGTTGCCGACATATGTCGGTTGTGATGAATCCGCCGAGCTTTGATGGTTTCCTCAAGATGGTCGTGGTCAACCTGGAGTTTTTCTTTGATAGCAACGACCTGTTCATCAACTATCCAAGTGCCTTGTTCGAGCCGTTCTTTGAGACGAGAAATGTCTCTTTTTACAGCGTCTGACGATTCATATTTCTCGCGTAGCTCAATAATTGCTCTCCGAGAATACCATTCTGAAGGCATCTGCCGGCGCCGTTGACGATAATCAAAAATTTTGTCCGCGTGTTGACGCCTGAGCCCCTTGACTTCGTTATCTTCCCTACTCAGAGATTCTCTCTCGGATTTAAGCTCACCAGAGGTCCCCGCTTTGGCAATTTGCAATTCAACATGTTTCCCCTGCACTTGATTATGGATTGTTTTGCTTTCTTCCAAAGCCACGGCAGCTTCATGAGCCTGTTTAGCTAATTCGGGGAATCTCTTCTCTGCCAAGGTGCATTCAGCAGAAAGTGCCTCCAGTTGTCGGGCAGCATCAACACCTTCAATCAGCGCATGAATCTCACTAATGCGTCTGCTTAATGCTGAAGACTCATCCTGTAGCGCCCTTTCTCTTTTCGCATGGTTCTTTAGGATTTCTTCCAGTTCATCACAAACATTTTTTCGAGCTGCCTCACCAAATTTAAAATCTCTTTTGCCAATCCCGACAAAACGTCCACCGCGACGTTCACGAAAATATCCTTCGCGAGTGACCCATGCCGTATCCAAAGGGAGGCGATTTCCTTCGTCCACTGTTTCAACTCGCTGTATCCGATTGAGGAGGTCAACTATCCACATTGTTGGAGGTTTGTTAAATGAAACTATTTCTAATAGTGAACCTATATCAGGTTTGGGCATGGGGGTGCGTTCGGAGACAACAAAGTGACGATACTTCATGCATTCACCCAGTTCCCATGCACGTTTTCGATCACTAGGATTGCTGAGGAGCACCACATGAGCATATGTATTAAGGACGCCTTCCAAAGCAGCCTGCCAATCGGACCTATTGATTTCAACAATGTCAGACAAGAGCTGGTGTTCTATCTTTTCATTCTGCAATCGCTGCCGGAATTCTTTTACAAAACCCGGCTCATCCTTCTCCCCGCTTTTTAGCGCAACCAAGCGTGACTGGATTTGGCTTCGCTCCTCGCGAAGTTTGATTAGGTCATGGTCATTAGCCGCTAGCACTCCTTGATTGTGTCGTTGCTCAGCGGCTAAAGCAGCAGCATCAAATCCAGTTTGCTGTTGGCGACAGAGCTCTTCCAAGCGCTGTTTTTCCTTCAATATCCTTTCAGCTGCACTGGCCGCATCCCGACAATCAGTAAAGTCCTGCTCAGCAACCTTTATGGCGATTTCCGCAGAGGTTTCGTTTGCATGAACCTGTTGGATTGCCTCCTCAAAGTGCTTAATTTTTTCCTCTAAAGTTTTGAAGTGATCTTGCCGGCGCCAGAGTTCAGATCGTTTTCTTATAATGGGATGACGTTCAATCAATATTTTTTCATGCAAATCGGCCAAGCCCGCTCGGGGAAGCAGTTCTAAACAGAGCTTTTGATATTCATTATTTAAGCTCTTCCACTCACGGTAAGAATTGACATTCGCCTCGGCCTCACGCAGTCGCACACCCAAACGAGCCAATTCTTCCTCAAGCTTTTCCAGTTCACGCCCGATTTCAACTTGCTCGTTTTTCGCCTGTTGATAGTTATCTAGAACCTCTTGATCGCCAAAAACACTGAAAACCAATTCCAGCAACTGGCGTGGGTTATACTCACATAGCTTATCAGTATCACCTTGCTCCAACGCCAGAACATGGCGGATTGCGTGAGTGAGCCCAGCTCTATCTAAATACTGGCGATATTCACGCACTCCCAGCCACTTCCCATCCTCTGCAAGGGTTTCAATCGGGACATCTCCATCACTAACCAGATATTGACGCTGCCAATCTCCCCCCTTTTTTTCAATTCTGCAAGCCAATGTGATCTCATCGGCAA